>CAYXMN010000049.1:0-16453 GCA_964465955.1 uncultured Planctomycetales bacterium
CGTTTGTCGAGGCGCAAAAAGCGCTGGACTCCCTGAAGGCGGCGCAAAGCGAACCCGACAAGGCCTTCCAGCATAACCAGGAAGCGCTGTTGCACGCCGGGACCTCGCAGGAGTTCCTCAAGACTGAAATCGGCGGCACGAGCTAACCGCCTGATCCGGGAAAGCGAAGATTCCCAGTCCGCCAAATCTGCGCCGCGCCATCCCTCCGCACCGCCTGCGCCGGGTGCAGCAGCCCGCGCGCTACATCGGCGGCGAGCGCGGCGCGCTGGCCAAGCCGTGGGACGGCGTGAAGCTGCGCTGGTGCCTGGCCTTCCCCGACCTCTACGAGATCGGGATGAGCTATCACGGGCGCGAGATTCTCTACCAGTTGCTCAACGCGCGCGCGGATACGCTGTGCGAGCGCGCCTTCCTGCCCGCGCGCGACATGGAAGCGCTGCTGGCTGACCTGGGGCTGACGCTGTTCAGCCTGGAGTCCGGCGCGCCGCTAGCCGCCTTCGACGCCATCGGCATCTCGCTGACTTACGAGCTGGCCTTCCCTTCCGCGCTACACCTGCTGCAACTCGCCGGGCTGCCGCTTGACAGCCGCGCGCGCGGCGCGGCGCACCCGCTGGTGTTCGCCGGCGGGCAGTGCATGTGCAACCCCGAGCCCATCGCCAAGTTCATCGACGTCGCCGTCAACGGCGAGGGCGAGGAGGTGCTGGGCGAGATCAGCGACTGCCTGATCGCCACCGCCGGCAGCCCGCGCGAGGACCGGCTGCTGGCCTTGGCGGCGATCCCCGGCTGCTATGTGCCGCGGTTTTACGCGCCGCGCTACGGGGCAGGCGGCGTCTTTCTCGGCACGGCGCCGCTGCGCCCGGACGTGCCCGCGCGGGTGGCCAAGCGCTATGTGCGCGATTTGGCGGCCTGCCCGCCGCCGACGCGCCCGATCGTGCCGTATACCGAGGTGCCCAGCGACAAGGCTTATGTGGAGGTGCTGCGCGGCTGCCCCCAGGGCTGCCGCTTTTGCCAGGCGGGCTACATCACGCGCCCGGCGCGCGCCCGGCCCGTGGCCCAGGTGGCCGCCGCCGCCGCCGAACTGGCGCGCTGGACCGGCTACGACGAGATCGGCCTGCTCTCGCTCAGCACGCTGGATCACCCGCGCGTGCTGGAACTGGTGGCGGCCGTCAAAGGCGCGCTGCCCGGCGGCGTCGGGGTGGCCGTGCCCAGCCTGCGCGCGGACAAAATCGGCGTGGAGCTGGCGCAGTTGCTGCGCCGCCCGCGCGAGACCTCGCTGACCATCGCGGTGGAGGCCGGGGGCGAACAGCTGCGCCGGGCGGTGAACAAGCGCGTGACCGACGCGGACGTGCTGCGCACGTTCACCGAGCTGATGCAGGCGGGCTGGCACAAGTTCAAGCTGTACTTCATGTGCGGGTTCGCCGGCGAGCCGCCCGAGGCGATGGATGAAATCGCCAACCTGATCTACCGCATCTTCGATATTGCGCGCGAGCGCGCGCTGCGCCGCCCGCGCCTGGCGGTGTCGGTCGCGGTGCTGGTGCCCAAGGCGCACACGCCGCTGCAATGGCAAGCGCTCGAACGCCCGGAACAGACGGCGGCGAAAATCGCCCGGCTGCGCGCCCGGCTCAGGCCGCTGGCCGGCGCGGTGAAGCTGAACTGGCACGATGCACACCAGAGCCTGATCGAAGGGTTGCTCAGCCGTGGCGGGCGCGAGCTGGCCGGGTTGATCGAGGCGGCCTGCCTGGCGGGCCAGACCCTGCCCAGCGACTATTTCGATTACAGCGTCTGGGAGCGCCTGCTGGCCGCGCAGGGCCTCAGCCTGGAGGCGCAGCTGTTTCGCGCGCGCGGCGCCGGCGAGGCGCTGCCCTGGGACCACATCGACCGGCGGGTGGGCAAGGCGTTTTTGTGGAAGCAGTGGGAGGCGTACCAGGCGGGGCTGGAGACGCCGGGGTGCCAGCACGCGTGCCTGGGCTGCGGCACGGGCTGCGGCTGCGCGGTGTTTGAGGAAGGCAACGCCGCGGTGGACAGGGTGGTCGCCGCGGAATAGGCCTGCTATTGCGGCGGCTTCAGGTAAGCGCCGCCAGATTCCGCCAGCTTCTCCATCCAGATGCTTAAGGTTGAGGTGGCCTCGCGCAGTTCGGACACTTCCGTGCGCAAGGAGAGGATCTCTTGTTCGCGGGCCGTGATCTGAATCTCCAGATCCGCCAGCTTCAAGGCTAGTTCCTCGATTGTCGTCGGATTGTCCATGACACCACTCTCCTGCGGCTCGCCCGCCGTCGCCTAAGCTTCAATATGTACCATATACCGCAGTGTTAATGTCAGTAAACGCGGTTTTTAGGTTGATTTAACGCCTGGTCCATCCGGCGGATGGCGGGCAACTCTCGGCGCGAGAAGCACTGCGCGGGCGTGCCGTCCAGGCCGGACAGCTAGCAGCACACGCGATTGTCATCTGGACTGGCGGATGGCCTGCGCAGATCTTGGGTCTGGCTCGCGCACGAAGCGCAGCAGGATGAGGCCCGCGATGAAATAGAGGATGATCGTGGCGTAGAGCCATTGGATGGCGAAGGCGTCGGCGCCCCGCTCGCCCAGGCGCGCCAGCGAGGCGCTGAAGATGCCGTCGCGGATCGGCGCGGCGATCACCGGCGCCAGCACCTGCGGCATCAGCGTGGTCACGTCCCAAATGCCCATGTAGCTGCCGGTCTTGTGCTTGGGCATCAGCGTGCAGGCGAACGCCCAGTCGGAGGCGAGGAACGCGCCCCAGCCCAGGCCGAGCAAGCAGCCCGCGCCGGCGGCGATCCAGACGCTGCTGGTGAAGATCAGCGGGATCACCATGCAGCCCGCCAGCACCAGCCCGCCGCCGATCACGCCCTTTTTGCGGAAGCGCGCGGCCAGCGGCGCGCTCAGCAGCGTGCCGAGCAGTCCGCCGAAGATGAAGAACGTCAGCACGGCGGGCAGGATCGCGCCTTCGAGCTGTTGCGCCAAGCCGCCGGTGACGCCGAGGCGCTCAAGCCAGCCCGCGCCGTCCAGGTTGCTCTCCACGTAGTACGCAACGTAGGTTAGGAAGGTCTGGTAGCCGAGGAAGATCGTGAAACGGCTGACGGCGAGCCAGTTGAAATTCGGCTGGGAGCGCAGGTCCACCTGGCGGTAGTCGTGGATCATGCAGCCCAGCAGCGTCGGCGCCGTGCGCGCGAACCTGACGGTGAGCCCCGGCAGCAGCCGCAACGTGCGCACCGCGCCGTCGAGCTTGGCGCGCGCGTGCTGGGCCCAGCCGCGCTCGTCGATGCCGCACACGACGATGGCCGCCGTGCCGATCAGCAGCGCGAGGTAGGCGAGTAGCAGCACGCCGTAGCCGCCCGGCTTGATGTCGCCGAAGACCTCCCACTCCCGGCCCGCGAACAGGATCTTCATCGCCACGACGGCGAGCAGGCCCGCGAGGTTGCCGGAGAGGTGCATCAGCCCCATCTGGCTGCCGGCCTTATCGTGCTGGCTTTCCGGCACGAGGTCGGGCAGCAGCGACTGGAACGGCACGCTCGCCACGTTGATTGTCGCCTCGATCACGAGGTAGGCCGCGAACAGCCACCAGTAGCCCGGCGCGAAGATGAAAAACGCCACGCCCGCGCAGCCCCACAGCACGCCGTGGATGATGAAGGGCCGCCGCCGCCCGAGCCGCGAGTCGGCGTGGTCGCTGATGAAACCGACGGTGAGCTGGGTGGCGATGACGACGACCGCGCCGCAGGCCTTGATGATGCCATAGTACGTGCCGAGCAGCTCCAGCGGCGCGAAGTGCTTCACGCGCTCGGGCATCACGATCATCTGCTGGCTGACCCAAAAGAACTGCAGCCCGAACCACAGCGCGGAGATGCGGGCGATTTGCGCGGCGCTCAAGCGCGCGGGCGGGGCATGCTGCGGGAGCGGTTGCGGCGCGCTGGCGGCTGGCAGGTCCATTGCCGCATATTATGCGTTGCCGGGCGGCGCCGTGCAAATCGCGCGCGGCCGAACTGATCCCCGGCGCGCTCGGATATAGTATTGTGGGATACACCTTAGACTATTGTTGAATAGGTTGCCGGGCGCGAGCGTCCGGTAGTGTGCGTGGAGAGGTTGAGCACGAGCATGGACGAGCCGCAGGCCAAGCCGCCGGTGCGAACGCGCCGCTTCGGGCGCGGCTGTCTGCGCGGCTGCCTGCTTGCCGCGCTCGCGGTGGCGCTCCTCCTGGGCGGCGGGTGGTGGTACGTGCGCGGCCATCTCGGCGAGCTGGCCGGGGGCCTTGTGCGCGAGGAGGCGGAAAAATCGCTCAACGGACGCCTCAAATTTGCCAAGCTGGAAATCGACCTGGCCGGGCGCGCCGTGCTGTCCGACGCGGAAATTTTCCTAGACGGCGCCGCCGGCCCAGTGATCGAATGCCCGGCCGTCATCGCGCGCTTCGATCCCTTCAACTTCATCGGCCCCAACCGCGGCAAGCGCGCCGTGGAAGTCACGCTGTCCCAGCCGCGCGTGATTGTTGTGCGCGAACCGGACGGCGGTATCAATCTGGCGCGGCTGGTGAAAAAGCGCACCGAGCCGCGGGAGCGGCCGATCGGCGTCAGCGTGCGCCTGCGCGACGCGCAGATCGTGTTCAGCGACTGGTGCATGCTCAACCAGCATTATCCCAAGATCAACGCCGCGGACGGGCTGGCGGGCGAGCTGCTCGCCGAGCTGGGCTACCACCCCGGCGGCCCGCCGGAGCAGCGCCTGTTCGAGGAAACCTTCAGCTTAAACGGCTCGGTGACGGTGAACCAGGAGCGCGAGGAGCTGTCGTTCAACTTGACGGCCAAGCGTCCCGCGCCCGGTGGCACCCTGACCGTCAAGGGCACGGCCACGACCGACGGCGCGACGTTCGACGCCAAGCTCGGCATGCACGACACCGACCTGGCGAGCTTCGCGCCCTATGCCAACGCGCTGTTTCCCAAGCTCGCGCTGGGGCTGTCGGCGGACGCGGCGGACAACGCCGGCCCAGACGCGGCGGCGCCTCCCGCCCCGCCCCTGCCCCTGCCGTCCGCCGCCGGCCAGATCCGTGAAGCCAGCGTGCACGCCGTGCAGAAACGCGGCGCGCCGGTTTCGCTGGCGGTCGACGCGACCTTGGCCGGAGTTGAAGCCGCCAGCGCGCACCTGCCCGCCTTAAGCCTGCCGCGCATCGTCGCGCACTACGAACCCAGCCCGCAGCGCGTCAGCGGCGAGTTCACGCTGGAAGCGCTGGGCGCGCAGCTGGTCGCCGGCGGGAAGTACAACATCGATGACGACGCGCTCGACGCGACGGTTAGGCTGAATGACGCCGAGCTGGGCGGCTTGCTGCGCGAGTACGGGATCGAGGACGTCGCGGCCAGCGGCAAGCTGAACCTGGATGCGCGGCTCAGCGGTTCGTCCAAGCAGCCCAACGTCACGGCCAAGCTGTCCAGCAGCGCGCTGCAGGTTGAGCAAATCAAGCTGGGCCAGCTCAAGGGCGCGGCCAAGTTGGAACAGCAGATCCTCACGCTGGACGGCGTGCAGCTCAGCGGCGGCGACTTGCCCCTGCGCGCCAGCGGCAGTCTCGACCTGCGGACGCAATCCGGCGAGCTGGCGGCGAGCGCCGGGCCGCTGACGGTGGCGGACGCGCTCAAGCTGGCGGGCAAGCTCAGCCAGGGCGGGAAAGTGCCGCAGCTGGAGGCCTCGGGCCAGTTGCGCGCGGCGGCCACGGTGAAACTCGCCGGCGGGCGGCCGCAGGCCAAGCTGAGCCTCACCAGCGACGCGCTGAGCCTCAAGGATTACCAGCTTACGAAACTCGAGGCCACGGGCTCCGTCGCCGCGCCGACCATCACCCTCGACGCGGCGGAGTGCGTGCTCGTCCTGCCTAAAACCGTCGACGCGGCGGGATTGAGAAGCGACGGGCCGCTGAAAGTCTGGCTGCGCACCGGCGGTTCGGTCAGCCTGCAGCCGGGCGGCAAGCCCGCGGTGCTGGCGCTGACTGGTTCCGGCGCCACGCAAAACCTCGCCCCGGCCCAGGCGAACCTGAGTTTCAAGATCACCGGCCCGGCCAGCGGCCCCGACGTTAAGGCCCAACTCAAGACGAGCCACACCGATCATCCGCTGGTGCTCGCGGCCAGCGCCAAGTATAAGCCGGACGGCCACATGCCGGTGAGCGCCAAGCTGACCTGGCAGGAAACCGCGGTGGCCTTCGAGGGCGGCGTGAACGCGGCCAAGCAGACCGTCAGCGGCAAGCTCAAGGCGGAGCAGGTGGACCTGGCGCGCTTTGCCGGAGCCCAGGGCCTGTCCGGCACGGTCTCGGCCACCGCCGATGTGGGCGGCACCTTCAAAGCCCCGACGGTGGCGGGCAAGGTCATCGCGCCGCGCATCACCTACGGCAAAGGCGGGCGGGTGCTGGAGGCGGCCAACCTGTCCGCCGGATTCAAACTGGCCGAGGGCCACACGATCACCATTAACGACGGCGTGTTCGACTTCGCGGGCAGCCGCTTCAAGGCCGGCGGCACGCTGGGCGCCGAGACCGGCAACCTCGAACTGCGCAGCGATCCCTTCAACCTGTTCAGCGCCATCGCCGCCGCCACCAAGACCGCCGCGCCGCCGGGCGCTAAGAGCGCGCCGTCCCGCCCGCCGCTGAGCATCGACAGCCAGGGCGTGCTGGTGGTGAAGCTCACCGGCAAGCTGGCCGACCCGCAGGCGAGCATCGACTACGCCAGCGCGGCGGGCACGGTGGAAGGCCAGCACTACACTGACGCGCGCCTGCTGGCGACGGCCAACAAGAGCCAGGCCAGCGTGAGCAACTTCAGCATCAAGAGCGCCTCGGGCGGGATCAATGCCAGCGCGGTGGTGAAATACGATCCGCCGGCCTACCAGGCGGGCGCGACAATCAGCAATTTCAATCTCGGCGTGATCACGCCGGTGATCGGCGTGGAGCTGCTCAACCAGCTCACCGGCCTGCTTAACGGCACGCTGTCGGTCAACGGCGAGGGCAAGCACTTCACCGCCGACGGCGCGCTGACGCTGGCCCAGGGCCGGTTCGGCGGCATCGCGCTGGATTCCGCCGCAGCCGAGTTCCGCACCAGCGGCGTGGCGCTGGAGGTCACGTCGCTGACCGTCCAGGCCCAGGGCACCCAGCTCACGGCCAGCGGCACGATCCACCCCGAGCTGGCCCAGACGCGCTTCACCGCCAGCGCGCCGCACATCGAGCTGGCGCTGCTTAACCCGCTGCTGCCGGACAGCGTGCCGGACTTAGGCGGCTCGGTCTCGCTGTCGGCCAGCTTCGCGCCGGGGCAAGGCCGCTACCCCGATACGGAAGTCGAGCTGCTGAGCACCGGCGCGGCGGTCAGCGTCGGGCCGACGAGCTTGAGCAAGGTGGCGCTCAAGGCCAAGCTGCACCAGGACAACCTAACCATCAGCCAGGGCGAGCTGGGCCTTTCCGGCGGGCAGCTCACGCTGTCCGGCGGGGTGGATCTGGGCCGCGCGCGCGAGACCCAGGGCGCGCCGAGCTATCCCATCGACTTTAAAGCAGCGACGCAAAACTTCGATCTCGGCGCGCTGCTGGCCGCGCTGCCGGCGCGGTACACCCGGCAGGCGCCGCCGGGGCTGGACGGCACGCTCAACTGCGACATCCGCGTCTTCGGCCAGTCCGCCGATCCGCAGCTCCAGGGCGACGTGGGCTTCGACCTCGACCTGGCCCAGGTGGCCCCGGCCCAGGGCTTAGGCCTGACCGGCGTGGCGGGGCAGATCGCCTTCGTCAAAAACGAATTCAAGAACCTCGACATCCAACTGCGCGCGGCGGAGGGCTCGGGCCTGTCCAGCGCGCGCATCACCGGCTCCGGCGCGCTGGCGCTCAACCCGCTGCGGCTGACCCCCGGCTCCGCGGTGGATATCGTGCTCGCCCCACCGGGCGCCTACACCACGCTGCAGACGGCCTACGCCGGCGTGGGCAGCTTCGACGGCAGCCTGGGCGGCACGGTGCACGTGCGCGGCACGGCGCAGGCCGGGCTGCTGGCGGAGGTGTCGGGCAACGTGGTGTTCAACGCCTCGGGCGGCAAGTCGACCATCTTCCTCAAGATGCCCGAGGGCGGCGCGAGCCAGCAGCAGCAGCCCGCGGCGTTTAGTTTCGGCAAGACCGGCCTGCTGCTCAGCTTCAAGCCCGGCACGATCGTGGAAGGGCCGTTTGATCTCAACGCGAAGCTGAACGGCGACATCACGCTGCGGGGGCGGCCCGGCCAGAAGACCGACCCGGATAAATTCCAGATCAACGGCACCCTCGACCTACCCGAAGGCAGCCTATTCGTCTACCGCCACACCATCCGCCTGGACAGCGCGACGCACAACTACCTCAGCTTTACCGGGGGCGACATCTTCCCTTATTTCACCGGGCGCGGCGCGCTGGTGCTGCCCAATGTGCTGAGCCAGGCCGACATGGGCGCGGCGCAGGACGTGGGCGTGCTGCAGCAAACCCAGATGGGCTCGGCGCGCGATCTCACGGTCTACTTCAACTTCCCCAACGTGCGCCTGGGCTCCAGCTCCGAGCAGCTGATGAGCCAGGTGCAGTTGTCGAGCCAGCCGTCGCTCAGCGACGAGAAGATTCGCACGTACCTGCTCGGTGGCGCGGGCGAGCTGCTGGCCGGGCACGGCGACTTCGGCGACATCGCTGAAGGCGAGCTGGTCGGCCTGGGCACGAGCTTCATCAGCCGCGAGATCGAGCGCATGTTCGACCTGCAGGCCTTCCGCGTCGGCGCGGGCGAGGGCGGTTCGTATTACACCTACGTCGAGAAGGACCTGACCGACGACGTGAGCCTGTCGTACTACAAGGACTTCTTCAGCCAGACCGGGCAGAAGGAGCAGTGGGGCGTGAAGTACCAGCTCTACAACATGACCGCGGGCAGCCGCTACCAGAACCTCACGCTCAACGTCAACTTTACCGAGCGCGGCTCGGGCGCCTCGGGCTCTGAGTTCATGTTCCAGTGGAACACGAAGTTCTAGCGAGTGCGCGCCCCTGCCCGCCGGGGTAGCGCGGGCAGCTTGCCCGCGATGTCTGCGCCGGGCTGGAAGCCCGGCCTACTCAAATTGAACCCACTCAAATAGAGACGAGCGGCGGCACGGCCCCTGCCAGTATGTCCGCTACAATCCCTCGCATGAGTGAAGCCGACGCCATCGCCATCTGCACTGACGGGCCGGTGACGCGCGCGCGGCTCGACCGCGACCTCGCCGCCCTCGGGGTGCGCCCCGGCTCCGTGCTGCTGGTGCACTGCGCCTTGAGCCGCCTGGGCTGGATCCCCGGCGGGGCGCGCACGCTGTGCGACGCGCTGCTCGGCGCGCTCGGCCCGGCGGGCACCATGGCCGCGCCCGCCTTCACCACCGACAACACCGACCCGGCGCGCTGGGAGAACCCGCCGGTGCCCGCGGACTGGGTGGAGACGCTGCGCGCGGAGCTGCCCGCCTACGACCCGCGCCTGTCCCCGCCGCGCGAGATGGGAGCGCTCAGCGCGCAAGTGCTCATGCGCCCCGGCGTCGTGCGCTCGGCCCACCCCGCGCTGTCCTGGGCGGCGCTGGGGCCGCGGGCGGCGGAGCTGTGCGCGGTGCACGAGTTGGACTGCGGCTTCGGCGAGCGCTCGCCGCTGGGCGCGGCGCTACGGCTTAACGCGGACGTCTTAAGCCTGGGCTGCCAGCGCACGACGATCCTGCATTACGCGGAGGCGCTGGCGAATTACCCAGGCCAGACGCGCCAGGTGCAGGGTTGCGCGATGCTGGTGGACGGCGCGCGGCGCTGGACAGAGTACCCGATGATCGAAACAAACTGCGACGACTTCGAGCAGCTGCGCCTTGACTACATCCAGGCCGGGCACCCGCACGCGGCGGGCATGGTGGGTTACGGCGCGGCCCGGCGCTTCCCTGCGCGCGAGCTGGTGGCGTTCGCCATTCCCTGGCTGGAGCGCCAGCGCGGCGGTGCGACAGGCTGAACCCAGGTTACGACTGCGCTCCCGCCGCAACCAAACAGCCGGGTTGGTTCACGCGTCCTGTTGTCTAGCTGCGGCGGATGCGCATGAGGTACACTATCTATACGAATGCATAGTAATTCCTCTAGGAGGCTAAGATGCCGAAAGACAAAGGCGGACGGAACGTCAAGAAACCCAAGAAGGTGCAGCCGAAGGCCGCGCCGCCAACCGCGTCTCCGAACGTGAAGGATACGCCGCCCAAGCCGCCTAAGCCTGTCAAGCCCAAGCAGTAAGCCTGCCAGCATTAGACCTGCCGGCGCGGGCGCGCCAGCATTGACTGCGCCTGCTCCGGCTGGAGCTTCCCGCGCATCGGCATCCGCGCCGGGACGCCCATGCCATGCCCCGGCAGCGGCTCGGTGTCGTAGTTGAAGTCCACCAGCACGGCCTTGCCGTGGCCGCTCTCGATGAAGCAATTGGCGTGGCCGTCGAAGCGCGCCGCCAGCTCCCGGCCCGCGATGAAGGAGCGGATGTTCTCCGTCAGGATGTCGGCCTGGAAGTGCGCCACGCTCCCTGCCTTGGAACTGGGTAGATCGGTGGCGTCGCCGATCACGAAGATCTCCGGGCCGGCCTGGGCACGAGCTTCATCAGCCGCGAGATCGAGCGCATGTTCGACCTGCAGGCCTTCCGCGTCGGCTCGGGCGCCTCGGGCTCTGAGTTCATGTTCCAGTGGAACACGAAGTTCTAGCGGCCGCGCGCTTGGAGCACAATACAGGTAGCCGGGACTTCAGTCCCGGACCCTGTCGCACCCGGGCTAAAGCCCGGGCTACCGGGGGTGTAGCGTGGCGGGTGCGTGAAACAGTGAAACGCGGAGGCCTGATTAAATCTAGATTCAGGCGTGAAAATAGTCTTCCGAAGTGATCTATCGGCGGAAAACTGGTAGGATTTAACGGGGCAAGAGCCCTCGAGCCACAATTGAGGCAGCGCGTTCACGGAGGAATGCGGACATGAGCGTACTTAGGATTTATAACAACCCGCTGGCGATCAACGCCCTGCGCAACTTGAGCATGACAGGGTCGGCGATCTCCAAGTCCCTCGAGCGCCTGAGCTCCGGCCTGCGCATCAATCGCGCGGCGGACGACGCGGCGGGACTGTCCATCAGCGAGAAGCTGCGTTCGCAGGTGCGCGGCCTAACGCGCGCGAGCGCCAACGCGCTGGACGGCATCAGCCTGATCCAAACCGCCGAAGGCGCGCTGGGCGAGGTGCACGGCATCCTCCAGCGCATGCGCGAGCTGGCGGTGCAGGCGGCCAACGGCATCTACACCGCGAGCGACCGCCAGGCGATCCAGCTTGAGGTGAGCCAGCTCACGGACGAGATCAACCGCATCGCCTCCACCACCGAGTTCAACACCAAGACGCTACTGGACGGCTCGCTCGGCGCGCTGATCAGCACCGACGACTACACGCGCGTCAAGGCGGCGGTGGTCGGCAACGTGGGCAAGGGCGGCAACTTCGTGATGAAGGCCGCGGCGCTGACCACGGGCCAGCTCCAGGTGCAAAAGACCGACGTGTTCGCCGTCACGCTGGAGGCGGACGCGGTGGGGCGGATCAACTACCTCCACACCTACCGCGCCCACGCGTCGCTGACCACGGCCGACGCCCGCGGCACCGGCCAAACCGGGGCGTACCAGCTCGCCGTGCCGATCACCGCGGGGGGCTCGGTCGCGGTCAACTCGACGGTGGACGGGCGCCTGACGGTCTGGGACGCCGTGGGCAGCGCGGACACCAACACCATCGGCCAGAACCTGCAAGCGGAGGAAATCAGCGACGGCGACAAGATCCTGTTCACCGTCCATAGCAACAACGGCCTCGAAACCTTCTCCGTGGCGCTCAGCGCGGCGATGACCAACGCGGACTTCGCCGCCGCCGTCGATACGGCGCTGACGAGCTACGTCACCGCGGCGACGTTCGACAACACGGCGACCAACTCGAATTTCCAGCTCGTGCTGGCCGGCGCGCTCAACGCGTCGATCACCAAGACGGAGTTTATCGACGGCGACAACAGCGGCGGCAACTGGTACCTGTCGTTCCAGAGCGGCACGGGCCTGATCACCAGCAACCGCCAGTTCGTCTCGATGGCCTACAGCTTCTCGAACAACGGGAGCGCCTTCGCCGGCGGCTACTCCCGCGCCCTCAACGATTCCGGCGCGGCGTTCTTGATCGGCGACCTCAACACAGGGCAGCTCAACGTGCGGCTGGACACCGGCTATAACTTCTCGGTGGTGGCGTCCGTGCTCGCCGGCGGCTCCGGCGCGAGCGCGACGGACCTCATCGCCTGGAACAAATACGCCGGCTCCAACAGCCTGCAGCGCTACGGCGCGCTCGAGCAGTCCGGCCCGGTGCCGGTCTCGGGCACGTTCCTGATCAGCGCGGTGGACTTCCGCACCTACGCGGTTTTCAGCTTCGACAACGACGCCTACACCTCGCTGGTGGCGGGCGGCACGGACCAGACCAGCGCCCTCGCCCAGGCGCGCGGCGCGCAGATCGGCGCGAACCAGGCCATCAACGCGGGATTCGCCGGCCCGGTGGGCAGCGCGCTGGAGTTCATCAACATCACCTTCGACGGCATCCTGCAGGCGGGCGAGACCGCTACCTTCAACATCAGCACCAACAACGTGCTGACGGCGGACCAGCAATCCACGCTGGCCAGCCTCAACCGTTTCAGCGATTTCGGCGTGTTCGACGGGCGCAACAACGTGGAGCTGGCCGTCTACCTGCGCGGCACGGCCCAGTCGGCCACCGTCAACCTGTTTAAAAACGACACGCTGGAGGAGCTGGCGGGCAAGCTCAGCCTGGCGCTGTACAACCCCGGCGGCAGCGGCGTGATCAACTCCGGGATCCTCCCCGCCGGGCGCCTGCCGGACCTTGTGCATGTCAACACCGTCGGCAACGCCAAGGGCACGGTGTCGATCACCACGCCCCTTCCCGGCGCCGAGCTGGTCTTCGCCGGGGACGAGAGCCTGCTCAAGGCGCTGAGCCTGATTGAGGTCAAGGACGGCATCGCGCCGGTGTACTCGATCAGCGCGTTCAACCTGGAAAGCGGGACGGACGTGGGCGCGGAGATCGTCAACGGCAACGAGATCGTCGGCCTGCTGCCGGGGCTCAAGGTTTTCTTCGACAACACGCTGGGCTTGAAGCTCGACCCGGCGCCGCCGCTGGCGGACGCCAACGCGAGCATCGTCAGCTTCGGTTATGTGCAGGCGACGGAAAGCCCGCGGCTCAGCTTGACCGGCGAGCTCGACAGCTTCTTCATCCATGTCGCCCCGACGGGCTTCACGCTGCAGGTCGGCGCGAACCAGGGGCAGACCATCGCGAGCTATATCGGCGCCATGAGCGCGCTGGCGCTGGGCGTGGAGGGGCTGCTTGTCGTGGACAGCGAGCTGGCGCAGGAGAGCATCAGCGTGATTGACCACGCCATCGGCAAGGTCAGCCGCCAGCGCAGCCAGCTCGGCGCGCTGCAAAACCGGCTCGAAAGCACGATCCGCAACCTCGACGTGGCGGCGGAGAACCTGACGAGCAGCGAGAGCCGCATCCGCGACGCGGACGTGGCCGCCGAGACGGTGCTGATGACGCGCAACCAGATCCTGTTGCAAGCGGGGGTGGCGGCCTTGAGCCAGGCCAACCAGCTCCCGCAGACGGTGCTGCAACTGTTGCAGTAAATCGGTAGCCGGGGCTTAAGTCCCGCGCTTCGAGCACAATACCGGTAGCCGGGGCTTTAGCCCCGGATCCTGTAACACCCAGGCTAAAGCCCGGGCTACCGGAGATCTCTGAATCCGCACCCGGGCTAAAGCCCGGGCTACCACAGCTCCACCAGATACTTCGCTCGAATCTACGGCGTGAAGTGCAGGCTGAAGTCGTAGCGGCTGGAGCCCTGCTGCGGCTCCACCTGCAGGAAGTAAGTCCCGTCGAGGCTGGCGAGATGCTCGCTCAGCGCCAGCACGTCGTTGCCGCTGTCGTCTGCCGCCACCACGTTCACGACGTCGCCGGTTACGTGATACAGCGTAATCTTGAGGTCGGCGTGCTCCGGGTCGAGGGTGTTTAAGATCCACTGCACGTTGCCCGGCTGGCTGAGCTGGAAGCTAAAGAGGTCCACGCTGTCGCCGTCCCAGCCGCCGCCCAGGCCCACATCGCCCTTGAACGTCGGCGTGCCGGACTCAGGGAACCAATCCAGCGCCATCGGCCCGGCGAAGGAGTCGTTGTCTTCCATCTCGTCATAGGCCTGGTCGCCACTGACGGTGATCGGCACGCTATAGGTCGCATACAGCCCGCCGTTGTCCTTGACGCGCAAAGTGGCATTGAACGTGCCCTGGCGCAGCACGGTGTATTGGGTGGAGGCGTCGGCGCCGCTGCGCTCATAGGCGCCATCGCCATACAGATCCCAAGCATATTCCACGATGTCGCCGTCGAAGTCGAAGCTCTGGTTGCCCAGCAAGGTGATTTGCTGGCCCTGCACCAGCTCGGCCGGATTGGCGTGCAGGTAGGCTGACGGCGCTTCGTTCTTGAACGAGGTGATGGTCGTCAGGATGTAATCCGTGCTGTTGCCCTGGCCGTTGAACGCGTTGATTTGCAGGTAATAGCGCCCGGCCATCAGCGGGAGGTCCAGAATCTCGAAGTTCTGGAAACCGCTGGTCGCGCCGATAAGCTGGCCGAATTCGTTATAGAGCGCCAGATCGAGGTCCTCCTCGTTGCCGGTCTGCAGCCAGAAGTGGCTCATGGAATCCTGGTACCATTCGAACTTGTACCAGTCCTCGGTGTCGCCGTCCTGCGGGCCGCCCGTGCCGCAGTTACCGGTGAAATCCTGGAAATCAACGGCGGGCAGTTGCTGGGCGGTTTCCCGCGTGTCGTTGTTCTCAATCTCGGTGTAGTCCGGCGGGTTGTCGCTGTCCAGGCTCAGCACCCAAGCGCTGGCCGTGTCCGCGACGCTGTGCTCATCCGTGACGCGCAGCTTCACTTCGTGGTAGCCGGGGCTGAAGGAAACGGAGTCGATGATCTCGCCTTGCTCTTCAAAGACGCCATCGCCGTCGATATCCCATTCATACAGGGTGATGCTGCCGCCCAGCTCGGTGTAGCTCTGGGAGCCGTCCAAGGTGGACACGGTGCCGGATTCCGTCAGCGAGTCGCCGATGCGCGGCACCGCCACCGGGCCGAGCGGGCCGCCGATTTGCAGCACCTTCAGCTTGGCAGGCGACAGGGTGAGGACGCAGGCCAGCAGCAGGCCGTCCTGAGCGCGGATGTAGCCGCCGACGGGCACTCCAGGCACCTCGACCAGCGCGCTTTGCGCCGCGGCGGTCGGCACCTCGCGCCAGCTCCAGGCGTTCTTGCCGAAGTCCGCCAGGCCCAGCCAGACCTGGCCGCCGGCGGGCAGCGGGTCGTCATCGGTGAACCACACCGTAATGGAGTCGCCCTCGGCATAATCCGGCAGGTAAAAGCTGTACATCGCCCAGGCCGGGTTGAAGTTCACCACGCCGTCATACTCAGGCTCGAACTGCATCTCGTATTGGCCGGCCTGGCCGGCGTTCGCTTTAAGCTGGGGAATGTTCTCGCCGCCGCCGCGCATCCGCTGCTGGGCGGTGGCGCTGGCGAAGTGCGCGGCCTGGTCCGGGCTGGGCAAGCCGGCGCGGGCGAGGGATTGTTCCAGGCTGCCGCCGGGGGTTTCCAGCCCGGCGCGGGGGGCCGGCGCTGAACCGCCGCCGCACGCCGCGAGCCCGAGGCTGAGCCCGAGCAATCCAAGTAAGCTGGCTAGCTGCACTGTCCTGGCCTTTAACATCACGATCTCCTTAGTGGGAGTAAAACCGATTGAAGCTGAGCCCATGCTAGTTAGTAATGAGTCTCGTTATCAACCAGTCATGATACCCCCGGGCCGCGAGCTTAAACCTGAACCGGGAGAAATCAGGGGCAGGCCCGCGCTTTGCGTGCGATACAGGTAGCCGGGACTTTAGTCCCGGATCTTGTCACACCCGGACTAAAGTCCGGGCTACCAGCGTAATTCGTGTGTGTATAATAATCTGTTATCCCAATCCCAGGTGGAAATGATGCACGCCAAACGCGCCGCGCGGGTGATCGAGCAGCTCAAGGCCAAGGAGCTGGATGCTCTGCTCGTCACCAGCCTGCCCAACATCCAGTACATGACCGGATTCACCGGCTCCACCGCGCTGGTGCTGCTCAGCCCGGAGCGCAGCTGGTTCATCACCGACTCGCGCTATACCGAGCGCGTGGCCAAGACGCTCAACCCGCATTACACCTTGGTCGATAACACCGGCCTCAAGCTGATCGAGGAAGTCTGGCCCAAGCTTACCGGCGCGGCGGCGTTCAAACGCGTCGGTTTCGAGGCGGCGCACATGAACGTCGCAATGCAGGAGCGGCTGGCCCAGGCGGCGCGGTTCAACTGGGCCGCCACCGAGAACATCGTGGAGGACCTGCGCATCATCAAGGACGAAAGCGAGATCGAGCTGATCCGCGCCGCCGTC
>CAYXMN010000050.1:0-6297 GCA_964465955.1 uncultured Planctomycetales bacterium
TGCGTGAATGGACACCGTGAATCGGCCAAGCCTGCCCGAGCTGCTCGCTGGTGATGTGATGCAGGCCGCCGCGGGATTGATCGGTTGCGTGCTGGCGCGACGGCTGGGCGCCGGGCCGGACGGGATCGCCCGCGCGGTCATCGTGGAAGCTGAAGCCTACCACCAGTGCGAACCTGGCTGCCATGCCTTTAGGGGCCGCACCCCGCGGACCGAGGTGATGTTCGGGCCGCCAGGGCGCTTGTATGTCTTCTTCACCTACGGCATGTGGCATTGCGCCAATGTGGTGTGTGCAGGCGCAGGCACCGGCGCGGCGGTGTTGCTGCGGGCGGCGGCGGCCTGGCCGGGCGGCGCGGGGGCCGGGCTGCGCCTGTCCGGACCGGGGCTGCTGTGCCAAGGGCTACAGCTTGACCGCCGCCACAACGGCGCGAACCTGCTCCGGCGCAGCGGCGAGGTTTGGCTCTACCGGCCGGCGGATTACACGCCGCCGCCGCTGACCTGGACCAAACGCATCGGCTTGAGCCAGGCGCGGGATTTACCCTGGCGCTGCTGCTGGACGGGCCATCCCGCCGTCAGCCCGGCGCGCCCGCCTCAATAGCGCGGCGCCGGTTAGTCCTCAGGCGTCCAGTACAGCAGCGTGCTTTCCGCGCCGAGCCGCCCGCTCATGATGTCGTCCACACTGATGCTTTCGGCGCTGACGTAGGCGGTGGCATGCAGCGGAAGCAGTTCATCCCAGCTGAAGTTCATGCCGGCGGTGCCGGTGAAATACGCGTTAGCTTGATAGCCGCTGCCGGTGTCCGCCAAATAGGGCACCGCGTTGTTGAGCGTGCCGTCGCGCGGCGTGATGCCGATGGGGCTAGAGCTGAGATCGACGTCAAACACGACATCGCCGGTCACCTGGTTGTAGAACAGCTCCTTGTTCCGCGCCCAGCCGCAGGCCGGCGCCAGGTTCAGATGCAGGGTCAGCGTGCTGTCGCCGAGATTCGCGGAATAAGTGAGGGTGCTTTCAAACATGCGGGTGTAATCCCAGCTTGCGCCGTTGTGCGTGCCGGCGTACACATCCGCCAGCAACGGCACATCCACCTCATAAACAAAAATCGGCGGGATGCCAAATGTCAGAGTTTTATACTTGATCTCGCTGAACACGATTTGCGGCGTGGTGCCGTCGAAGCCCAGCTCGACAAACATCGGCGAGTCGCTGCGGCCCGAATCCGTCAGCGTCCACGCCGTGCCGTCGAACCGGCCATACTCCAGCGCGTAATCCACCGTCATTTCGGTCTCGTAATTCGCGATACCGTGGGTGAAAGCCAGCCACGGGTCGCCGCCAGCGGCATCGAACTTGAAGGACAGCCCGGGGATGGACTCGCCGGTGTACTCGCCCACCAGCACAGGATCTCCCCAGCCCTCCGCGTCTTCGAAGTTGGAATACACGCGCGCCGGATCGCCGGCCAAGGCGTAGGCCACCCCGCAGTACCCCGTCTGCGGATCCACGTCGAGGCTGAGCATGACCGGCACAATCCCTTCGCCGCTGGGCAGCGGCACTGGTACTTCGTCGATGATTTCCCACCACTCATCGACGCGGATGTCGAGGAGCTGGCCGTTCGTGGCATCGTAAGCGACGATCACCCCGGCGCCGTCCAGCCAGCGCGCTTGGGGCAAACTGAAACTGCGCGAGTTGTACAGCGGTATCTGCTGCCAAGCGCTGCCGTCGTAGTAGGCGAGCGTGAGCAGCGGTTGGCCGGCGACGGTTTTAATGTACACGATTACCGGCGCGGCGGTTTGGGCATTGCTGGTCAACGGCGGCAGCAGCACGACCTGCGGCGCCAGCCCGGCGCTATCGGCGGTCTGCTGGCCTGCCGGCGGGTTGTAAAACATCGGCGTGACCGTGCTGAGGTGTGTGACTGTGAAGCCATCCACTTGCACGCTTTCATCGCGCGCGGCCACAACTACCCAGTAGGAGTTGCCGTCAAAACCTAAGTAATCTGCCGGATCGCCGAACGTCACTGTGCCGGAACCGGCTGCTGCAGGAACCTGGCGCCATTCCCATTTATCCGCGCGATAGTTCGCCAGTCCCAGCCAACACTCGCCGTCGATGGCCGACAGCGCATACCCGATGGCTGTGACCTGCTCCCCAGCCGGCGGATCGAAGGCGTACATCGCGTAGCTGTAGTCCACGCCTGCTCCGTCGAGCACCGCGGCAGGCGGTGTGTCCGTCACCCCAACGCCCGCCATTACGTGCGCCGAGCCGTCTACCTGCGCCGTGGTGCTGGCCCCTTTCAGCCCGCTGGGCAGTTCGGCCAGCCAGCCGCCGGTAGCGTCCGGTTGCTGGCCGCCGCCGCAACTTGCGAGCACACCGACCACCAGCGCCAGCATGAGCCTGCCAACCGGGCGCATGCACAAACCGTGGATGCCTGTTAAAGATTGTGTGAGCATCTGTGATTCCCTGCCTTAGCCGAACGGCCGTGAACAGCGCCTACCATCCGTAATGCCACTCATTATAACTGAGAGGCATTTTAAACTGGGTGCGGCTGTTCGCCACCACTGGCAAACCGGCAGGATGTGAATGCGCCGCGCTGGCAACTTCTCCGGTGTGCGTTACAATCGAAGCGTGAGGCTGATTATCACAATCGCCTGGTGCCTGGCGGCGCTGATGTGGACGCCCTGGGCCTTGCTGCTGGTTCGGCTGCTAATCGACCTGGCGCTGGGCACGCCGCTGAGCCAGAGTGATTTCACCGCCCCGGTGCTGCTGGGAATCTGGCCGGGCTATTCCTGGCTGAGCTGGCGTATCGTGTCCTGGTATCCGGTGAGCGCTGTGTTGGGGATGATCATCGCCGCACTCGGCTGGCGGTTGTATTGGTGGAATGAGAATTACGCGCTGTCCCGCCCTGGCTGGGTGGTGGTATTGTCAATCTGCTGCCCCGTGCTATGCCCCTTCATTATGTGGCGCGATGCCCGCCGCCGCTACTTCAAGCGCCAGACCAGCCTGGAATGCGCCGTTGACGACGCGCGCGAGCGGCTGCAGTCGGCGAGCTAGCATTGGCCGTAACTGACTAGTGTTCCGGGAGGGCTGGAGGTCAGCTTCTCCGGGTCGAGACAACCTAGGACGTCCACCGCTTCCAGTGCGCGGGATACGGCGAAATCCCGTTCTGAGAGCTGGTTGCCGTCGTAGACCGGCAGAAGCACCAGGTAATGCCAATCGATGCCGAGCAGGTTGTGCACCAGCCGGACCTGGTTTTCCTGGTTGCGTCCGTCGAGGGTGACATAGGCAGTGAACCCGCTGTTGGTTTGGCCTGAGCGCTCAAACGCGATGTTTGTGATCACTGCCACGGCGATCTCAGGCGCATGTTTAATCTGGTCCACTTTATAGTACTTTAAGTACCGCATGGCTGGCCTCCTTGTGCCAAGCTGGCTACTCTATATTAGCCAGCAAATATCCAGCCAATATCGGACATTTATGAAGAAGGTATCAAGATTCCAGGCCGGCGTACTCAAGATCTGGAGAGGCCCAAGCGTCTCCAGTCCAGCTTATAACAACCAAAAAGCGATGCGAGTATTGTTTATCGTTTTAATAAAAATTTTATAGTTTAATATCAACACCAATATGCAAAGGCGGCTATTCCGCACCTGCCACAGTCGCCCGGCCGTCGAGCCAAGCGTATATCTTGTAATAACGCGAAACCCGCTTGCCGAAGCCTTCGTTTTCCTCGTTTGGAACTAATTCAGTCAGTAGCACCGGATCAGTGCCATAGCGCCCGGACCATTTCTCGTAATTGCCGACCCCGCCGTTATAGGCGTGGATGATGGCGCGCGGATTGTTGCTGAGCTGTTCACCCAGATTGCGCAAGAACGCCGCGCCGAAGCGGATGTTCACCTTGGGATCGGCCAGTTGGGCCGGGTTGAGTGACAATTGGTACAGGCCGGTCAGCCAGCGCGCCGTAGCGGGCATCACCTGCATCAGACCGACGGCGCCGACCCAGCTGGTGGTGCCTTCCTTGAAGTTCGACTCCTTTTTAATCACAGCGTAGATCAAATCTTGATCCACCCCGCTCTCGGCAGCGGCTTGGGCCACCACATCGCCATACGGACGCGGGTAAGCCTCGCCCAGCACGAAGTCGAGCAGCGCTTGCTCGCGGACGCGACCGCTTTCCAGCACGGCGGTCGCTTCATACTGCTGGCTGGAAAGCTCGCGCACGAGCGAGGCGTACTTCAGCGGCAGGTACAAGCCAAGCTGGTTCTCGGCATCGCCGGCGGCGCTGAAAAAGTCCGCCGCCGCGGAATCGAGCCCTAGCCCGGCGAAATACTCCCCTGCCGTCTCTCGCTGGCGCAGGCACTCAGCTTCCGGCAGGTAGTTCGGCGCCGGCGGATAGTTCGCGCTGATTTCGTAATAGTTCCAGTACTTCAGCGGAATCGCCGCGCGGGCGCGCTCGGCGGCCATGCTGTCGCCGGCTTTGTCGGCCAGATAGGCCTGCCAAAACCGCACTACCCCGGCGAGTTGCTCCGCGGCGGCATACGCTTCCGTCTCTCGCGCATCCGGCAGGTTTTTATCCAGCACGGCATCAATCAGCTTGCGCGCTCCGGCCGTGTTGCCCTGCCAGATCAGCAGCGGCAGCAGCTCTTCCACCGCTTTAGCGTAATGCTCGCCGCTGCCCGCATTGATGCACGCTTGCAGGTGCCCGGCGGCGCGGTCCAGGTCGAGGGGTTCCTGCACGTGTTTCAGTACGGCATAGCTGCAGAAGCGCGCGTCGCCGGCGCGCGGGCCGCCAAGCTGCCCGGCGAAGCCGTAGTAGCGTAGCGCGTCGTTCCAGCGCGCGCCTTGTTCCAGCAGGCGGGCGTAGTTGTAGTAAATCTGGCCCATCACGGGATCGGACAATCCGCCGAGGTTCGCTTCCTCCATCAGGGCAAACAGCGCCGCCTCGTTGCCGCTGGCGCGGTAGCAGTCGCTCAGCGCGACGCGCAGCTCCTCCCAGCGTTCGCGGTCGGTCAGGTGCTCTTTCAGTTGTGACAGCAGTTTGATCGCGTCCCCGGTATAGCTGTGCACCGCCGCGCTTTCCGCCAGCGCGGTGAACACGCCGGGGGTGAGCGGCGCCAGCAGCGCGCCTTCGCCGCTGAACATTTCCTGAGGACGCGCCTGCATCGTGGTGGAAAGCACCGCGATGAGCTGTGTCCCGGCGGTCTTGCCCGCCTGGCCGGTGGGGTCGAGCAGCAAGGCGCGCTGGGCGGCGTCCCACGCCGCAGTGTAGCTGCCGTGCTCCAGCGCGTAGGCGGCATATTCCGAAAGCGAGCGCTGCTCCACCCAGGGCGAGGCGGCGGATTCCAGCGTGTCGATGTAGTGCTTGGCGCGCACGGCGCCGTTGTCCCTGGGGTAATCTCCGCTTAAAAACCAGGAGGCGAGATTGCTGCGCGCCATGTCCTGCAGCGCGGCGGGGCAGTCCTGGGCCTTGATCAGGCCTAAAAACAGCCCCTCTACCTTCGCCTTCTCCTCCAGGTTGCCGGCCAGGCGGTAGGAGCGGGCGAGGTAGTAGGTGTGGTACGGTTTGAGCACCGCGGGCAAGCGCTTAGCGTCGATGGCGTTGAAGTGGTTTTTGGCGCTGTGCCAGTCACCGGCCAGCGCGTATTGGTAACCTTCGAGATAACGCAGCACCTGGTATGCGGGGTAGTCCTTCAGCTCCTGCGCGGCGGGATCCTCATGCACGGCGGGCAGTTCGCCAGCGCTGCGGGCGCGGTAGCACTCCTCCAGCAGCGGGCGCACCGCATCCAGGCGGGGGCTCGACATGCCGTAGAGGTCGGCGAAGTAGATCGCGCGGCCAAAGTTGCCCTCGAGCACGAGTGTGTCGAGATAGTCCGTGGCGAAGACCGCGTTTTCCGGCTGCGCGGCCAGGCGCGCGCGGAAGTCCTCTGTGGCCGCGGCGATGAAGCCGTACTTGAGCTTCTGCTCGGGAGTGAGCAGCGCCTGCCAGAACAGCGCGATCGCCCCGGCGGTGATTGCCGCCGCCAGGATCACGATAGTCAGAATTGTTTTAAGCATCCGCACGAGCAGAGCATTTTAACTGGTGGAATGACGTAGGGGCGAAGCCATGCTTCGCCCTGCCGTAATAAGTAACAAGTTGAAAGTAGTAAGCAAGAATCGAATATACCGGTAGCTGCGGGTCTCCGGCCCGCAGCAGCTTCTGGTAGACCGGCCTTTAGGCCGGGTGCGGCAAGGTTCCGGGCCTGAAGGCCCGGCTACCGAAGCGTGAATTCTCCATTCTAGTATCCGCCAAGGGAACCGCGGGCCACTTCTGTTCCAAGCCCCCAGTGTGA
>CAYXMN010000050.1:6307-15281 GCA_964465955.1 uncultured Planctomycetales bacterium
ACGTGCTATGCAGATTCCGACTCTCCCAGGGCGAAGCACGGCTTCGTCCCTGCGGGAATGCCCCTACTCCTCCTCCACCTGCAGCACCACCTTCCCGAAGTGCTGGCCGCTGGCGAGGTAGCGGTGCGCCTCGGCGGCTTCCGCCAGCGGGAAAACGCGGTCCACCACCGGGCGCAGTTGGCCGCGTTTGACCAGCGGCAGCACCTCGATGATTTCGCTGATCGAGCCCATGAAGCTGCCCATGATGGTCAGGTGCTTGGCGAACACCTGGTTGAGATCGAGCTCCGTGACCGGGCCGGTCGTCGCGCCGCAGGTGACAAGCCGCCCGCCGCGTTTGAGGCTCTTGAGGCATTGGCTGAACACCGCCGGGCCGACATGTTCAAGCACCACATCCACGCCGTGGCCGTTGGTCAGCTCGTAAACCCTTTTGTGAATCTGCCCCGCGTGCGCGTAGTGGTCGATGACCTCGTCCGCGCCTAGCGCGCGGCAGCGCGCGGCCTTCTCCGCATTGCCCGCCGTGGCGATCACGCGGCAGCCGCTCGTCTTGGCGATCTGAATCGCCGCCGTGCCGACGCCGCTATTGCCGCCCATCACCAGCACGCTCTCGCCGCTGCGCAGGTTGGCCCGGCGCCCGCCCAGCATGTGCCAAGCCGTCAGTGAAACCAGCGGGAAGGCCGCGGTCTCCTCCCAGCTCAGGCAGTCGGGCTTGGGAAACACGTTGAACGCCGGCACGCAGACATACTCCGCGTAGCCGCCGGGCACGAATAAGCCGAGGATGTCGTAGTCCGCCGCGATGTTGTCGTCGCCGCGCATCCGCTCATAGCTCGGCCCGCCGCTGACGCCGGGGTGGACGAAACAGTCCATGCCTTCAATCAGGAAATGCGCCTCGCTGCCGACGGCGGCGACCGTGCCCGCGATGTCGTTGCCGAGGATATGGGGCAGGCGGAGCTTCCAGCCGCGGAGGCCTTGGCGCGTCGAAAGGTCGAGATGGTTCATGCCGCAGTAGCGCACTTTGATCAGCGCTTCATTCGGGCTGATGGCGGGCACCGGCACTTGTTCCAAGCGTAGAACCTCCGGCCCCCCGTGCTCATGAAAGCGGACAGCGTTCATCATCGCGGGCAATTCCATGCGGTTCCTCCATTTCATGGGTAGCGGTGATGCCGGCCCCGGTGCGTCATCACATTTCCCGGATTCAAGCCTGGCGACAGGTGTACGACCGGCGGAGCTTAGCTTCGCCTTGGCGGACGAAAAACGGTTACCTGTGCGGTACGGTTAAGCATAGCGCATGCCCTGGCTGTGCAACCCGGCATGGCGCGTTAAACCGGCGTTAACCGATCCCGCCGCGCTTGAGCAGCGCTTTCGTCATCTGCTGCATCTGCTTGAACTGGCCCATGAAGCGGTTGATGTCCTGCACCGTGCCGCCGCAGCCGCGGGCGATGCGCTGGCGCCGGCTGGCGTTGAGCAGCTTGGGGTCGCGGCGTTCCTCGCGCGTCATCGAGTTAATGATGGCTTCAAAGCGGCGCAGCTCGATCTGGCCCTGCTCCAGCTCCTCTTCGCTGACCTTCATGCCGGGGATGAAGCTGAGCATCTGCTTGAGGCTGCCGATCTTCTTGGTCTGGCGCATCATCGCCATGAAGTCTTCCAGGTCCAGTTCGCCTTTACTGCGGCGCAGGCGTTTTTCCAGTTTCTCCGCCTCCGCCGGGTCAATGCCGGTGGAAGCTTTTTCCAGCAGGCTCTGGATGTCGCCGCGCCCCAGGATCCGTCCCGCCATCCGGCCGGGGTGGAAGTATTCCAGCGCTTCCACCTTTTCGCCCATGCCGGCCAGGCGGATCGGTTTGCCGGTCACCGCGCGCATCGAGAGTGCCGCGCCGCCGCGGGCGTCGCCGTCGAGCTTGGTGACGACGAGGCCGGTGAGCTCGAGCCGCGCATCGAAGCGCTGGGCCGTTTCCACCGCGTCCTGGCCCGTCAGCGCATCGACCACCAGCAGCGTGTCGCGCGGCTGGATCGCTGCCTTGACGCGCGCCAGCTCGTCCATCAGCGTCTCGTCAATCGAAAGGCGGCCCGCGGTGTCCACGATGACGGGCGTCAGGCCCTGCTTGGCGGCGTACGCCACGCCGGCCTGGGCGTGCGCCACCGGGTCGGCCCCCGGCGCCTCGGGGGCGAACACCTCGGCGTGGATCTGCTTGCCCAGCACCTTGAGCTGGTCTACGGCGGCGGGGCGCGAGAAGTCGGCGGCGACGAGCAGCGGGCGGCGGCCCTCGCTTTTAAAGCGCAGCGCCAGCTTGGCGGCGGTGGTCGTCTTGCCCGAGCCTTGCAGGCCGGCCAGCATGATCACGTACTGCCCGGAGCCCAGCTCGAAGCGCGGATTATAGTCCGCGCCGCCCAACATCTCCGTCAGCTCTTCATACACGATGGTCAGCAAGCGCTCGCCGGGGGACAAGCTGCCCAGCACCTCGGCGCCCACCGCACGCTGCTTGACACGCGTGATGAATTCCTTCACCACGGTGAGGTTCACGTCCGCTTCGAGCAGGGCGAGGCGGATCTCGCGCAGGCCTGCCTTAACGTCGGCCTCGGTTAAATGGCCGTGGCGCGACATGCGCTTGACGGCGGCCAGCAGGCGGTCTTGTAAGCTCTCAAACATCGCGGGGCATTATACGGCCAGTTGGCGGGTTGGCTCAGGCCGCCGTCAACAAACCGGTTCGGTCTCGATCAGCACGTCGCCGACCATCACCGTGTCGCCAACATTCACTTTCACGTCCTTGACGATGCCGTCCACGGTGGAGCTGATCTCGTTTTCCATCTTCATTGCTTCCAGCACCAGCACGACTTGGCCCAGCTCAATCCGGTCGCCGGGTTTCACCGACAGCCCGAGAATCTTGCCCGGCATCGGCGCTTTGATGCGCGTGTCGCTGGCCGAGCCGCCGATGCCCGCGCCGAAATCGTCCAGCAGGCGCTCCAACTGGTCCTGCTGCGGGTTGCGCAACGCGATCCTGAAGGAGTGGTTGTTCCAGACGGTCTCGATAATCTTGCCGCGGTCGCGGTGCAGCTCATAGAAGCCGACGCGCCCGTCGATGCTCAAGGTCAGACTGCCGGGCTTGGGCTCGATGCAAATCACTTCCCGCTCACTGTCGCCGATGCGCGCCAGATAACGGTGCTCCGCCTGGGGGTCGCGGATGATGTCCACTTCCACGGTTTGATCGTTTACAGATGCGAAGATTTTCATGGCTTACCTCGGCAGGTAGGATGTGGAGTTCAGGCGATGGGCCAGCTTCCAGCGTTTGCCCAATTCCTCGTCCTGCTCTGCGTTCCCGCTGATGAGCGACGTGCGCTCCATGTAGTATTTCAATGCGGCGGCGATCGCGACGTCTTCCACAACGTGCTGCTGCTCCCCGCCGCGCATCATCGTGCCGATCGAGTCGTCGCTGAAATAGCGGTCGACAAAACCCGTGTCGAATTTCCCATTGATGAAGTCGGGGTGGCTGAAGACAAAGTGATGGAACGGAATCGTCGTCCGGCAGCCGGTCAGCACGAACTCGTCCAGCGCGCGCAGCATCTTCATCCGCGCCTTCTCGCGCGTGCGGCCGACGGTAATCACCTTGGCCACCATGCTGTCGTATTCACTGGGGATGTTATACCCCTCATACGCACAGCTATCCAGGCGTACGCCGCCGCCCGCCGGCGGGATGAAGCGGTTGAGCTTGCCCAGCGCTGGCAGGAAATTACGCATCGGATCCTCGGCGTTGATCCGCGCTTCAAAAGACCAGCCGCGGATTTGCACTTCGTGTTGCTGGACCGGCACTTCCTGTCCGGCGGCCACTTCGATTTGCGCTTTCACCAGATCGACTAAGGTCACCATCTCGGTGACGGGGTGCTCCACCTGCAAGCGCGTATTCATTTCCATGAAGTAATAGCGCCCTTGCTGGTCCAGCAGGAATTCCACCGTACCCGCGTTTTCATAGCCCACCGCCTTGGCGAGCTTAACCGCGGCAGCACCCATTTCCTCGCGCAGCTCCGGAGTTAGGGCCGGGCTGGGGGCTTCCTCGATCAGCTTTTGATGGCGGCGCTGGATGGAGCATTCGCGCTCGCAGAGATGGATGCAGTTGCCGTGCTGATCGGCGAGGATTTGGAACTCAATGTGCTTGGGATTCTCAATGCAGCGCTCGATGAAGATTTCATCGCTGCCGAACGCGCTGAGCGCCTCGCTTTGGCAGCTTTGGAACAACTTGGGCAGCTCGTCCATCGAGCGCACCACGCGCATGCCGCGCCCGCCGCCGCCCGCCGCCGCCTTGAGGATCAGCGGGAAACCCGCCCCCGCCGCGAAGGCCACCGCGTCTTCCACGTTGGTCAGCGCGCCTTCCGTGCCGGGCACGGTCGGCGTACCGGCGGCCTTGGCGTAATCCTTGGCGCGCACCTTGTTGCCCAGTTCGCGGATGGCGTGGGCCGACGGGCCGATGAACTTGATGCCATTGGCGGCGCAAGCCTCGGCGAACTCCGGGTTCTCGGCCAGAAAGCCGTAGCCGGGATGCAGCGCGTCCACTTTGTACTTCTTGCAGACATCGAGAATGCGCTCGATGTTGAGGTACGTCTCGGCGCTGGTCCGCCCCGGCAGGTTCTCGGCGTAGTCCGCCAGGACGATATGCAGGGCGTTGGCGTCGGCTTGGCTATAGACCGCCACGGATTCAATGCCCATTTCGCGACAAGTGCGGATCACGCGGATCGCGATCTCGCCGCGGTTGGCTACCAGGATGCGTTTGAACATGGTGGAGATTCTAGCGCATGCCTTATCACAGGTATGGGAGCCGGGCGTCGCAGAAAACAAACAGGCTGGATTGGAAACCATCCAGCCTGCTGTTCCAGGGGGAAGGCAATTGCGCTGCCCTCTACTTAATAGGACGCTGCCGAGCCAGGTATGTTTCACCTGATTTGCGGAATTCCGCCGGTTGGCGCGTCACGCGCAGGTTCGAGGACCTGCCGGTTCAGATTCCGATCCACCTCTGGGCCGGATTACCCGGAGTCCTGCTCATTGACCAAATGGCCTTGCCCATGATAGTTTTAAGGCGTTCAGTGATTCTCGCGATCGACCCTGGGACCAGCAAGCTGGGCTGGGCTGTTGTCAGCGATGACGGCCGGCCCTTTGCTCAAGGAATCTGGGCGGCGGGAAACTGGGAAGCGGGGCTTGCCAGACTGGACGGGTTGGAGCAGATCCGGACCGTTGTACTTGGCGATGGCACCAACCGCATGAACATTGAACAGGGGTTGAAGCGTCTACTTCCCGTAGCGCAGGTCGCCGTGGTTGACGAAAAGGAAAGCACGGTGGACGCCTGGAAGTTGAAGCGGATCGAAGAGGCCGGTTCACACCCCCTGAAAACCGTCAGGTTTATGTTTATGCAGTTGTTCCAGCCGGTGCCGGTGGACGATTACGCGGCTCGCGTGTTGGCGCTGCGTTATCTGGCTGGCTTGGTAGCTAAGGGCAATGGCCGCTCCAGTGCGGGGTAGCCGTCCGCATCGCGGAATCAGGCAAGGCTACGCATTGTCGGCGAAGGTAGAGCGCCGGCAGGGCGGTGGTAGAGGAAAAGGCGGAAAGGCGGGAGTGCTGGGGAAGACTGGGCGAAGGAAACATGGATAACTTGCCCGTCCCCCAGCGCCCACCTGCCGGAACACCTTCCTCTCCCAGGGCGGCAGTGGGCCGGTTCGGCCGGCAGTGAAGGCGTAAGGAGAATGATAATGAGGCGACTGGTCCTGGGAATAGCAGCGGCGCTGCTTGCAGTAGGGATGCTGGCTCCGGCCGGCGCGTCCACATTCTCCGACGTCCCGACGGACCACTGGGCCTATGAAGCGATCGACTACCTCCAGCAGATGGGGCTGGTGGAGGGCTATCCCGACAACACCTTCAAGGGTGACCGCGCATTCACCCGTTACGAGATGGCGATGGCCATCGCCCGCGTGTTCACGAAGCTGCAGGACTGGCAGGCGGCGATGGAGAGCGGCAGCCTGCCGGGCGGGGAGAACGTGGACCTGTCCGAGGTTTACACCCGCCTCGACCGTCTATCCTCAGAATTCCGTGATGAGCTGACCGACCTTGGCGCGCGGATGACCGCCGTCGAGGACGAGCAGGCGCGGATGCGCGGCGACGTGGAGGACTTGAAAGCGTTGATCAAAGACTCCGGGCTGTCCGGCTCGGCGCGTTGGCGCGCCGGCGGTTACATCGCCACCGGCAGCGAGGATTTGACCAACGAACAGGGCTTTGAAACCTACATCCAGATGAACTACCTATTCCAGCCCGACCCGAACCTGGACTTTAAGCTGAGCCTGACGGCGAGCGAGATTGAAGGCGCGGCGGGCACCGGGTATATCCCTGGCTCCAATAACGAAGACCTGGCCGGCACTCCGCCCTTCGGCGTGAGCCAGTCCAGCTCGAGCTTCGTCGTCGATGAAGCGCTGTTCCGGTATTACATTGACGGTGCGCCCAAGGCGCTGGGCGATTGC
Organism: uncultured Planctomycetales bacterium; assembly: GCA_964465955.1. Taxonomy (GTDB): domain Bacteria; phylum 4484-113; class 4484-113; order 4484-113; family JAFGCY01; genus CAYXMN01. The sequence goes on from CAYXMN010000050.1 coordinate 12,794, forward strand.
CCGGTCCTCACCGGCGGCCGCCAGTACTTCCACGCAGGCGAGTTCGGCCTGGCCGGCGACAACGGCTACCGGTCCAACTTCGGAGTGCGCTACGACACGCAGTACGGCGCGAACTTCGCTGCGCACCTGGGCTATTACCGCATGGGCAGCATCTCGGTGCTGCAGCCCTGGGTGAACGCCGACAGCAACTCCAACCAGTCCAGCGGCCTAACCCTGGAAGGCGACGACTTCCTGCTGGCCGGATTGGAATACCACTCCGGCGAAGCAACGGTGCCGGGGCACGACTATAAGCTGGTCGTGCGCGCGGACGGCGCGCTGCACGGCGTGGGCGCTGAGGACTATATCGGCATTTCCGGCAACGCCGAGCTGCCGTTTAGCGGCACGGCTTGGGTCAACGGCATCCGCGGCGAGTGGGTGTACGTGCTGGCCAACGCCTTCGACCAGAATCCCGACGACCTAGGTTTATCAGCCAACAGCTTCATCATGGAAGTGGATGTCTACAACGACGGCAACACCCGCGTGTCCGCTGCCGGGGCGCAGATTGCGCAGATCGAAGCGCTGCCCGTGCTGGCCAACGTGGACAACGATCCGTTCAGCGAGTGGGACTTCACCGTCAACGCCACCGGCGATGCGTTCAACATGAGCCGCGAGGGCCGCAACTACTTCCCGTCCGACTTCGTCGGCTTCGGGGTGCAGGCTGAACACAGTTTCGCCGGGTCGCTGCAGGCCACACTGACCTACTACAACGGCAACCGCGTGGATGCCACGGCGTCGGAGCGCCCGGATATGGTGCGGCTGAACCTACGCTACCCGTTCAGCGACAACAGCCAGGTGGCGGTGGACTTCATCGCGGCGGGCGAGCGCGACGGCCTGGAAGACCCGATTGGCCTCATCCGCGGCGAGTTCAAGCTGAATTTCTAAATCAAGCTGGAATCCACTTTTAACCGGTAGCCCGGCCTTCAGGCCGGGTGCTGTAAGACTGTGGTCGCCCGGATTTAAGTCCGGGGATACGAACCACACCGGGACTAAAGTCCCAGCTACCGGCACTTTAGTGGGACAGGCGTCGCTGCCCGTTAATAATCACGGGCACAGAGGTCCGCGCTGCTCGTAGCCATGTCTTGCATAACGCGGAGCCACGACCCTCGGCTATCCGGGAGCAGGAGCTGGGGGGCTTGTCACTCCGCTCCGTGCCGCGGTTCTTCCCAGATCACCACGCAGGCGTCCGCCAGGTTGTCGCCGGGCATGCCGAAGTAGCGCCGCCATTCGCTGTGGAATGCCGCCTGCTCCTTCGGCCACGCCTCGATCCACTCCTTGAAGTCCGGCCACTGGAAGACGGTGGGGACCTCGAAGCCGGGCTGGCCATAATCCCAGATCTGCTGCCAGCACACCGGCACGATCGCGCCGGGCTTGATCACGCCGTGGCCGCGCATGAAATTGATCAGCGCTCCGCGCGCGGGTTTGTCCTCGGCGCGAATCAGCGCCACCCCTGTACCACGATCCCGTGCGTAGTACACCGGCTCGATATAGGCGATTTCCATGCGGGAAGGATCATACCGCGACGGCGGCCGGCGTCGTCGCAGGGCTAATCGCATATGTCCCTGCTGTCGATTGACATCACAATGAGGCAATGGTATTACAATATGTATCTGAGACATATGTAGATAGTCCGAACTATTAATGGAGATCGGAGAATTCACGAGTTGGCAAACGACAGGTTTATTCATGTGGATCATATATATTAGGAATACAGTATATTCTGGATGATATATAGAGTCACTGATAATGATTACCCACACCTAAAAGGCCTGAGATTACCTGCTCGATTAACGCATACATGCTTAATCTAGGTAGATATAAGAAAAATGTTATAGGTTCCCTGCGCAGGTGTTTATTCTAGGTAGCAGTTGTTACATGTCCGGTGAATAATACTAAAGCCAGGAAGGGCGATCAGTATGGCGATTGTATATTCTGTGCTGGTAATCACCTGACAGTGGGGTCCTGAAAGCAGTAGTGGCTACTGGCCTCTTGGCGGAATTAGCAATGTCAACTGTGAAGTAGTCATGTAGTTCATCACCAATGCCTTCAGCACCAGCCTGCGCGTAGTGACGACGCTCATTCAGCCGGCTCAGGCCATCAGCAAGGTCGATGCCGGCCCCTCATTGAAAACGGATCGGCCAAGGCTTAACCAGCTTGTATTTTGCAAAAAGCCGCCGGGATCTTAAATCCCGGCGGCTCTGTTCCAATCTTATGCTCATGCAGGCGGCTATTTGCCAGGACAGTCCTCGCACGTTCCTTGGTTCGGGCAGTTGGCGCAATCACCGGTGCAGCCTTCCATCCCGCAATCCCCGTTGCAGCCCGCGCTGTCCAGCTCTAGGCCGCCGAGTTCCATTTGCGCCGCACCGCAGCCAAACACGCTGATGTAGTACGCAATGTATTGTACGAACGCCTTCTTCATTTCCATACCGAAGAACTGCTCGTTGCCATCAAG
>CAYXMN010000050.1:15291-16153 GCA_964465955.1 uncultured Planctomycetales bacterium
TAAGGGAAAAAAGTCCGAATATCGGAAACAGCGTCTTTGCCCATCTCGATGAGGGGGAGGGCGAAGCTGTGCAGTTTGGCCACGTTTAAATCAAGGTAGAACTGGACCGGCTCGATGCCCAGGCCCACGTTTTCCCGGTTTAAATGCTCAACCAGCGCCGGCATGTTAGGTGAAACGATGCCGAGGCCTTGGCCGATGAGCAGGCCGATGCTCGGCTCATCTTGCATCGTGTAGGAGGTGAAGTCACCATTCTGCTGCTCCACCTGCTTAAGGCCGATCTCGCCGCCGAAACTCGCCACCATGTTCTTTGCATAATCGGCATCTTTCAAGCCTACGAACAATGCCGCGTCGATGTCGCTGGGCACCAGGTCGCCTTCAATGAGCTGATCCGCCGGCGGCAGGTTGTAGAGCACAATGCCCACCTCACCGGACAGCGTGCTAGACACCATGTCCTTGATGCGCATCGCGTCCAGGATGGCCATCACCTGGGAGAAATCCTCCATGCCCATTTCGGCGGCCATCTCATCGAACGGGTTCGGGCCGCCCAGCTCGTCAATCGTCGCGCTGGCTTCTTTGAGGGCATCCAATTCGAGCATCAGCTTGTCCACCACGCCAGTCGCGCCGATGTAGAGCACGTAGTCATCGGGGGCAATCAAATCAGCGCTCGCCAGCGGCTGGTTCTCAATCTGCAAACCGCGGCCGACGATGGTGGCCGGATCGGTCTCATAATTGGCGCGGCTCATCACATAGATGCCGTCGCCGGTGGCGGCATACTTGACGTCCGTCACCCCGAGATCAAAGATGCCCATGTCTTTATACAGCTTGGCGATCATCGCTACTTCAGGATGGGCCGAAGCCATCT
>CAYXMN010000051.1:0-15929 GCA_964465955.1 uncultured Planctomycetales bacterium
GTCGGCCAGCTCATAGCGGAAGCTGTTCTCATGGATGCGGCTTTTAATCAGGATGCCCGCGTCCACCAACAGCTCCAGCGTGCGGTAGACCGTGGCGCGGCTGACCACGCCAGGGTTCTTCTCGTTTAACTCCGCCAGCAGGTCCTCTGCTTGGAAGTGCCACTCGCGTTTCTTGAGCAGCAAATCGATCATCGCCTTGCGCGGCTTGGTCAGTTTGAGGTTCTGTTCCAGCAGGACGCGGTAAAAGCGTTCGCGCACACGTTCTTGATAAGCGTTTGTCATAGACTAACCCTCGGCATTTCCAGGTGTCTATTATACATGAAAGTGCGCGGCTGTGTCTCACTCGCGCGGAATGATTCTCAGTTTCATGTGATCTTCGCGCCAGCGGGGCTGCAGGCCGCGCCGGTCCGGCGCCCGGCGTTGGCGCGACGCTTAGTCCAGCCCGCGCCGTGTTGCGACAAGCGCCGCGGGCGGCGCCTAGGGCGGGGGCGGGCTAGCCGCGCAAAAACAGCTTGCCCAGCTCGTCCGGGCCCAGCTCCAGAATCGTCGGGCGCCCGTGGGGGCAGCTTAAGCTGGACGCCCGCGCCAGCACCTGGCCCGCCAGCTCGCGCCGCTCCGCCGGGCTCAGCGGCGTGTGGGCCTTGATCGCCGCCTTGCAGGCCAGGCTCGCCGCCAGCGCCTTGAGCCGGTCCGCCAGCGTCGCGCTCGCGCCGTCCTCGGGCAGCTCAGCGAGCACGGCATGCAGCAGCGCGCCGTCCACCCGGTTGCGCAAGGGCAGCGGCGCCTCGGCCACCACCAGCGTGTGGCCCGCGCCCAGTTCCGCCGCGAAGCCGAGCCGGTTCAGCGCGGGCAGCCAGCCGCGGATCAGCTCCGCCTCGGCGGGGGCGAGCGTGAGCGTCAGCGGGAACAGCAAGCGCTGGCGCGGCATGGCGCCGCCGGGCTGCAGCGCCGCGGCGAGCTGCTCGAACAGCACGCGTTCGTGGGCGGCATGCTGGTCGATGAGGTAGAGCGCGTCCGGCGTGGCGACGGCGAGGAAGCTGCCCGCGATCTGCGTGATCACGGGCGCTTCGCCCGTGAACTCCACAGGCCGGGGGTCTGTGCCGCCAGAACCCGGCCCACCGGCGTCCAGCTGGCGCGGCATGAGCGGCGCTGGGCGCAGCACTTGCTCGCGCTGGCCGCCGCCCGCCAGGCGCTGCCCCTCGCGGTACAGCGGCACGGCGCGCCGCCCGGGTGGCGCGGTCTGTTCCATCAGGTAATCGCCGCCGTCCGGCGCGGCGGTCATCCGGTCGGACGGCGCCTCTAGCGCGCCGGGCGCCGTCTCAGCGTGGGGCGCGCCGGATCGCGGCTGGACCACCCCCGCCAGCCCGGCGGCCAGCCGCTGCTGGCGCTGCCCCGCCGCACCGCCCAGCGCGCGCCGGATCGCCGTGGACAGCAGGCTGTAGATCTCCTGGCTGCTGGCGAAGTTCACCTCGCTTTTTTGCGGGTGGATGTTGACGTCGAGCTCTTCCGGCGGCAGTTCCAGCAGGAACGCGCCCGCCGGAAACTTGCCGGGGCTTAAGTATTCGCGCACGCCGTCGTCCACCGCGCGGTAGAGCAGCTTGTTCACCACCGGGCGGCGGTTGACGAAGTACCACTGCCAGAGGCGGTTGTGCCGGTGGTGGCGCGGGTCGGTGATGAAGCCGCGCACGCTGTGGGGCGGAAACTCGAAGTCCAGCGCGATTAAACCCGCCGCCAGCTCCGGTCCCAGCACGCGCGCCAGCGCGCTACGCAGGTCGTCCCCGCCGGTTCTCAGCAGCGTGCGCCCGTTGCTCGAAAGCTCCCAGCGCACCTCGGGATAGGCCAGCGCGTAGCCGGTGAGCAGCTGGCTCACGGCGGCGGTCTCGGCCTGGGGCGAGCGCAGGAACTTCAGCCGCGCCGGCGTGTTGAAGAACAGCTCGCGCACCTCGATCTCCGTGCCCACCTGGCAGCCCGCGGGCTCATGCCGCGTGAGCGCGCCGCCGGAGACTTCCGCCACGCCGCCCAGCTCCGCCCCGCTGTGGCGCGAGGTGAGGCTTAAGCGGCTCACCGCCGCGACGGCTCCCAGCGCCTCGCCGCGGAAACCGAGCGTGTTCAGCGCGAACAGGTCGTCCACCCGCCTAAGCTTGCTGGTGCAGTGGCGCTTCAGCGCGAGGGGCAGCTCGTCGAAAGGGATGCCGCCGCCGTCGTCGCTGACGCGGATCAGCTGCGCGCCGCCGCCCGCCAGCTCCACGCCGATGCGCCGCGCGCCCGCGTCCAGCGCGTTCTCGACCAGCTCCTTGACCACGCTTAAGGGCCGCTCCACCACCTCGCCCGCGCAAATCTTGGCCACCTCGTCCGGGGCGAGCTGCGCGATCGGCTGGCGCGGGGGCTGCGCCTGTGGCAGGCCGGGTAGGATTGGCGGGACGTCATCCATCACGCCTATAGTATCTCGCGGCAGCGGGTGATGGTGTATGGTGATGGATGTGTTGAATCACCGTAGGGGCGGGGCTGAGTCCCCGCCCGTCTTCTAGTTCAAAGTATAAAGTATATCGAGTGTCCTTAATCGTTAAGATAAGGGTCCTTTGTCATCGCTACCTTGCTTGCAATTATAGATAAAACTGGTACATCTTCATCGTTGACTCCAAAGAACTTCACGATATAGATATCAGCGATTTCTGGAAACTTCTCAAGATCCTCGTCGAAATTCCAATGGAGTATTTGAGTCAATCGCTCATCATTCTGAAGTACTTCTACACGATCTAGATCGTATGTGTACCACAAATATTCGATCAAATAGCATTCGGAGAAAGTAAATGTGTAATTCATTTCAGTGTATTCTTCGATAACCACTGTAACTGAATCACCACTAATTGTGACGTCCTTTATCGAACCATCAGGGATGGCAACTACGCTTCCAATCTCCGTCATTTTCATCGGTTTACCTCCCATACACGCCCCAGTAGTGCGTAAGCTCCATGTCCTCGGGGCGGTCCGTGCCGTGCATGCCCATCTGCTTTGCCGCGTCCCAGTGCGCGCCATGGTCCGGCAGCACCGCCAGCGCATGCGAGCGCCCCTGCCACCGCGCGCGCGCGGCCTGGGCCAGGCGCTCAAAGCTCGCCGCGTGCAGCCTGAACGCGAGTAGGCTCTCCGGGCTGTGCGGGCCGGTGATGTGCAGCAGGTCGTCGTACTGCATCTGGTACACCACCACCACGTCGAACTCGTCCTGCTCGATGAGCTTCAGCCCGCGCCACAGCGCCTGCGCGTCGTACTGCTCCAAGTACTGCACCATCGCGCTGCCAAGCTCCGCCGCGCCCGCGTGCCGGGGCGGCCCCGCCGTGAACTGAGCGCCGCGCCCGCCGAAAATCGTGCCCATGCTCGACCCCGTGAGCGCCACCAGCGCCACGCGCTTGCCCGCGCGGGTGAGGGCGTCGAACAGCGTGTCGCAGGCGAGGACCGGCTTCGCGTACGCCTGGATGCCGTGGCCCGCCGGGGGCAGCCCCGTGAACATCGAGGCGAAGCACACCGGCGTGAAGCTGGGGAACATGCTGCGCGTCTCGACGGCGATGGGCGCGTGCCCGCTGAACGCGGCGAACTCGGGCGCGTGCTCCGCTTGCAGGTGCTTGCCGACGGCGTCGGGCAGGTAAAGCAGCGCGCGCTCGACGCAGCCCAGGCACCCGGCGCGCGCGGCACTGTTTAGCACGGGGGCCAGCGGCGCGCTGTCCGCGCCTTTAGGCGGCGCGATGCCGAGCAAGGCGCAGACGGTGGGCGTGATCGCGGTGAGGTCGGGCGCGGGCGTGTAAGGGGTCAGCATGCGGCAAGTATAGTGGACGCTGGACAAACAGCCGGCATCCCGGCTGCTGCCACCTTGCGCCTGGCGCCGCCTGCGAAATTGCTTAAGGTATTTGTTTTATCTGCTGTAACCATTCCGGGTTGCCAGCGTCTCTATTTATCGCTGGCGGCCTTTAGGCGGCCGGCGCGGGTAAGCTCGGGCAGTATACGGGGGTATGCCATGCCTTGTTCTAGGGGTTTCTTTGCCATTCTGTTGTGCGTGCTGCTTGCCATTGGCGCGGCTGGCTGCGGCGGGAGCGGGAGCGGGCCAGGAATTCGCGATGGCGCCGCGGGCGTTCCGTCCGCCGGGCTGGCGGCCGTGCCGGGGCCGGCGGAACTGCTGAAATCCGCCAGCACGGGCGGCGAGGTGCGTCTCGACGGCAAAGACTACGAAGACGCCTGGCCCCACCAGCGCGTCGAGCGCAGCGCCGCCCTGGGGGTTTACTCGCCGCAAGCGGGCAATCCCCCGCAATACCCCGATATGGCGCATGCGATTTATCATTTCAACATCGCCGGGCTGGTGCCGCAGGACAGGCTGGTGCTCAACTGGCCCCTGCCCCCGGCCGCCGGGGATTTGTGGATCGGGTTATCCGACTGGCGGCACGACCGCTGGCACTTCATCGCCGCGGACAATCCCGCGGACGTCGCCATTCCCGGCCTGGCCGGGTACGCCAACGCGCAAGGCGACCTGCTGGTGCTGCTGCTCGTGGGCGGCATGGCCGAGTGCCGGATCGAGTGGCTCAAGGTGCTGGAGGGCGTCGCGGAGGACTGGCTGCAGTATGGCCACGACCCGCAAAACACGATGCGCAGCCCGTTCAGCGGGCCGCAGTCGCCTGATGTGAAATGGATTTTTCACGAGACCGGATCGACGACCTTCATCCTAGGCCCGGTCATGGGCCCGGATGGCACGGTGTATTACGGCTGCGGCAATGAACTGCGCGCCTATAGCCCGGCGGGGCAGCTTAACTGGCGGCTGGATCATTGCGCGGTGGCGACCGACGAGTTCACGGTTGGACCCACTGGCGTAATCTACGCGCCTTGTTGGGACGGGAACCTCTGCGCGGTGAATCCCGACGGCAGTTTTAAGTGGAAACACGATTTCGGCGAGGACGACATGGGCGGGCCGGTGCTTGGTCCGCAAGGCGAGATCTACCTCACCGTCCAACCGAACGGCGAACCGACCTGGCTGTACGCCCTCAGCCCGGCAGGCGCTGTGCTGTGGCGGGTGGCCACCGGCAACTACATCAGCGATCTGGTGGTCGGCCCGCAAGGCTGGATCTATTTCATCGATCGCGACCGGCTGAGCGCCGTCGATGCCGCGGGCCAGCTCGTGTGGCAGTCGGCCGTCATCTGGCCCCACTGCGCACCGGTGTTCGCCTCGAACGGCGCAATCTATACCGGCGGCGGCACCGGCACGGACAAAATGCTGTATGCCTTGAATGCCAGCGGCGCGATCGAGTGGTCGGTCCCGGAGCTGCGCAGTTATCCCCACAAGATCCTGCTGCTGGCTGACGGCTCGCTGTGCGTGGGCACCCAGGGCCGGCTGTACTTCTTTAATGCAGCCGGGGTGGAGCTGGCCCGGCGGGACTCGCTCAGTCAGCGGATCACTCCGTATCTGTCGCCGAACGGGAAGGTGTATGTGACCGCGGATACGCTGCTGGTCCTGGACCAGGCAGGTGAGCTGGTGCAAGACCAAGCGCTGCCGCTGGAGGGGAAGCCGCTGGCCTTTGACGCAAACGGCAACGTCTACACCGCGATTCAATTCGCCAGCGACCATCACTCGATCGCCGCGTACGACGAGAACTTGAACCTGCGCTGGGAGGCCGAAAGCGGCGCGGCGATCTATATCTCGCCGACCCTTGACCAGTACGGCAACATCTACCTGACCAGTTATGATCAATACCTGCTGGCGCTGAGCCATGCCGGCGATCTGAAATGGCGGCGGGCGCTGGGCGACACGATGCACCGGGTGTGCGCCGCGGTCGGCGCGGACGGCACGATCTTCGCCTGCAGCTATGACGAAGTGGTCACCGCGGACAACTTCCTGTACGCGCTGGACCAAGCAGGCACCGAGCTGTGGAACTATCCGCTGCTGTGCAACACCAGCGCCTCCCCGGTGATCGGCCCGGACGGCACGGTGTATCAAATGTGCATGGTGGATTACGAGCTGGAGCAGGGGCTCTACGCCTTCGACCCGGATGGCACGTGCCAGTGGCTGGTGGACGGCATCTATCCCACCAGCCGGTCGCACCCGGCGCTCGCGGAAGACGGCACGCTGTATGTCGCATCGCAGGATGGCCGGCTGGTGGCGCTGGCGCCGGACGGGTCCAGCGTGTGGGACAAGGAGATTTACAGCGACTACACGAACACGGTCTCGACTTACTTGACCGTGGCGGACGACGGCACGCTCTACGCCGCCTGCCGGGACAGCCTGTTCCGGGCAATCAACCCGGACGGCACGGACAAATGGACCTTTGAATACCCGGCCGGTGAGTTCTACCAGCCCGCGCTGGGCTGGGACGGCACGGTCTATTCCGGCAACACCACCGGCGTGCTGTTCGCCCTCAACGCCGACGGCACGCAAAAATGGGTGTACGACACCGGGGCGGAACAGAAGCTGTACGCGACGGTGGGCGGCGACGGCACGATCTACCTGTGCGGCGAGGGGCTCTACGCGTTGAGCCCGGCGGGCCAGTTGTTGTGGGAGTCGGAGTATGGCTGGGGCGTCAACCCGGTGCTCGGCGCGGACGGCACGCTGTATTCCGGTAACGGCGACAAGCTCGTCGCGTTGGGCGGCGCGCAATAGCCAGTTGGCGCCCGGCGGCGGGATTGCCAGGCCGAAATGGTGGAATTTATAATGATTCCGCGAGATTTAACGTCTTATGTGGTAAGAGAGCCCAGGGCGGCTCGGGTAGTATGGAACGTGTATGGGGAAACCAGACGAGGGGACGCCTCGGGGAAAACGCAAGCAGTTAGGCGCTGCGCCTGAAGCGGGGAGCGCGCCGGCCGCCGCGCCCGCGGCACAATCCGGCGCCAAGCCGGAGCCGCGCGGCTACTTCGACACCGCCGAGACGGGTTACCAGCTCGCCAGCCGCTCGGAGCAGTTCTACCCCGAAGCGTACCAGCCGGTGAATGAGGAGTTCTGGCACGGCATCCAACCCGAGCAGGCCGACGCGGTGATGAAGCTGCAGGCCATCGCGATGGAGAAGGTGGGCTTTGAGAAAGGCGCGCCGAAGTTTTTCATCGAGGACGACGCGGGCAGCGCCTATGCCGCGGACGAGTATTTCGTGGGCCCCGAGCGAGCGCGCGTGGCAGCCTCGAAAAGCGTGATCGGCCTGACCGATGCCGAGCTCGCCTATAACGAGCGCCGCGCGGAGAAGGCGCGCTGGCTCAAGGAGCGCAAGAACAAGCGCCGCCGCGCGATCCAGCGCGAGAGCGAAGCCGACGGCGGCATGAACTTCCTGCCCTCCACCCGCGCCGAGCTGCTGGAAGCCGAATCGCTGATCTCGGCGCTGGCGCGGCAGAGCGCGGTGCCGGACGTGGACGGGCCGGCGCTGTTGATTGGCGGGGCGCTGATCGGCGCGGGGCTGTTGTTGAGTTACATGGGGCTGCTGCCCGTCTTCGCGGAGGAATACGAGGTTCTCATCGCTAAGGTCCTGCCGATCATCGGGCTGTGCACCAGCGCGTTCGGCATCGCGGTATTGTTCAACCATATGCGGAGTTAGCGATGCCCTGGCGCCCGCTGCCCATTAAGCCCGTTCCCGAGCCGCCGCTGCCCTACGGCGTGGAAGGCCCCGCGGGCCGCGATGAGCCGGAGGAGCGCGCGAAACGCCAAGACCGCACGTATGTGAAGCTGCCGCCGACCAACGTGCACGGGCGGCTGATGACCGGCAGCTGGCCGCAGTACCAGTTGCGCTCGTCATCCGAGACGGCGTACCCCACGCTGTTCTCCCCGGCGGGCGGCGAGTTCTGGCATGGCCTGAGCGAGGAGCAGCAGCTTGAAGTGACGCGGATGCAAGCCGCGGCGATGGAGCGCGTCGGCTTCGAGCCGGGCACGAAGAAGTACTTCATCGACGCCGAGGAGGATGCGACCGACCTGTACATCGTGCTCGGGTGCGACAAGCCGGTAGCGGAGGAAAAGATCCACGAGCTGGAAGGCGGCGCGCGCTGGGTTTTCGGCGGGATGCTGATCGGGGCGGGGGCCGCCGCCATCGCGCTGGCGCTCTCGCCGCTGATAAGCCCGGAGCAGCCGGGGCTCGACAACACGTGCGCCTGGGGCGGGGCGCTGGGCGTCATGCTGGGCAGCGTGGTGGCGATGCTGAAGGTGGAGGGGAAGAAGAATTGACTTGACATCCCCCCACCTTATGGTTACACTTTGTTATCTAATGGGTTGGAGGCGGTAAATGCGTGTTTAGGGACAGGTATTACAGCACCATGTCGAGTTGTCTGCGGGAAGGTAACTTGTACTTGCGGATCACAGGAGGCTTAGCATGAAAATCTATCCACTACTAGCTGTTGTTGCTTTGGCGTTTGTGTTATGTGCAGACGCTATTGCGGTGAGAATTGAATTGCCAGACGTACCAGCGGAAGTGAACTCGAGGCTTTGCCCAGCCAATGGCTCCGATGTGAGTGGAGATTTAACTAAGCTTGCCTACTATCTCGAGTGCGATACCACTGAACCAACCTTAGATTTATATGAAAGTGAGTTGAGGTATCTTAAACCAGTCATTGTACAGGCGGCTTGGGCTTACGCACTCGACTCGGGGGATTACAGGATTAGCTTACGCGATATTGTAGATTCTGGCTTCTTTCCCTACGGAGTGATTCCTGCTGGACTTGATTGGGATGCTTGTATAAAGGCACATAGTAATGAAGCTGATTTATCATATATGGATTTGACGGAAATTGGCTCAGATGAATGGTTGGTAAGGCAGAAGTCAAGTATTTTGTGGATGTTCTATACCTACTACTACTACCCAACCGCCTACGGAGGCTTTGATCCAAACTTTGAAGCATCATTACCGGATAAACTTCCACGATATGAGAAGTTCTGGGTGAATCCGTATACCGACAAACCAGCGACAACTGATGATGAATCTGGTGGGTTACACGAAGTGCAACTTGGCCTTTTCAGGGACTCGACATCACCGTATGCAACCGATGAGGAGCGCGCTGCGATCGCAGTCCCGATGTTTGGCTGTCCTGAAAAGTGCCGGTAGCGTTACCCCAGTCGGGCTAGCTCAAACTGCCTAGGCCGCTTACCCCGCCTTGACGCTGGTCTTCGCGTCATACAGCGCTTCGGCGAATAGCGGGTGGCGCGTACTTAGGCGCTCGTCTTCGAGGATGATCTGCCAGGCGTTGCGGTTGCGCGCGTTGAGCACGAGCGGCCCCAGCAGGTTGACGGTGCTTTGCGCGAAGTCGGCGTTGATGGTGACGATGGTCAGCACGCGCAAGTCCTCCTGCTCGCCCATCTGCTGGCGCAGCGCGGGCGGGAGCTTGACGTTGACTTCATACTCGGGGAAGAACAGGAACGGATCGCAGATTAAAAACGCCAGCGCGGAGTCGTCCAGGCTTTGCAGCCAGGCCAGCGGGGCGACGCGCTCGTCGGCGTACAGGAAAAAGCGCGTCATGTCCGGGAAGCCCACCAGCCCTTGCGGAAAGCGCAGGACTTCAGCCTCGTCATAGCTGATTTTGCCGAATCGTTCGCTGTTGAACTCCACATCTTCCCTCAGTGACGTGCTGCCGGCGGCTTGGCTTGGAGTTCCCCTCCTGGGAAGAGTCCTTCACGCGTCCGCACGTATTTCATCGGCCCGCGCCCAGGATTCTACAGGGCCGCGGCGGTGCGCGCCGGCGAGCTAACCTGGATTTAACTTTGCGGAGGCGGAACAAACCGCGTGAAAACGGGAAACTTAATTAAGACTTAATCTTGCCGGTTAAAACACCACGTCGAGGTTCACGCCGCCGGGGACGTAGGTGATTTTGGGCGGCACCTTGGGCAGGAACGCGATGCCAAACTCATGCGTGCGCAGGTCACGCAGCATGGTGTCGAAGGCGATATGGGCGATGGCGTGCGGGTCGCGGTCGGGGCGCGCCAGGCGTTCGCCGTCGGCGACGATTTGCCCGATCGCCTGCTGGCGCACCTTGCCGGTGTAGTTCACAATCTCATCGAGCAGGCCGAGGGGCTGGTAATAGCCCATGGACTCGCGCGTGGCGGTGTAATCGATGTCGAGGCGCGCCGGGGTGGTGCCGACGGTGAGCCGCGAGGCGCTCGGTCCGCGGCCGGGGGTAAGCGCCGGCGCCGGCCCGGCGTTAGCCAGGCTGCGCAGCCGCAACGTGGGTCCGAACTGGCGCTGGGCCACTGGTGCGCCAGCAGCGCCGCCAAGCGTGACCGGTCCGAGGGCCATGCCGGACTATCCTCCATCATGCTTCGTGGGTAATAAGAGTTTACCAGCGCGCGGGGGGCGGATCGATTAAATAGCGGTGAGAGCCGGCCCGGTATAGAACTTGGCACATTTACGCCAAGGAAGATTCCGCCATGCCCCACCGCCGCGCGCTCTACCCCCGCGCTCCCTTGCGCGCCTGCGCCAGCCTTTGCGCGAGCTTGCTCCTCGCGGCTCCCGCGCCGGCGCCGCCCTACAGCTCCTTGAGCGCGCCGGTACTGGAGGGGTATTTAGGAATGGGTCTTCTTGATGAATGGCGTGTTCGTGTGGCTAAAATGAAGGCTGACGAAAGAAACACACCCGCTGAACATGGCAAGCACATTGCTTTTCTCGGCTAGTATGTTATAATACTTGTGACCTTATGCTTTAGGGGTGGTCACATGTTTAAAAATAGATTATACTATACTATACTATAGCATCAGTATGATTTTGTGTCTTCTTGTCCCTTCTTGCGCAAAACAGAATAATGGCGGTAAGGCTATCGTAAGTAGCACACAGACGTCTGTTCTCAACACCATGGTTTCTGAGTTATCAGAATATTATCAAGATTCTCAGACATCAGTATTGTGGCACAAGTTTAATTTTGAACATCCAGAAGGCAAAGATGTTTACAAATCCAGTAGAGTTATTGGCGCATGGCAATTTGCGGCAGCTTCATGCGCGCTACTAACTAACAACCCATGTCCGAGCTACCAAGAGGTTATTGATACAGGCTTATGGCCTTATCAAGTGGAACATGATTTCGACCTTTCTTCAGCGACTGGCGATACTGGCGATTTCGCGATATTGAATGAAGTCCATATCTCCGATATTGGTTCAGACGAGTGGTTCGTGCAAGTTCGATCAACCATTCTATCGCATTTCTACAGGGATTACTACTTCTGTGATTATAATATTGATGGTACATTGCCTCAATTCACAGTTACTCATCCAAGTGATCTACAGGAATATACTCTATTTTGGATCAATCCGTCAGATCGCAGCAGTTATATTGTTGGAACCAACTTCGGACAGATACGATATACTCCGGCTAGCTGGGTTGGAATTTCGAGGCATTTAGTGGACAGTGAATTGAATTCCGAATCAGTTAAGTTAAAGCAGATTAATATTCTACCAAACCCTGAGGGTAAAATCATTTTTGATGCTCCGTTAAATAAATCTAGCGCAAGCATTGATGCAAACAGCGCGAAAGGCGCAAGTGAAGAAGGCTGGTGTTGTGTTTATGTCCAGACATTTGATCCAGTATTGCCAAATGAAACGCATAACGGCTTGTTTCACTGTCAATGTCCAGATTCTGAGGAAATATCAACCTGTATTATCCAATGGCAATGGCCAGAGGCTAGTAAGGATTGGAATTATGAGTATTATGCACATGCTCCATGTTCAGAGAATCCAGGTCCAGGATCAAGCGTATTTGTGCCTTGCGGTGAGTATTTAAACTGGTATTCCGAACCCGTTGGTTCTTCACCTGGAACGTACACATTTAACTGTATTGATTGTCCCGAAGAGTTACAGTTTGAAACTGGAGAGGAGATACCGTCTGAACTACTCGCTAATTGCCCAGATCTCGAAAGTCTCTTGATTGGGATCACCATGCCATCACGTGTGATTAGGATGAAAACTCTATGTCAATGTCCAAACGAGGCTTAAATATGAAGATACACTTGTTGTACAATTGCTGCATTGTTCTATGTGCGATTATTGGTATTAGTTCGCAGGCAATTGGCGGAGTCCGGATAGAATTGCCGGATGTGAGCACGGATATTTGTCGAAGATTGATTCCATCAGTTGGGACTGATTTAAATAGTGATCTAACAAAGCTACCTTACTCGCTTATACTTGATAAATCTACTACATACCTTGATACTTCGAGGTTTAGAAATGCTGAGGCTGCCGTCACGAGAGCCGCTTGGACTTACGCTCTAGAAACTGGTGATTATAAGGTGAACCTTGAAGAAATCATCATTAATGGATATTTCCCCTTCAATATCTTTCCTGAAGGAACAGATATGAAGACACCTCTCCGAGGCTATCATCAAGCAGCTACTTTAACTTACAAAGACCTAATAGACATCGGTACACCAGAATGGAAACATGCGCAGAAGTCAAGGATCTTGTGGTTGTTTTATACTGAGTACTACTTCCCGTTTAGGCTTGAGGCGGGAAACACGATAATAATGCCAGTGGATACTGAGAAATACTACAACTTCTGGATTAATCCAATTAGCGGAAAAACGGCTGAAACAGGGACGGGCAAATTTGATTTAATAAATATCCCATTATTAAGGTTCGGAATCTACGCAACCTCGGAATTTACCGATGGTAGATACGATAACATTGAGGTTCCGATGTTCAACTGCCAAGCCAAGAGCGAATAATCTAGCCTGAACTAAACTGTACTCGCAAGAAACTGTACTCGCAAGAAATGGAAGCGGGAGACGACGCGGCGCGCACGGCGTACTTCGCCGAGCAGCTCAGCTGCGCTTACAGGCGCGACTTCGCGCCGCTGCTGACGCATTGGGGCTTTGAGGTAAGCGACGAGGCGCGCGCGCGGGCCGGCGTGTATCCCCCGACGGAGATTGCGTGGTAAGCGGTGGCAAGCCCGCGGCGGCGCAGGGGCTGGTCTAGTCCACGCCCTGTCGGGGCGATGCTAGCGCCGCCCTACAGCTCCTTGAGCGCGCCGCGCAGGCTGTCCACAGCGGCGTGGTCGCCCGCGCTCACTGTCACTTGCGGCGTAGCGTGCCACGCCGCCAGCGCACTAAGCTCGCGGGCCAGCTCGCGCCAGTCCGACATGGTAAGTTCCGCCCCCGGCTCAACGCGCAGTCCGCGCACCTCGAACACACCCGCCTGGCGGTGCGCCTTCGGGTCGAGGCGGAGGGCCATCCGCCCGCGCGAGAGCACCGGCAGTACGAAGTAGCCGTCGCGCTTGGCCTTGGGCGTGTAGACCGCGATGGAGTACTCGAAGCCGAACAGGGCGGCCAGGCGCGCGCGGTCCCACGCCACGGGGTCGAACGGCGAGAGCAGCGCCGCGCGCTTGGACTTAAGCCCGCCCTTGTTGGCCTGTTCGAGCAGCGAGCGGAGGTCGCGGTGCAGGTACGCCGGGGCGGATGCGCCTTCCAGGTCGACGCAGATCAGCTCGCCGTCCGCCACCAGCTCCGCGGTGAGCTGCTTGATCGTGTCCAGCTTAAAGCGGAAGTAGTCGCGCAGCCAGGCGGCAGTCGCCACGCCCAGCGCCTTGGCCGCGCGCAACGCCAGCTCGCGCCGCGCCGCCTGCGCCGGCACGGCCTGCGCGTCGTCCCAGCCGGGGAAGACTTGCTCGCGCAAGGCGTAGACGCGCTGGAACTTCTCGCGCCGGGCGATCACCACCTCGCCGGTCCAGAACAAATACTCCAGCGCGGCCTTCTCGACACGCCAGTTCCACCACTCGCCCGCGTCGCCGGGCCGGCGCGGCCCGGCAAGTTTGGTGAAGTGCGACACCGGCAGCGGGCCGTGCCTGGCCAGCTCGGCGCGCGCGTGCCTGACTGCCTGGGGATGCTGCTCGAGCCAGGCCAAGATGTGGTCGAAGGGCCGCGCGCGGCGCCGCAGGGCGTCGATTAGGAGGCCGCGGTAGAGCGGCCAGTCCGCACGGGGCAGCCAGCACATCGCGTGCGACCTGTACTCGAACAGCTCGCCGCGCGCGTGGGCCGCGTCCAGCCAGGCCGGGTCGTAAGCGCCGAGGCGGCTGTGCAGCACGAGATACGGGCTGCGCGCGATGACGTTGATCGTGTCGATCTGCAGCGCGTGCATGTTGCGGATGGCAGCGGGCACATCCGCGGGCTTCGCTTTGCCGCGGGGCCTTTGGCGCAGGCCCTGCAGGTGCAGCAATAAGTCGATCGCCGCGCTTCGCGAGCAGGCGAGGCTGGTGGCAGGGGCGGAGGTTTTGCTGGACTTGGCGCGCGCAGGCATGGGAGCAGTGTAGCAGATACTGCTCAACATATGTAGGGGTGTCATTATAGGCGGAGGCCGGTTCGTGTTACACTCAAACCAATATCGGTGTGAGGATACTATGGCTCAGCTAATACCGGCCCCCTGTTTGTTACCGCGCAGCCTGGCACTGGCTGCCGCGCTCCTGCTGTCCGCGTGCGGCGGCGGGGGCGGCGAGGCTACCCCGCAAGACGTCACCGGGGACGACGTGACTGCCGTGGTGGCGGCCTACCCGGCCAGCGGGACGGCGCCGCTAACCGCCAACCTCGATGGCAGCGGCTCGTGGGCCCTCGATGGCTCTGCGCTGACCTATGACTGGGACCTCGACGGCGACGGGGTGTTTGAAACGCCGGACGGCGCCGTGACGCAAAGCCATACCTGGGCGGAGGCCGGCACTTACACGGTGGCCTTGCGCGTATTCGACGCCGGCGGCAAGTTCGCGGTCGACACCGTGGAGATAGTGGTCAGCGCCGCCGGCGGCGGGGGCGCGGACAACGGCGTTGATCCCGTGGCCCAGCTCAGCGCCTGGCCGAGCACGGGCGCCGCGCCGCTGGAAGTCACGCTCGACGGCTCCGGCTGCTGGGCCCAGGATGGCGGCGCGCTAACCTTTGCATACGACTTTGAGGGCGACGGGACCTACGACTTGGAGACCGGCGAATCCGAGGCTGTGCATACCTATACCCAAGCCGGCGCCTATCGCCCGGCCATTCGCGTGACGGACGCGGACGGGCGCACGGCCACCGCCAGCGAGCAAGTCACCGTCGCGGCGGGCGGCGGCGGGAGCGGCGGCTCTAATGATCCCGTGGCCCAGCTCAGCGCCTGGCCGAGCACGGGCGCCGCGCCTCTGGAAGTCACGCTCGACGGCGCGGGATGCTGGGCCCAGGACGGCGGCGCGCTGACCTTTGAATACGACTTTGAGGGCGATGGAACCTACGACCTAGAAACGACCGAAACCCAGGTGACGTATACGTACACGGAAGGCGCGTACCAGCCCACGATTCGCGTCACGGATACGGACGGGCGCACAGCCAGCGCCAGCCAGCGGATCACTGTCGCGGCGGAAACCGGCACCGGCGGCGGCGCCACGGAGCAGGGACCCATCGCGGTGCTGCTCGCCACCCCGGTTTACGGCGCGCCGCCGCTGGCGGTGGAGCTCGATGCCAGCTCCAGCGTGGCACTGGGCGCGGCGCTGGCCGGTTATGACTGGGATCTCGACGGCGACGGCGAATTCGAGCTCATCGACGCCGGGCCCACACAAGCCGTCACCTACCAGGAGGCAGGCTTGTTCTATGTCAACGTGCGCGTGAACGACGCCGACGGCCTTAGCGGCACCGGCCAGGCCGCGATTGTGGTGAGCGCGAGCTTGTAGGCTGCCCAACAAGAACGGTAGCCGTGGGTCCACGATCCACGGCAAGACGGGCGGCATGCATGCCGCCCCTACGACATCTTGCGTGCGTCTTTACCCCGCCGCGCCCTTGGCTGCCGCCTGGCTGGCGTACTCCTGCCAGCGCGCCAGCACGTCGCCGCTGCGCATCGTCTCCATCAGATACTGCGCGTATTCCCGGCCCGTCGCGCCGGTGTTGCGGCCCGTCATCTTCAGCTTGCGCTCGTACAGGCCGCAGATGTCCAGCGCCGCTTCGAGCTTGCGCTGCTGCTCCGGGTAGCCGATGTGGCCGGCCAGCATCGCCGCCGCGCGGATCA
>CAYXMN010000052.1:0-8039 GCA_964465955.1 uncultured Planctomycetales bacterium
CAGGTTACGTTACAGCTCTCGAGGTAGATGAGATTGATGAGATTTCAACAAGTGGATTTTCCGATCAAGTTGTCGCAGTCATTGATGATGGTGTTGCTCGGCCTTATTACGATGAATCTACTATGGAACTCTGGGGCCATCCGGATTTTGGATACTGGAGTATGTGTGGTGACAATCCGAACGATCCAATGCTATATTCTGGTAAAATTGCAAGAACCGGTGTTGAATGTTGGCCAAAAATCTACGATTGTTTAATAAATGGTGGACAACCGCTATATTCCAACGGTCACGCCTCCACTCACGGAACTATGGTAGCTGGTTTAATTGCAGCTGATACAAATAACAACATTGGGATACCTGGATTAGCACCCAGAGCTATGATACTACCTATACGAGTTTGGGTAGATCCAATTAATCCTGATTTAGGTGCTACGGCCAGCAGCATGGTGAAAGCGTTTCGATCTCTAAGATTCTATTATTCACATGGACAAATTACGCCACTCGAGTCTTGGGATTTTCAAGTCCGAGTAGTGAATATTAGCATGGGAAGCACCGAATTCGGAGGAATGGATCACAACCTCAATCGAGATATTCTCCTTAATGATCGACTCTACATCGCGGCTGCAGGAAACACTGACTTCTACTCCAATACGTTGATTTATCCAGCTGCATATGAAAATGTGCTCGGTGTCACAGGACTTACTGTAAATGTAAATTACAACGCACAATCTCATTCATATTTTGATGCACAATCGTATTTTCATGATCCCATTCCGACGAAAGGTAGCAACTATTTATTAGACGATTTTGTAACCTATCCAATATCTGGACCGTACAACATTAAATACAACTCATTTTACGTTGGTCATTCATTGACAATCGATCCATCAGGACCACCTTACAGCTATTTTACAATTCTCGGTACATCAGCGGCTAGTCCATGCGTAGCCGCTCTAGCATTTCATCTATATGATCTTGCAGATCAAGCGAATTTTTCTGTAACGAGACAACAAGTGATCCAATGTATTCTTAACAACAGGAATCCTGCATCTGAGATTGATCAGTCTTCCCCCCCACTTCAAATAGCAGGGATAGTTGATTATCAAGAAACCATCACTAACTGGCCGTATAAACCATAGGAGTAAAACATGGTATCAATTCGATTGATTATCATTACGACGTTGCTGTCCACGACTTTATCATGCGGAGGTGGTCCCTCGGGTGCAAACTGGCCAATTGGTCCTACTTCCCAGGCTTATTTACCGTTTATCGAAGCGGTGGAGTTGCCACAAACAGTGTCAGCGGGGGAGGAGTTTGAGATCAGACTTACAGTTAGTTGTGATTCTAATCCTAGTGTGTTATACGGGTTGCCTATTGACCTACCTGTTCAAACTGGCGAAGTTTATGTCGGCTCAACATTTATAGCTAGTGCAATTGCTGGACCGGATACACACAAACTTCTTCGAGTTCGGCCATGGATATCCGCGCCAATAAGGAAAGGCGAAGCTATTAACTGGCTAACTATACGTACTAGTCTTCACGATCCAGGCGAGTACTATATTTTGATTTATTCAGCAGATCAAAAAGCCTTTGGCGGAATTCAGGCTACATACTTATTCCCCGGTGGAATACCACAAACACCTCATGAATCATATCAGGAATACACCATCACTGTCCTACCTGCTGAATAGCCAATTCCGTCGAGAAGCTTGCGCCGTCTAAAAATCAGAGGCTAGGGTGCATCGCCCTAGCCTCATTCTTTATCATTGACAGCAACCAGCCATTCACCCGCTTGCCCGTTCTCTAATTCTTCTGCGGCAGGAATGGGATCAGCCGCCCGGCCAGGCCTGGCATCGTCATGTGCTGCAGCCAGACGCGCCCCGGCCCGGTCAGTTTCGCCAGCGCGATGCCCTCGCCCGCCAGGAAGATGTTCTTGAGCCCGAGGAAGTGGATGTCGTAGCCGACCGTTTCCTCCATCGCCGCGATGTGCCCGCTGTCCACGCGAATCTCCTGGCCCGGCGCGAGGTCGATGTGCGTCACCTCGCCGTCGATCTCGAGGAACAACAGCCCCGGCCCGGTCAGCCGCTGCAACACGAAGCCCTCGCCGCCCAGCGCGCCAGCGCCGAGGCGCTTGGTGAACTCCATCTTGATACTCACGCTGTCCTGCGCGCATAAAAAGCTGCCGCGCTGCGCCAGCAGGCTTTGCCCCGCCCCGAGCTGGATGTCGAGGATGCGCCCTGGGAAGCTGGAGGCGAAGGCGACGCGCCCCGGCCCGGCCTTCGCGGTGAAAAAGTTGAGGAACAGGCTCTCGCCGGCGATCGCGCGCGAAAACGCCCCGCCCAAAGCGCCGAGCAGCCCCTTGCCGCCGTCCGGCGCCGCCGTGTCGATGTCGATTTGCGGATCCATCCACACCATGCCGCCGGTCTCGGAATAAACACGCTGCCCTTGCTCCAAGTACATCTCGACCACTTGGTGCAGCGTTCCCTTCATCTCATAGCGTACCGTACCAGCAGTATCCATCCGTGTCCTCCTAGGCCAATATGGCTGGATTATAGCGCGCCTTGCCCCTTGCGGCACTCAAACCGCCTACTTTGCGGAAACAGACCAATAGCGTATAATGACGCAGGCGGAAACCGGGGAGGAGGCACCTTGGGTAGTACTTCACGTATAACTAAAGTTTTATATTAGCATTTCCATATTCATGTTAGTATTTCTATGTAAGTGAAACTGCCTAGACGGATTTCGCGTCACGGCAGATAGGGAAACCATGCTTACCATTGTCGCCAGCATAGCACTAAGCGGACTTCTAGCGCTGATTGCGCTGACCACTTTGCTGGCGCGGATGACCGGACGGCGCTTCGCCTGGGTGACGGTCGCCCTCGGCGGCATACTGATTCACCTTGCCGCCTGGCAGCAAATCGCCTATGCCGCTCCTGCCTCGGAAGCAGCCGCCGGACAACTGCTCGCCACGTCGCTGCAAATCGCGGGCATCGCCCTGCTTGCGCTGGGTTGGGTCGCGGTCATTCCGCTGCTGAAGCAGTGGCGCCAGGAGCGGCTGGAGCACCGCCGCGAATTACGCCAGCTGCGGCTGGTCACGGACAGCGTGCCGCAAATCCTGATCAGTATCGACCGCCAGCAACGGGTGCGCTATATCAACCAGACCGGTTTGATCTGGTTCGCGACCAGCCCGCTCCAGGCGATCGGGGCCACCTTGAACAAGATCATCGGACCCGATTATTATGAGACGATCCAGGCCCAGCTTGAGCAAGCGCTGACCGGCGAGCCGGCGAGCTATGACAATGTGCCGGTGCATTGCGGTAGCGGCACGCGGCGCTATAACATTTGCTACCTGCCTGAGAAAAATGACCAAGGCGAGGTGCAAGGCGTGCACCTTGTCATTGACGATGTGACCGACCAATTGGAAGCGTTGAGCCACGTCCACGAGGCCGACCTCAAAATGGCGGAGTTGTCCATGCTGCGCCGCACCAGCGCTACCTACGCCCATGAAATCAATAGCCCGCTGACCGGCATCATCGCCGCCGCCGACATGCTGGGCGAAGCGGGGATGGATGAGCAGGAGCGCGCCGAACTGGCCCAGGATGTGCTCAGCGCCGCCAAGCGGATTATGGAAGTCACGCAAGCACTGGAGAAATTGCAGGAACCGCATTACCGCGGCTATGGCGTGGGCAAGGCGCAGATCATTGAGCTCGAGCCGAACCGGCGCCAACCGCCTGGCCAGGCAGTCGCAAAATAACGTCCGCGGGATTCGCCCCCCGCGCCAATTCCTCCTACGGGCCGGCCAAGCCGGCCCTCAACTTTGGCTTGGCCCCGTCTAAGCCGTCAGCTTCGCCGCCAACTGCTTCGCTTCCTCCTCAACGCTAGCCGGAATCTCCGCCGGGCGGTTGCAATTCGGCACGATCAAGTTGCCGGCGTTTACCGTCCGGTGCATTGCCATGATGCGCGGGAAAGTTGCCACGAGCAGATCCAGGTTGCCTTCCACCGGGCCCAGCCCTGTGATGATAAAGCTGAACCGCTTGCCGTCGATCAGCGAGTAACGCGGCCCGGCGGGCTTGCCGAACGCGTAGCAACGATCAAGCAGCGCCTTGGCCTGGGCGGTGAACCCCCAGTAATACATCGGGCTGGCCAGCAGGAAGATGTCGGCCTCCAGCAGCCGGTGCAGCAAACCGTCGCAATCATCCTCGATAATGCAACCCGGCGCTTCTGGATCGAGCTTGCAGGCGTTGCAGCCTGTGCAAGGCCGGATGTTGAAATCGTAGAGGTCCACGCGATCAATCTCATGACCCCGTGCGCGCAGCTCGGCTTCCACCCAGCCCAGTACTTTCGCGGTGTTGCCTTCCTTGCGTGCGCTGCCCAGCGCTGAAAAAACCCGCATCGCTTTAGCTCCTTGCCACTTTAAGTGATACGGCCTGCGCCGTTTGAAATACTAAATCCGCGTGATCGGCACGTTGCGCCGCACCGTCATATGAATGCTGTCCACGAAGCGTACCACCTTGCTGGAATACTTCATCAGCAGGCTTGAGACGCGCGCGCCGCTGCCGAAGAAGCGCACGCCGTCGAGCAGATCGCCGCGCGTCACACCGGTCGCAATGAAGACAATATGCTTGCCCGGCGCTAACTCTTCGGTGCGCATCACCTTGTCCGGGTTCACCCCCATCTTGAGGCAGCGTTCGCGCTGGGCATCGTCCTTCGGCGCCATCCGCGCCAGGATTTCACCGCCCAGGCACTTCATCGCCGCGGCGGTAATCACGCCTTCCGGCGCGCCGCCGGTACCGATGACCATGTGCACGTTCGTACCGCGGACCGCGGCTGTGATCCCGGCGGACAGGTCGCCGTCGCCGATCAGCTTAATGCGCGCGCCGACCTGGCGCAGCTCAGTGATGATTTTTTCATGGCGCGGGCGGTCGAGCACGACCACCACCATATCGTCCACATCGCGTTCCAGGCACTGGGCGACGATCTTCACATTCTCCGCGACGGGAGCGTCCAGATCGCACTGGCCGACCGCGGATGGCGGCACAACCAGCTTCTCCATGTAAATATCCGGGGCATGCAGCAATCCGCCTGGTTCGCTGACCGCCATCACAGCGATGGCATTGTTCGCGCCAGTGGCGCACAGGTTCGTCCCTTCCAGTGGATCGACTGCGATATCGACCGGATGCGCGCTGTCACCCCGGCCCACCTTCTCGCCGATAAACAGCATGGGAGCCTCATCGCGCTCGCCCTCGCCAATGACGATGGTACCGGAGATATCGATGTCGTCCATCGCCCGGCGCATCGCCTCAGTCGCGGCCTGGTCCGCGGCGTTGCGATCGCCGCTGCCCATCAGTTTAGCGCTCTCAATCGCCGCTTGCTCGACGACGGGCAGCATTGTAAAGCCGATGTGTCCTTCATCCTGCTGGATTGACGCGTTCACTTCTCCATAAGGCGTCATGCGCGGTCTCCTTAACGGGTCATGCCTGCTGCCATTATACTCTTATGGTGAACCTCATTGGGGCGGCTTTGGGCGGATTGTTGCTGGCGCTGGCAGCCGCCTGCCCCGCGCAGCACGATCGCCAGGCGGCAGCGCTGGCAGGCGGCGCACCGGGGCAAACCTGCGTTCAAGGAACGCTCGCGTGGCAGGCCGGCGCCCTGGCCTACACCGCCGCACCGGACACCCCGGCGCAGCCTGTGCCCGCAACCGGCGCGCTGCCCTACCAGATTGTCTACACCGGGCAGCCTGCCTTAATCACCACTTGCGCCGCGGAGCTTTCGCCCGTGACCTATGCCATCGGCGCCGCCAGCGAGATAACCGCCTATCCCGGCTGGGTGCCGCAACTGGCCCAAGGGACGCTGATCGCCTTAACGCCAATCGCGGACAGCGTCGTGGGCAATGGCCTCGGCGTGCAACTGCTCGGTACCGGCGGCGGCGTGCTATACCGCAATGATGCGGCGGTATTACTGGCCCCGGCGGGAGGCGCCGCTTGCGCTACTGCTTATATCTTGGAGGCCGGCGCTCCGGACGATTTAATCTTCCCGTTTGGCGACGCCCCGCGGTTGATGGCGGTTGACACCGGGTCAGGCGAGTGTTTGTGGACTACGGGGTTGCAGCCTGCGGCGCCGGCCGCGGATGCGCAGCTTTGGGCAATCCTAGACGGCCAGCTGCTGCTGTCCTTGCAATACGACTATGAGCTGTTCGAGTTCCTGGTCCTCAGCCGGTCCGACGGCACGGTGCTGAAACGCACACAGCTCAAGGGCATCCCCGCGGGGGCCAACGTGTATCCCGGCCCGGTGTTCGATCCGCAACCGCCGGAAATCAGCGGCCCGCGGGCGCGCCTGGCAGTCTACAACGACCAGGCGGGCGCTTGGCAGCGCTGGGAGTTCGACTGCGCGGCCGGGACGCTCGAACAACAAGACTGCGCGCCGCCGGTGACCCTGCGCGAGGAGAATGCGCATCCCGTGGAAGGCGCGGGGACACCCGGCCCGGATGGCGCGCCGTTCCCGCAGCGCCTGCTGCCCGCGGCGGCGGGCGCGGTGTGGAGCATTGGCGCGCTGACGGACGGCGCGGGGCGCGTGCTGGTGGTGGACAGCGCAGGTGCACGCTGGATTGCTGTGGAGGATCCGCGGTAATGCTGTACCTCGGCCTGATTGGATTATTGCTGATAATCTTCGGGCTCGCTTATATCGTTTCGGCCTTTGGAGCAATCTGGCTTGGTAATTTCCTGTTCTGGCTCGCGGATTCCTGGGGAGTTCAATTCGATCGAGAGCGGCACGCGTCGGTGGTTAAGCTCATGGATAAGATCGCCGTTCGCCGGGCAACGCTGACCACCACCGCGGATCTGCGAATTGAGGAGCTGATCCACGCCGGCGAGTTGGAGCAGGCGTTGCTGCTGGCGCACGAGCAGATGCGCGAGATGCACTTGCAGGGGCGCGCGGAACCCGAGGCGCTGTACCGGCGCTACATCGAGGAGCTTTGCGCGCGCTTGGACCATGAACGGCAGGCGCCGCGCTAGAATATCAGCGGGATGAACCTGCCGCTGCTGCTTTACATTGCCGGGGCGTTCGTGATCCTCATCGCGGTGGGGCTCTACATCGCGCCGCTGCTGGAGAAGCTGGCTTGGGAAATGCAGGAGCGCGACCGCGAGAGGCGCGACGAGCGGCAGACACGCGCCTTTTTCCGCAAGCAACAGCGCGAGCGCATGCCCAGCCACCTCGGCACCCAGGGCGTGGACATGCAGCTCGAAGAAATGCGCGGAAAGGGGCTGCGTCGCGCCGCCCTGACCTTAGCCCAGGAGCGCTTGCGCCTGGCGCACGAACAAGGCGACCGCGGGCGTGAAGAACGCTACCGGCGTTATGTCGCTGAATTCGCCGAGGACGCCCCGCCCCCGCCCACCCCGCCCACCCAGCAGCTTTAGGCAAGCTTCCTGAACGCCCACTTGCATCCACGCTCCAGGCGCGTTAGCATCTATGTGGAGAATGCGATGCGTGAGCAGCAATTACCGCAATGGGAATGCCCGCGCTGCGAGCGGCTCAACGACATCGACTGCGTGACCTGCGTCCTCTGCGGCTGCCCCCATCCCGCCCTCGAATCCTACGCCGACATGCTGGATGAGGACGCGCGCGCGGAAGATCGCGATCCGCAGCGGCTGTTGTAAACACGCCTGCGCGGCTACGAAGTAGGGGCCGGATTCATCCGGCCCGC
This sequence comes from uncultured Planctomycetales bacterium, assembly GCA_964465955.1. GTDB lineage: Bacteria > 4484-113 > 4484-113 > 4484-113 > JAFGCY01 > CAYXMN01. The sequence goes on from CAYXMN010000052.1 coordinate 7,700, forward strand.
GACACCGGGCGGCATGAATGCCGCCCCTACCGCGCCGCGCCTACCCTTCCGGTGCACTAGGCGCGGCAGATTCCTGGTATTCCTGCGCGCTGCGCGACTGCTCACGGTACTGGCTGTCGTAGCCGGAGTTGGTGTTGATCGAATTATTACTTGCTCCACGCGGCCACGTCCCGTAATCGTAATTGAGGATCGGCACCATCACTTTGTCATACGGGTCATTGGCCGGAGGTGTTCGAGATGAGAACACGCTCATGTTTAGGAATCGCGAAACTGGCGCATCTTCCACCTTGCCGACCGGCTCGCCGTCTTCCTTGATGTCCCAGCCCAGCACGCAGCGGGC
>CAYXMN010000052.1:8049-15876 GCA_964465955.1 uncultured Planctomycetales bacterium
CGTCTTCCTTGACCAAGCCATCCACTTGCCAGAACGCGTCGATCGGTTTGAGCGCAGCCAAGGCCTCATCGACATGCTCCCGATTGACGGCTAAGTATTCCCGGTAGAAGTCATCGAGGATGTCGCGACGCGCGGCGTATACACTGCTGTCGGTGGTGATCGCCGCCAGCCACTCGGGATCGTCTGGATGCGCACTGAGAATACCGCCACGGATAAAGCCTGGTTCAATCACGAACTGCTCGCGATATTGCGGATCGTATATATCGTATGGCCAAAATCCATGATCCATCAGGTCGGCTAGACTCACAGCAAAGTCACCGGTGACCAGGCTGTAGTAATAGGCGGCGATGACGATGGTGGTTCCGGCAGGTAAGTCCTCGATGGGTAGGCGCGGCCCGGCATCCTCGAACTTCAACTCATTGTTGGGAATGACGATCACCGTATCGGTAACGTGCGCCGTGATCGCGTCGAGGCGCGCGGCATTGTCCGCGTCCGTGTCCGCGGCGCGCGCAGGCATGGGCAGAGTGGCGAGCAGGGCGAGCCCGAGCAGGCAGGCGCGGCCTGCGGCAAAGATGGCGCGGCCTGGGGCGAAGGCGGTGCGGCCCGAGGCCGGGGCAGTGCGGGTGCGTGTCGTGTGCGGCATGGCTGTCCTCCACAGCGCGATGTGTGTTTACTGCTATGTCGCGCGCGGGAGGCGGAATGTTCATGTTCGGTAGTGGGACGGGCGTCCTAAGCCCGCCGGTCATCGCGGGCACTTAAGGCCCGCGCCACCAGGCGGCATGAATGCCGCCCCTACACTTCCACGCCGCGCGCGTCCACTTCCGCCAGCACCTCGCTGAACCACTGCCCAGCCGCCGCGTGCTTTAAGCGCAGGTCCGCCGCGTCCGCCACGAAGTGCAGCGCGCGCAGCCGTGCGAACACCTCGCGCGGCAGGTCCACTTCCGCGTAGCGCGCGCCGAAGATGATGCGCATTGGGCAGTGGCGGATGCGCAATAGCTCGGTGAGCGGGCGCAGGGTGTAGCCCAGGTAGTAGTGCAGCGCGTCCAGCTCCTGCCCGCGCGCGAGTTCTTTCAGCGTGAGCACCTGGAACATCGGGAACGTCGCGCGCAGGTTCGCCAGCCGCTTGGCGATTTCCGCGCGCTGCGCCGCCGGGTCGAGGTTCGTCACTTTTACCGCGCCGGTTTTATCAAAGTAGACCACGGGCTCGCCGTGCAGTTCGCGTTCAGTAAAGTGCCAGGCTTGAGTGTGCGCGATGACGCACAAGTCGACCATCAGCGACTCGGGCAAGCCTGCGAGCTGGTAGAACTTCTGCTGCGCGCCATGCCAGGCGGGCTGGGGCAGCTCGTAACACCGCTGGATCGGCGCGATCGCCGCCAGCGCCACCTCCACGACAGCGAACGCTTCCGCCTCGCGCCCGTCCGCCACGCTGATCTGCACATCAAGATCGCTGTGCACATCGGCGCGCCCGAACGCCGCGCTGCCGCCCTCCCACATCGCCTCGCACCACGCCAGCGGTTCCAGCGCGGCCCGCAGCGCCGCCCCCAGCTCTAACCGCCCGACCTGCATTCACTCCTCCTCGCCGTTCTCGCCGTCCCAGTCGAACTCCAGCTCCGCCCCCTCCGCCGCGCCCGGCAGTTCCGCGCCGCCGCCCAGCGTTTGCTCGATGATGAAACTGCACATCGTCTCGACATACCATTCCACGTCCGGCTCGCTCTCCATGAACTCCGGCAGCCAAGCCATCGGCACCATGCGTGTAATGCCCGTCTCGAGCACGGCAAAGCGCAGCACGTAATACGCCGCGCCTTCTTCGTCGCGCAGCAGATCGACGCTGTCCAGCGCGACCTCGTTGATCGCCCCGAGGCTGCGCTGGCCCAGTTCCACCGTCGCCGCACGCGCCGCCGCCCAACCAAGTTGCTGTAACTGCGCAAGCATTCCGCTAGCGTAACATGTGATGCGCGTGGATTAACAGACCTACCGGGTAGCCCGGGCTTTGGTCCGGGTGTTTGTGCACTCACGCTGGTAGCCCGGACTTCAGTCCGGGTGCCGCGCTAATCGCGGGATTAAAGTCCCGCCTACCTTAATATGCCCAGACCGGCAACATCACTCGTACCGCAGGCAATCCATCGGCTTGAGCCGCGCGGCGTAGGCCGCCGGGTAACCGCCGAACAGCAGCCCGGCCAGCAGGCTGAACCCGACCGCCAGCCCCACCGTGCTCAGCGTGATGTGCGGCGTCCATTGCATCGCCCAGCAAAACCCCAGCGCGCCGGCCAGGCCGAGGATGATCCCGCCCAGCGCGCCGATCACGCACTGGCGCAGCGCTTCCGCGAGGAAGTGCCAGAGGATGTCGCGCCGCTTCGCCCCCACCGCGCGCCGCACGCCAATCTCGCGCGTGCGCCCCAGCACGCTCATCAGCATCACGCTCATGATGCCCGTGCCCGCGACAATCAGCGCGATCAGGCTAACCCCGCCGAGCAAGATGCGGAACACATCCAGCGCGCTGTCGAGGATGCCGGTCAGCTCCTCCACGCTGGCCACTTCCGCTTCCGGCTCGTCGGCGCCGCCAAGCCCCGCCTGCTGGCGCAGCGCTTCGTCTACGGCCTTGGCGACCTTGCCCACGTCCGCGTCCGCCGCCGCGCGCGCCAGGACGCTGTGCACCCCCGGCAGCCCGGAGAGCTCCTGCGAGGTGGACAAGGGAATGAACACGCGCTGGTCGAAGCTCTCGAAACCGGAAAAGCCCTTCTCCTCCATCACGCCGACGACGGTGAACTCCGTGCCATCCACGTCCACGACGGCGCCCAGCGGATTACCGCTGAGCCCCAGCATGCCCGGCAGCGTGTAGCCCAAGCAGCAGACCCGCGCGCGGCTCGCTTCGTCGGCGGCTGAGATATAGCGCCCGCTGGCGGGGTGGTGCCCGCGGATGTCAGGATAGGCCGGCTGCGCGCCTTCCACCGTGACGTACACGCGCTCGCCGCCCCCCGCGCTGGCATGCCCCGGCAGCATCTGCACGCCGGCCACCGCGTCCACCCCCGGCACGGCGCGCACCCAGTCCAGGTATGCCGGGTCCAGGAACGCGCCGGCGTTGGCGCGCATGAACAGCGACTTGCCCTCGCCGCTGTAAGGATTGATGAAGATGGTCTGCGCGCCGTAATCGCGCAGCAGGGCGAAGGCTTGGCTGCGCGCGGTGTCGGTCACGCCGATCAGCGCGATGATGTTGGCCACGCCGATCGCGACGCCCAGCACGGCCAGCCAGCCGTTGGCATCGAAGCGGAAGAATTGCAGTAAGCGCAGGCGCACGGCGCGAGTATTAAACCATGCCGCCGGCGGCTAGCGAACTGGTGGCGCAAGCAGCTTGCCTGCGGGGGCGGGATGGCAAGCTGGCAGCCTGCCCCACTAGGGGAGCGGCGGACTCTGTGCAGGGCGGGTCGGGGCGGCATTCATGCCGCCCGTCAGGCTGCGGGCCGGATGAATCCGGCCCCTACTAAATTGCCTGCGGGCGCTACAATACCGCGCATGAGCACGGTGCCGCATTCGCTGGAGCCGGTCCACTTCTCGCCGCAGACGATCTACTGCGGCGACTGCCTCGACATCCTCGCGCAGTTCCCGGCCAACAGCGTTGACCTGATCTACATCGACCCGCCGTTCAACTCCAACCGCAACTACGAGGTGTTCTGGGGCTCTGCCCAGGAGAAGCGCGCCTTCGAAGACCGCTAGTGCTCTATGCAGCTAGTTCAGCTCTGACAGATTCGCGTTCTGACCATACTACAGGCATGATATCGTAGCTACTTAGGGCTTCTCTAACTGCAGTCGGAACAGGCCTATCTGTATCATTGAGAAGCGCATATGCTTTCGAATCCTGAGGACGATTCTCCCTCGTATCAAACCATGCCGTAAAGAACTTGGTTGCTGATTCCTTGCTTGGGTTGTTGATCAATTGCAAAACACGCTCTGGATTCTCTTGAAAGCCAGGTATTGCGAAATTAAACAAGTAATCAAATCCACTTTTACCTGTAAACTTGACATTGGGAACAAATCTGATACCACTAAGCTTCAACCAGTCTACTACATCTTCGTAAAAAATGCTAGCGACATATGGAGTTGCTAAATAGAACATGTCATTGATCGCCAGCATTGCTTGCAATAGATTATGTTTTCTTCTTGGGAAGTCATCAGGTGTCGCATGTACTTGAAGCTCTTCCCCTATTAGCTTAACCCCAAATCCGTTCAAAGCTATGTTAAGTAGCTTTTGTCTCTTTGGACTATCTAGTCTGCATCCTGATTGTTCGAGGTCAGTAATAGTATAACCATCGTCTGAAATAATAATCTTCCCATTATCCATGCGTGCATAAATCTGGATGTGATCGTTATGTCTGTCCAAATGTGGTGTGGTAATTCCCACCCAATCGTCCATTTGTCGGAGGATTGTCTTGTCCTTCAACCATGAAAAGTAACTCTCTATTAAATCATGCATCTCATTCATCATGGCAACACCGTCCACTGAATGTGCGGTGATTTTGTGATCTTACAGAAATCCATAAACTGATTGAGCGTAACCTTTACATCGCTAGGACAGGTAAACAATGATGAGTCCAATGGAAAAGCCCATTTATCGCCATAACCCTCTACATATAAATGTAAATGCGGACTTGGAATCTCCTTACCACAATAGGTTTCGAGGCTATAATAGGTCAGCAAAGGAGGCGGTTGTACAAGATCGATCGGATTCGTGTGAGGTTTACCGCCTAAATCCAGACGTGCTAATACGACAGCTTTACGAGCACGATTCTGGTATTTTACTTTTGAGATATCAATTCTTTGCCGACTAAGGTCAAGTATAAAATCCTCTCTATTTGATAGACTTACTAGAGGGATTTCTACTTTTGTTCCAGGCATTGGGTACGTCCAAACACGCTCATCTACTCTATGCTTTTCTAGAGTGAGCAGTGTTTCTGCTTCGGCTTGGGTAATGTTGATCTCTGCCATTTTGCACTTCGCAAACGACATTGTACACCAGTTGCGGCGCGGCAGCTTGGCCGCCGGTTCGTGGGCATCGACATCTCGCCGACCAGCGTCAACGTGATGGGCACGCGCCTTGAAAACCCTGAAGTCTGCGGGATGCGGGTGGCCTCGCCGAGCCTGGGCGCGCAGGAAGTGGCGGACAGCTGGGACAAGCCCGCCGGCGAGGCATACTTCCGCTTCTCCAACCTGCCGCGCTCGCGGGAGCAGCTGCGCGCGCTGCCCGGCTTCGAGTTCGAAAACTGGGCCGTGCTGCAGCTCGGCGAGGTGCTGCGTCACCACGGGCACAACATCTACGCGCAGACGAACCGCGCCAAGGTGGGCGATCTCGGCCTGGACGGGCGCATCTACCTGGCGGACAAGGTGAGCCTGCCGGTGAAGCGCGGCGACTTGCCGCTGATGGAGGCCGCCGGGCTGCGCGGCGAGCGCCAGGCCTACCTGCCGATCCAGGTCAAGAACACGGACAAGGTGGGCCGCCCGGAGATCGACTACTTCGCGCACTGCCTGGGCCGCGACCAGCGCCACGCCGGGTTCTTCATCGGCTGGGACTTCACCCGCGATGCGCATAAAGAGATTGACCGCCTGCAGAAGCTGCCCGAGGGCGAGCGGCGCTTCATCTTCCCGGTGCCGGTGGACGCGCTGATCGCCGAGACCTTCAACCTGGAGCTGCTGGGGCTGATCGGCGGGTAGCACAGCATTTGCGCAATCCCTACTGTAAAATATGACGTGGTGTTCAGGGAACTGCACAATAATTTCGCTCACCCGCATGGAGGGTTATGTCTGCTTTGAAAAACGCACTACCCGCGGCACGCCCGCCGGTGGATGCCGATCTTGAAATCGAGGATGTGTTGGCGCTGGCCGCCGGTGCGCTGGACGAGAAAAAGGGCGAAGGCCTGCTGGTGCTGGATGTGACCAACCAGATCGATTATCTGGACTACCTGATCATCGCTACCGGCCAGACTGAGATCCACAACCAAGCCCTGGCCCAGCACCTTATAGATACGCTGGCCCGCTATGATATAATGCCAGACGGTCTCAACGGGCAGCGTAGCGGCGATTGGATACTCGTCGATTACGGCGTGTTCGTGGTCCACATCTTTTTGCAGCGGCTGAGGGACTTCTACCGCTTAGAAGAGCTATGGGCCGGGGGCCGGGAGGTTGAGTTGAAATTTGTTTAGTGTGGGGCTGTGGCGCAGTGGTAGCGCATCTGTCTGGCAGACAGAGGGCCAGGGGTTCGAATCCCCTCAGCTCCACTTACCTTTGACAGCAACAAGAGCTTTCCGCGGCGAGTCTAGGTAGCAGCGGGTAACACGGGCCATCGGCGCCCATGAGGTGGTGATATGGGATCTTTCCTGCGGTGGAGCATTTGCGTAGCGCTAGCCATAGTGCTGGCGGTCTGGTGGCAAGCCCCGGCGCTGGCTGTCGAAGACTCGGCAATCCAGCTGTCGTTCAACCCCGAGGAAGGGACCGCCACTCGTTACATGTTCCAGCTGATCATGATCGGCGCCAGTGTTTCGCCAGGCATCAAGGATGAGTTAGCCGCCGGCGAATACATGATTGGCACGGTCTACCGGGACAAAGTGACCGAGTCGCTGCACGGTCTCAACCGCCATGCGGTGACCTTCTACGAGTACAACGTCCGCGCCTTGCCTTCTTCCTTCGGCAACGACCGTAACGACCCGCGCTTCGGCGGTTCGCCGTGGCCCAGCCTGCCTGAGGATGGCGGCGGCAGCGGCGGTGGCGGTGAAGGCGGCGGCGGCGGCGGCGGCGAAGGCGGCGGCGGTGAAGGCGGCGGCGGCGGTGAAGGCGGCGGCCCCGGCGGTGGCGGTGGCGGTATGGCCCCCAACTCTGCTGGCTTCATTGGCGAGCTTAACCTGCCCGGCAATTCCATCCCGACCCAAGGCGGGCCTCCAGGCAGCGGCGGTGGGGAAGGCGGCGGCCCCGGCGGCCCCGGCGGCGGCGGCGGCAGTGATCCTGGCGCGGCCGGCGGCGCTGTGTCTTCGGTCAACCTCGAAACAATTCAAATCAATAATCTGGATTATGTCACCAACAAAAACGGCGAAGTGCTGAATATCGGCGGGCTGGAATTGCTGGAGGAAGCCAGCAAGAACCGCCTGGTCAGCAATAGTGAAGACGATCGCAGTTACATTGACGTCAACATCAGCCACATCTTCGAATGGACCCATCTGCTGTATCTGCCGGATTACCCGGTCTATAAAGAAGATATTTGGTTCCATACCTTCCCGATTCATGTGCCGGGCTTGCCGCGCGATGAGCCGGTGATGACGCGGTTCATGTACCGTGTTGTCGATTTCCGCACCATCGGCACCCGCAAGGTTGCGGTGATTGACGCCGCGGGTGTCGCCGAATGGAACATGGAATGGGACGAACGCAGCGAGGAAGAGCTGACCGAGTTCAAAAGCTGGGGCAGCATGGGCCTTACCGCCCGGTACTGGTTTGATTATGAAGAAAACGTGATCTTCGGTATCGAGCGCCCGCCGTTCACACACTGGCAGTACATGTCGCAGCAGCAGGCGTTGCAGCTGTTCTGGCCCTATGACGGCCAGTTCGGCATGCGCTATCCCGGCCTCGTCGTCACGATGGAGTTCTTCTACAACACCCGCGTGACGGATATTTCGGGCAAGCCAAGCCTCATTGAAGTTGAGCCGCTCGAGAAGCGCCGGTATATCGAACTGTATATGTTCAACCAGCTCGAAGCGGAATAACCGCCGGCTGCCAATAAAGTTTAAACAAAGCCCCGGTGCGCCGGGGCTTTTGCTTTATACTGGGAATCATGCGCAAGTACATTCCGCT
>CAYXMN010000053.1:0-15818 GCA_964465955.1 uncultured Planctomycetales bacterium
GACCGTGCTCTGGGCCTGCGCCACCAGGGCCTGGTTATGCTCGCACATCTCGGTGCTGCCGCAGGCCATGCACGGCATCGACCCTACCATCATCTGGATGGTGCAGTCCACGCACATCCCCACCGGGCTGGCCGCGCACGCCTCGCAAGCGGGGGCCGCGGGGGTTGGGGCCTGCTCCTCCGCGCCGGCGGGCGCGCTGGCCATGGTGAGCTGGGTGCACTGCTCGCACTTGCCGCCTTCCGCCTTGGCGCAATCCGTGCAAGCGCCGCCCTCAGCCTTGGCGCAAACCTCGCATTTACCGCCTGGCGGGCAGTCCGCGCACTGGCTCTTGTTCGGGCAGTCCTTGCAGTCGCCGCCCTGGGGGCAGTTCTCGCAGCTCGCGCCCGCCGCCGCCTTGTCCTTACACCCGCAGGTGTCGCAGGCCAGCGCCGCCTGGGCGCCCAGCGCCAGCGCGAGCACACAGATCATTAACATCGTGGAAATACGCAGCATTAAAAAGTACTCCTTATCTGATTCTTTACAAAGCGAACCTAAGACAGGTATATCCCGCCTTTGTTCAGATTATCGAAGGCCATGTTAACGATGTACCGCAGCGGCGATACCGATGTTGCGCCACAAGCGCGGTTACTTCACCGCCACGTACAGCTCCGCTTGCATCTCGCCGGTCGCCTCATCATGGCAGTCCTCCGGGTACAGCTCCAGGCATGGCGCGCTGTGATCCGCGTTCAGCCCCGCCGCCGCCAGCCGCCGCGAGTAGATATCGTTAAACACCTGGCTCATCTGCTGCGGCTGGCCCTTGAACGGAAACACCGCGTACTTTGCCGCGGGCACCCGCGCGGCCACCATCCCAGCGGGCGCCGCCGTTCCGTCCGCCACCGCGGCGCAGGCGAGATAGCGGAAAGCGTGGGGATCGCCGGCCACCGGCAGGCACACGCCCCAGACCTCGCGCATCCCGGCCAGCTCGCCCATCCGCGATATGAACTGCTCCCACAGCCCCGGAATCTTCGGCACATCGCTCATCTGGCAGACGAGCTCTAGGCCCACCACCGTGAATTCCGGCAGATCGACAATCCTCGGCTTCATGTCATCCATCCCGTCACTCCGTGTTCATTCGAGATAACGCTAATATAGCATACATGCGTATAGTATGCAAGAGTTATGCGCTGCAATTTGAAAAGTGTGGCTAATCGCCAGTTGTCAGCGGAAATCAGAATCCCCCGCGCGGTAAGCTTTACCCGTGGGGAATAGTCTCAGCTTTGGGGGTAAGCATGCTCGCGCTGCTCTTCAACTTCGCGCCGCTGCAAATCACCTACCTGCTCGCCATGCCCGTCGCCGGGCTATGGATCGGCGTGGACAGCGAGATGCGCATCGGCAATGGCTGGGTCTGGGGCAGCCTCGCCTTCGTCTGCCCGCCGCTGGGAGTGCCGCTGTACTACGGCCTGCTGCTCGTGAAAGCGCTGGGCGAGGGACGGCGCGACCAGGCGCGCGAGGCTGAACGGTCGAACCTGCGCGAAATGCGGCGCAAATTCAACATGATGGGCTCCATCGAGCGCGAGCACTACCTGGCCGAGGCGGAGGCCAGCGGCGGCACGGTGTTCGGCGCACCGCCCGCCGCGGCGGCCCAGGGCGCGCCTCTGTTCCGCGACGAGCGCGCGGAGGAACTGCTGGGCGCGGGGGACGCGGAGGCGGCCTGGGACTACTTAAGCGACATGCACGCCTTGGCTTGCGAGCAGGCCGACTTCGCCCGCGCGCAGACGTACCGTTATTACATCGGCCGCCTGCCGGACGGCGCCGCGCGGCTAAAGCGCCTTAAGTAAACGGGGGGCTGGCGCAAGAACCCTGGCTTACGTCCATTCCGCGCCCGGCTGTGCCGCCTTGTATAATCGCGCCATGCTCAAGGTTGGAGTTATCGGCGCCGGGAGCATGGGCCGGCACCATGTGCGTGTCTACAGCGACCTGCCGCAGTGCGAGCTGCTGGGCGTCGCCGATCCCGACCCGGCCAAAGCCGAGCTGGCGCACAAGCACGGTGCGCGATACTTCGCCGACCATCACGCGCTGCTCGACTGCGGGCCGCAGCTCGTCACCATCGCCGCGCCGACGACGCAGCATTACCAGCTCGCCTGCGACGCGCTGGAGGCGGGCTGCCACCTGTTGATCGAAAAGCCGATCACCGACGACCTGGCCCGCGCGCGCGAGCTGCAGCAGCGCGCCAGAGCCGCCGGGCGCAGTATCGCCGTGGGCCACATCGAGCGCTTCAACCCGGCGGTGATGGAGCTGAAGCGCATCATCGACACCGGCGAGCTGGGCGAGGTGCTGACGGTGAACAACCTGCGCGTCGGACCCTACCACGGGCGCAGCCTCGACACGGGCATCGTGCTCGATCTCGGCACCCACGACGTGGACCTGATCAGCTACCTGCTGGGCCAGCGCGCGCTCAGCGTGTTCGCCACCGCGACGCAGCGCCTGCACAACCACGAGGACCACGCCGTGCTGCAAATGGCGTTCCCCAGCGGCCACACCGGCATCATCGAGACGAGCTGGCTCGCGCCCTACCGCGTTCGCACGGAGCATTTCGCGTTGTGCGATTTGGTGAACCAGATCATCTTGGTGTACGAGGACAACCCCGACGGCGCGAACCTTCTGGGCGGGCTGCGCGCTGTGCCACCCGGCGAGCCGCTCAAAAACGAGCTGGCCAGCGTGGTGCAAAGCGTGATGGCCGGGCAGCCGCCGGTGTGCGGGGCGGAGGACAGCATCTACGCGCTGCAGGTCTGCCGCGCCGCGCTGCGCAGCATCGAGACCGGCGCGAGCGTGGCCTGCACCGGCGCGAGTGCGTGAACGCCGCCGGTACGTAATTTCAGCATGAGTAGGTCTGCCGTCGAACGCCGCTTAGCTGTTATTGCGAATGAAACTCATTTTCGATGGTATACTCCTGGCAGGAATTCTTAAGCTACTGCGGATGAGTTGGATCATGAACCACACCAAGCACGTCTTCGCTTTGCGCGCCGCGGGGCTCTGTTTGTTCGCGCTGTTGGCGGTGGCCGCCAGCGTGGACACGGAGTCGCTGGCGCTGCTGGAACTCGCCGGCGGGGCGTTTTTGAGCGTGGGCACTGCTTCCTCGACGGCGCGGTTCATGCTGTCCACCGACCAGGACGGCACGGCCTGGGGTGCGCTGGTGGAAATCGAAGGCAACGGCGCCGGTAAACTGCTGTCGGCCACCCAGCTGACGAACGGCCTGCCCGCGGTGGCGTATTTCGACACCAACCAGGAGTTGCATTTCGCCGCGCCGGAACTGGAGTAGCGGAACTGGAGCTGGAGTAGTGGTGCTGGCGCTAGGGCTGCGCTACGCGGGCCGGGTTACCGGGCGGCTCAACGCCGGCGCATCCGGTCCCGCAGGCGGCGGTGGAAGTCGGCGCGGAGCTGCTTCGCTGCCTCGCGGTCAGAGGCGGTCTGCCCGTTGAGCCGCCGCCAGGGCCAGGCGATGAAGACGCAGTAACCGCCGAGCAGCAGCAGGCCGAGGCGCACGTAGCCGTCAAGCCCTCCGAACGGCGCGCCCCAGTCCGCGTGGTGCAGGAAGATGTAGTGCTGGAACCAGAACAGGAACACCGCGGCGAATCCGCCGGGGAGCCAGACATAGACCGGCTTGGCCTCGTAATGCATCCGGCGGTCCTCATCCTCGGTGAAGCGCGCCTCGTCCTGGTTGGCGAACGCGCGCTCCATAGCCTGCCAGTACCGCTCTTCCTGCGCGTTCACGTATTCGTGCATTTCGCCGAGATCCAACGTGGGCGAGCTGATGTCCTGCGCGTCGCGCCCGTCCCGCGGGTGCCGTCCGAGGCTAAGCTGCGCCTCGTTCATACCGTCGCGATGCGTGCACCTGGGCTTTCCCGGCCCCGCTGGCCCGGCACAATCGCGTGAATCCTGTCCCATACAGTCCAGTATACCGCCGGGGTTTAGGGCCTGCGAAAATGAACCTGCTACACTATTTCCACGTCCGGGGGATACTATGCAGGGTATGCCGATGCTCGGGAGAAGCTGGATGAAGCGACTGGTGATTGTGCTGATGGCGCTTGGCGCGCTGGCGCTTACGGCGGGCGGCGCGCTGGCCGACAATGTGGGGCCGCAACAGGCGAAAAAGGCCCCGCCCAGCTTCAAGCCCGGGGCACAGGTCACGCTGGCCATGACCTTTAGCGCGCCGGAGGACTACGCGTTCAACGAGATGCTGCCGCTGACGCTGCAATTCGACCCCGAACAGTTGAAGAAAGCCGGCTTCACGGTGGAAAAGGACACCTGGGAGTTCGCACTCAAGCCGCATGTCGGGCGCATCACGGTGAGCCTCCCGATCAAACTGAAGGACTCCGCAGCGGAAGGATCGCTGGCGATCCCGCTGGAGGCGAGCTGCATCGTCTGCACCCTCGACGGCGAGCAGTGCCTGCCCTTGCGCGAAAGCCTGACCGTGCGCGTGGCGGTGCGCAAGAGCGCGCCCGCCGGCGAGGAGAACCAGGCGCAATCCAGCGGCGCGCTGGCTTGGCCCCACACCTTCACGGCGCAGTAACGCGCGGCAAACAGACCGCAATCCGCAGACAAGACGGGCGGGGATAAAACCCCGCCCCTACGAATTAATCCATAGTCTGCCAAGCCCCGTAGGGGCCGGGCCTTGTCCCGGCCCGTCTTACTAGGAACATATAACTAGAGCCATGGTCCATTCAGCGTGCTAGCATTAAGCCGCTGGCACAGGGAGGAGTAATGGGGAAGCATGGCTTGAGACCTAACGTTATGGCCATCGCGCTATGCGCCGCGCTGGCCCTGGCCGCCGCTGTCGTACTCGTCTGGCAAACGCGGGGCAGCGCCGGAACGCCGCAAAGCGCCGCAACGGTCCCGGCTGAGCCGCCGCCGGGCTATCTGCTGCCCGCGCTGCCGCCGGGCACGCCGCGGTTTAAAGAGACGGGGCGCCTGCCCATCCCTGGCGCCGCGGGGACCCTCGCCGTGGCGCAGGAGCTGGGCGGCAGGCTCTACCTCAGTTCGGAGGCCAGCGGGGCCGGGCTGCATTGTTTTGCGCTGCCCGGCCATGAGCTGCTGTGGTCCGCGCACCTGGGCAGTTACCACCACGGCTGCGAGCGCGAGGGTTCGAACAAGGAAGCGACCGCCTACCAACTGGAGCTCAGCAGCGACGGCACCCGGCTGTTCGCCGCCAGTTCGGGCGAAGGGACCTGCACGCCCGGCCCGCTCAACCTCACCGTGCTTGATGCCGCCAGCGGTAAGGTGCTGGAGGAGCTTCCCAGCGAGGAATACTACGGGCTGGCCGCCAAGCGGGTGGCGGGCCAGGATGTCTTGCTGGTGATCGGGCAAAGCCGGCTGGCCCTTCACGACCAGGCTAAGCTAGGCCGGGTGCTCGCCACCTGGGCGCCGGAGCCGGTTGCCGCCCCACAAGCGTCAAGCGCGGAAGGCGCGGACGGGGAGTACGGCGGGGACGGCGGCCCGGGGGTTCCGCAACTGGGCGACTACGCCTGGAGCGCGGACGGCTTGGAACTGTACATCGCGCTGCCGCAAGCCCAGCAGCTGGCGTGCCTGCGTTTCAAACCTGGCCGGTCCAGCTGGCAGGCCACCGCCAAGCTAGCGGACTTAGACTTCATTCCGGCAAAATTGCTGCTGACGGACGAGGGCGGCCTGGCGGCCACCGCGATGTGGGAGCGCACCTTGTACCTGCTGGAGCGGGAGACCCTCAAGCCGTCCGCCAGCGTGCCCTGGCCGTCCCAGGCCACGGAACTGCGCCAAGCCAACGGCGCCATCATCGGCTGCGGCAGCTCCGCCATCGCCATTACCCGCGCCGGCCAGCCGCCGTACCTGCACCAGTTCGACGGCCCGACGATCACCGGCCTGGAGCAGCTCGCGCCGGGCTACTGGCTGACGCTGATGCTCGGCAAGCTGACACGGGTGGAAGAAGCTGACGGAAACGGCGGGGTGTCCAGCGGGGTGGAGTGGCGCGACGGCGGGATCAGGCTGCTGGACGTGGGGCGCGACAGCGAGCAAGTGCTGTACGAAGCGCCCGCCGGGCTGGCGCGAGCGTTTTACTGCCGGACCTCTGATCGCTTTTACGTCTGCCCCGGCAGCGCGGAGCTGGAAGGCCCGGCGGCTCAGGCTGAGCTGCAGATATTGCAGTTGGTGTTTGAGTAAGCGCCGGGCTGGCTTGTACTGCGAACCGGCGAACGGTTGCCCCGGCCTGGCGTCTGTGCCGGTGCTCTAGCGCAAAACACGCGCGCCCGCGGGGTTCACGGCGTGGCGCGGCTGGCTGTATAATGCGTTATGGTTACGCCCCCCGCCGGCAATTTTGAGACAATTCTCATTCTCGACCTGGGTTCGCAGTACACCCAGCTCATCGCACGCCGCATCCGCGAGCTCAACGTCTACAGCGAAATCATCGCCAACACCATCACCGTGGACGAGCTGCGCGCGCGCAAAAGCGTCATCGGCCTGATTCTCTCCGGCGGGCCCAACTCCGTCTACCGCTTCGGCAGCCCCACCATCGACCCCGGCATCCTCGACCTCGGCATCCCCGTGCTCGGCATCTGCTACGGCCTGCAACTGCTGGGCAAGCTGGCGGGCTGCACCATCGAGGACGCCGTGCGCTCCGAGTTCGGCAAGACCGAGCTGTGGGTGGACCACCGCGAGGACTCGCTGCTGTTCAAGGGTTTGAACCCGAACTTGATCTGCTGGATGAGCCACGGCGACAGCTTGGCTGCCGCGCCGGAGGGCGCGCTGGTCACCGCCCACACCGGCGCCACCCCGGTCGCCGCCTTCGAGGATCGCGCGCGCGGGCGCTACGCCGTGCAGTTCCATCCCGAAGTGACCCACACGCCGTGGGGCATCGACCTGCTGCGCAACTTCGTCGTGGACGGCTGCTCGGCCAAGGGCGACTGGACGATGGGCAACTTCATCGACATGAGCGTGGAGGACATCCGCCACCGCTGCGACGGCGGCGGCGACGTGATCTGCGCCGTCTCGGGCGGGGTGGACAGCCTGTGCACCGCGGCGATCGTCGACCGCGCCGTCGGCCAGCGCCTGCACTCCATCTTCGTCGACCACGGCTTCCTGCGCCAGGACGAGGGCGACAAGGTGGTGGAGGCCTGGGACGGCCACTTCACCAGCAAGCTGCACCGCATCTACGCCAAGGAGCGCTTCCTGACCAAGCTGGCGGGCGTTGAGGACCCCGAGGAGAAGCGCAAGATCATCGGGCACGAGTTCATCGCCGTGTTCGAGGAGGAGAGCAAGGCGCTCGACAACGTGGGCTGGCTGGCCCAGGGCACGCTCTATCCCGACGTGATCGAGTCCAGCGGGATCGGCCTGCACACGCACGTGATCAAGACGCACCACAACGTCGGCGGCCTGCCCGCGCGGATGAAGCTCAAGCTGATCGAGCCGCTGCGCGACCTGTTCAAGGACGAGGTGCGCCAGCTCGGGCTGGAGCTCAGGCTGCCGCGCCCGCTGGTCTACCGCCAGCCCTTCCCCGGCCCCGGCTTGGCGATCCGCATCATCGGCGAGGTGACGGACGAGCGCCTGGAGCTTTTACGCGCGGCGGACAAGATCGTGCGCGACGAGATCGAGATGGCGGAGATGGAGCGGCCCTGGCAGTACTTCGCCGTACTGCCCTGCGTCAAGACGGTGGGCGTGATGGGCGACCAGCGCACCTACGGCTACCCGCTGGTGATCCGCGCCGTGTCGAGCCAGGACGCGATGACGGCGGACTGGAGCAAGATTCCCGCGAAGAACCTGGAGCTGATCAGCAACCGCATCGTCAACGAAATCCCCGGCATCAACCGCGTCTGCCTCGACATCACGAGCAAACCCCCGGCCACGATTGAATGGGAGTAGGGTAGACTAATGTGTAGCATATGAGCTGGCTTACTTCAATCGAACTGTGCGCTGGTGGCGGAGGCCAAGCCCTGGGCCTGGAACAGGCTGGCTTTGAGCATGTCGCGTTAGTGGACAACGACCACTGGGCCTGCGAGACACTACGCCTAAACCGCCCGCAGTGGAATGTGATCGAGGGCGGGCTGGAGGAGTTCGACGGCCGGCCGTACCACGGGATTGACCTTGTCGCCGGCGGCTTGCCATGCCCGCCATTCTCCATCGCGGGCAAGAAGCTGGGCGAGGCTGACGAGCGCAACATGTTCCCGCACGCCCTGCGCATCATCAGCGAAGTGCAACCGCGTGCTGTGCTGATCGAGAACGTGCGCGGCCTGCTCGACCCGAAGTTCGCGGGATTCCGCGAATGGTTCGACAGCGGGATTCGAGTACTCGGTTACACAACGCATTGGGCGCTTCTCAACGCAAGCGATTTCGGCGTGCCGCAGCTCAGGCCGCGCGTGGCATTCGTGGCGCTTGAGCAAGGGCTGGCGCAGAAGTTCGCGTTCCCGGCGGGCGGGCACGCAAAGCCGCCTACAGTGGGGGAAGCGCTGATGGAACTCATGGCGGCGTGTGGCTGGGAAGACGCGGCGGCTTGGGCTGCGGCGGCGGGCGGCATCGCGCCTACCATCGTCGGCGGCTCGAAGAAGCACGGCGGGCCGGACCTTGGCCCGACGCGGGCTAAGCGCGCCTGGGCCGCACTCGGGGTGGACGGGCACGGCATCGCGGACAGCGCGCCGGTGCCGGGATTCGCGGGGCTGCCCAAGCTGACTGCGCGCATGGTGGCGCGGCTGCAAGGCTTCCCCGACTGCTGGGAGTTCGCCGGGCGTAAAACCCAGGCCTACCGCCAAATCGGCAACGCTTTTCCACCGCCATTGGCTAGGGCGGTGGGAGAGGCAGTGGCGAATGTTTTGAGCAAGCAATCGGTCTTGCGCAAGGTTGGATAAGGGATGACAAAGAAAGTTGGAGCCAGGGGAAAACTCCGTGAATACTTCCTCGCGCACGTGGGAGAAGTGCTTGGCAGTTACGACCTCCGTGAAGCTGCTGGCGGAATCACGGAATGGGCGCGCCGCGTCCGTGAACTGCGTAACGAAGAAGGCATGAACATCGTTACGAACAATGACCGCGAAGACCTGAAACCTGGGCAATACTTGCTTGTAGACATCAAACCATTGCCGGCATTCGAGCGCGCTATATCCAAAGAAACCCGCGCATTCGTCCTCGACCGCAACGGGTATACCTGCGCCATGTGCGGGGCAGTGGCAAGCGAGCCGCATCCATACGATCCTAGCAGGAAGACGCGGCTGCACATCGGGCACATCATCGATAAGTCACTCGGTGGCACGGATGATCCAAGCAACCTTCGCGCCTTATGCTCTGTCTGCAACGAAGGGGCGTCGAACCTGACGCTCGACCGGCCAACAGCGCACAAGCTGCTCGTGCAGATCAGGCGCGCCGCGACTCCGGATCAGCTTGAAGTGCTAGCCTGGCTGCTGAGGAAATACCCCGCGAAGGTAAAAGAGCTGCTTAATCACGATGCCTGATGTATTCACGCCTGCGCAGCGGTCTGAGGTGATGCGGCAGATTCGCTCGAAGGATACCAAGCCTGAAGTAATGCTACGTAAGGCGCTGTTCGCACTTGGCTACCGTTACCGTTTGCACGTGGCAACATTGCCTGGCAAGCCTGATATCGTACTGCCGAAGCATCGCACAGCAATCCAAGTTCGAGGCTGCTTTTGGCACGGCCATACTTGCCACGACGGCCACTTACCTAAAAGCCGCTTAGAATACTGGCAGCCAAAGCTGGAACATAATCGCCAGCGTGATCGCCGCAATGACCGGCTGCTGAGGCAGCAAGGCTGGCGCGTCATTGTTGTATGGGAGTGCCAGCTTGCACGCCAGGCCAAGCTTCAACGCCAGGTGCGGCGGATCGCCCGCTTGCTCGCGCTGAACCAGGCGCTCGCGGGCTAGCGTGATCCCAGGGCGGCCCGTCCGCGGCTGCTTACTCGCTTGCCGCCGGCACGCCGATGATCTGCAGCACCGTGTCGGCGAAGAAGACGTTGTAATCCTCGTCCTGGACGGCGATGCGCACGGTCATTTCATCCACGGTGTTCAGCAAGGCGCCGGCCGTGCTGGGGACTGAGGTGAAGATGCCGTCGCCGGCGACCCGGTCGCCCAGCTGGCCCTTGTCGTTCAGCGCCAGCTCCCAAAACAGCGGCAAGGATTCGGACAAGCCGATCTCACGCCCGTCCAGCAATTCGCTGAGGCCAATCCCGGTGATGGTGCTCACGCCCTGCGGATCGCTCACGGCCACTTCGACCACCACGCCCAGCGTGGGATAGGTGCGCACCATCTGCGGCGGGCTGAAGAGGAGCGGCCCGGCCAGTGGCACAGTCCCCGCCGGCTGCGCCGGGTTTAGGTCTGCGATCTGGATGCCGTAGACCCCGAACGCGTCGTGGCGCTGGCACAGCCGGCTGCCGTCGGCGCTCATCGAGAGCGGTTCGAGCGCGCTCAGCGAGATGGGATAGCTGGTAGCGAGCTGGAAGCGCGCCGCGGTGGCCGTGTTGAGCAGGACGCCGCTGAGGTTGTCCTTGTCCGCGAAGAAGAAGGTGTTGCCATTGTCAGTCAGCACGCCGCCCTGGTAGTTGTACGACAGCGGGCCAAGGTCCGTCAGGCCTGTGCCGTCCGGGGCAATCGCGTACAGCGAATTTGGGCCGTCCCAGTTCGTCCGCGAGAACACGATGGTCGAGCCGTCGCCGCTGACCGCCCGGGGCAGCGAACGCGAACCGTCGGCGTGATTCGTCAACTGGCGCACGGTGCCGTGATCTAATACGTACAGTTCGTTCGTGTCGTTCTCCGCATAGTAGGCATCGAACGCGAGCACCCCGCCATCGCCGGAAACGTATGGCGTGCCGAGACTCAACGCCGTCAGCGTCCCGGCATGGACTGCATCGTCGTCAACCAGCTTTTCCAGCGCGCCTGTTTGCGAAGCGCGCCAGAGGTCGTGATCCGAGATACCGCCGCTGTGCGAGCCGGAGAAGTAAACATAATCCCCGGCTGCATCGCAGCACAGCGGCGCATCGACATACTGGCTGATGCCTTCAAACACCCAGAGCCGGGTGGCGGTGGCGCCTTCCACTTTATAGATGGATGAGAATTGATCCGTTAAGAACGCGCGCGACCCGTCGTGGTTCACGCACAAGCTGTAGATCGCATACGCCGTGCCCGGCAGCGCGGCTTCGATCACGTTGCCGCCGCTGGCATCCATCGTGTGGACCAGCCCGTTGAACTCCCAGAAGTTGCAGGTGATGACCTTCTGCCCGTCGCCGCTGAGCGCAACAAGTTCGAGGTTGCCTTCGCCGAGGCTGTCCTCGGTGGCGATCCGGCGGTACTGCGCGCTGAAGTTGAACGGCGGATCCTCGATAAAGGTGCCGCCGCTGAAGCTCAGCTTCGCTCCGTCGTAGACCGCGAGGGCCACGAACATCATCCCGTCGCTGCTGCGGAAAGCCTGCGCGCGCGGGATCGGCAACCAGACCGCCGCTGAGACTGGCTCGTTCAGCTGTACCCACTCCCAGCTGCCTTTGGTGTAGTTGCTCACCGCCGCCCAGGCCGTGCCGGAGCCGCCTGCGAGATCGAGCAAGATGTAACGGGGTTGCGTGGTGGCATCGTATGGCCCCAAAGCGTAGATCACATATTCCAGTGAATCGGCGCCGGCTGTAGCGGTGGTGGTGCCGCCGAGAGTTACCCCCGCGGAGACCATCTGCGCGCCCGCCGCGGGTACGGCCGGATTGATCACATTGACCGCCGCGGTTTGATGCGCCGGAATGTCGCTTAACGCCGGGAGCTGGGACAGCGGCGGCGGGATTGGCGGCGCGAGCGAGCCAACCGCCGGGCGGGCACTGGCGCAAGCGGCGCATAGGCATAAGCCAGCCAGCAGGCAACCTGCGCTGGCCAACCGCCTGGCGTTGACTAATCTAGGATGAATCCCTGCGCTACCCATGATTTTTTCCTTTAACAAATTCACAAACAAGCAAACTACTACACCATATTATACCGGCGGAATAAATTTATGCCCGCCGCGACCGGCGCGGTTTATGCCGGTTGGGACGGGCGGCGCCGTAGACTGTGCCCCTGAAACTGCGCGCGAAGTGTGTATTTATTGAAACGCCGGGTCCAGCTATAACTATGTGGAAGCAAGCGTAAGCTTGCCAGTGAGATACCGGCGAGAATGGCAGGGGGTGCAAGATGGCACGGGAACAGATAGACGGGCCTTGGCAAACTGCAAGTTCAACACTGATGGCGCTGGTGGCGCTAGCCGTGAGCCTGCTGGCGGCGGCGTGCGGCGGCGGGGGTGCAGACATTGCGTCCGCGCAGAATTCCATCGCTGAGGCGAAGACTCCGCCGGTTGCCGGCGAAGCGGAAGCGGCGGGGCTAATCGCGCCGAAAGCGCTGCGCGCGCTGGAGGGCGCGGCCTTCGGGGAAAGTGTGAGCGGGGCGCAGTATGAGGCGGCCTGGCCGCACCAGCGCGCCGCGGTGGCGGGATCGGTGGCACGGTTCACGCCCAACGCGGATCTGCCCGGCATTGATGGCCTGGCCTACGCGATCTACCGGCTGGACCTCAGCGCGATCTTACCCAACGGCCAGCTCGCGTTCGACTGGGAGAGCGCGCCGGGGGAGGGGCAGCTGTGGCTGGCGGTGCCGGACTTCAAGCACGACCGCTGGAGCTGGCGCAGCGCCGCTGATTCCGCCGGGCTCAAGCTTGCCGGCTGGAACCTGTACGTGACGGAGTTCAGCGAGCTGTACGTGCTGGTCGCGGTGTCCGGCGGGGACGCGGCGGTGCTGAACAGGCTGGGCATGGGCTCGGCCAGCGAGGTTGTCGAGGGCGGCTGGCGCTATGAGCGCGGCGACGCGCAGCGCAGCAACCGCAGCGAATACACTGGGCCAACTGCATGCACGCAGGAGTGGGCGTTACCTATGATTCCCCTTGGTCCGACGCTGATCGATAGCAAGGGAGCGCTTTATTTCAGCCAACTTGTTTACGGCTACAAGTCGCGGCAATCTGATGGCGAATATCAATTCAATGTATACAATGCGGACGGGACGCTACGATATGTCAGGCCAGAGCAAAACGGCGTGCTGGGCCTGGGTTGCGATGACACCCTTTACTACTGGTCCTCGGCTTATAACGAGTCGCATGAGCGTTTAAGTTTCCTGAATGCCGCGACACCCGCAGGCATCACCAAGTGGTCGGTGCAGTTCGCAAATGGCTGCGAGTTCATTGCTTTGGGTCCTGATGACGCCTGTTATCTCGCAGGCCATGGCATGTTGTATTGCCTCGATCCCGGCGGGATGCAGCGCTGGGCGGTGGCGCAGCAGGTAACTACCTCAACACCCGCGGTGTTTCTCAGCGACGGCACGTTGGTGGTGCAGGAAAGCCTGGATGTGCTTTGCGGTTACAACACCCAAGGGCGGCGAACCTTCACCTTCACCCGGCCTGGGGCGGATTACTATGACTTGGCGGTCGGACCGGATGACACCTTGTACTGGCGTGACTTGAACTTCTGGTCAGGCGTTGAATGGTTCACGGCATGGAAGATTGGCGTAGGCCTGCGCTGGCAGTGTGAACTGGATCGTTACGTCCAAGACTTTGCCATCGGTCCGGATGGCACAGTTTATCTCATTAGCGATGGGCTACTCAAAGCGTTCGGTGCAGACGGAGAGCTGCGCTGGAGTATTAATCCCTTGGTGGAGCACGGCGGGCGGAAAGTCTATTTTGATGGTCTGACGGTTGATGCCAGCGGCAAGGTGTTTGCCTTTTCTGAAGCTATTCCATCCATCTTTGTTTTTGACTCGTCTGGTTCATTCATAGTGGAAATGAACATAAGCCAGACTTACGGCATCTATCGCGTCATTATCCCAGCACCCGGCGTACTGCTTGTGCTGTCCGGTGCTGGCCTGCGTTACTACCGTGAACAACCCGCTGTCCTCTATTCCCCCATCGAACTGCAAGCCAGTGATGGCGCGGCCCTAGCCGAGATCCGCCTTGACTGGGAATTTCCCGGCGGGGCGGTGCCGGACGGCTACCGCGTCTACCGCGCGCTGACTGCGGAGGGCGCGTACGCGCTGGTTGGTGAGACCGGCGCAGCGACGAGTTTCGTTGATATTCCGGCCGATCCCCTCCAGGTGTACTACTACAAGGTCGTCGCGTTCCGCGGCGCTGAGCAAAGCGCGCCAAGCTGGGAGGACGCGGGCTTCACCGCGCAGGGCGCGCTGCCGGGGGCCTGGAGCATGGCCGGCGGCGACCCGCGGCACACCAGGCGCAGCCTGGCCGCCGGCCCGGCCAGCACAACAGGCGCGGCCTGCGGCAAGTTCCTCAAAGCCGACACGATCCTGACCAGCCCGGCGCTGCGCCAGGACGGCACGGCGTACTACGGCACCGGCAACGGCCTGCTGATCGCCGTCACGCGCTTCGGCGAGGAGCTGTGGCGGTATGCCGCGCACGGCCCGATCTATTCCTCCCCGGCCATCGGCGCGGACGGCACGGTGTTCTTCGGCGACGCGACCGGCGCCTGTTACGCTCTCAACCCCCGCGGCGGGCTGGTCTGGTCCGCCGCCGCCGGTGCCAGCACGCTGACTTCGCCGGTCCTGGGCCCGGACGGCGCGCTGTACTACGGCTCCCGCGACGGCAGCCTGTACGCCGTAAACCCAGACGGCAGCCCGCGCTGGCAGTTCGCCGCCGGGGGTCCGATTGAATCCGCGCCCGCGCTGAGCGCCGGCGGCGCGCTCTACTTCGGCTGCAACGACGGCAGCCTCTACGCCGTGACGCTGGCCGGCGGCGAGGCGTGGCGGTTCAGCACCGGCGCGGCCATCGCCGCCTCCCCCGCTCTCGGCGAGGACGGCGCGGTGCATTTCGGCAGTGCGAACGGCAAGCTCTACGCGCTGAACGCGGACGGATCCCTGCGCTGGGACTACGCGACCGGCGGCCCGGTAATCGCCGCGCCGGCCCTGGCGGCGGATGGCGGGGTGTGCTGCGGCAGCACGGACGGCGCGCTGTACCTGCTCAACGCGGACGGCACATTGCGCTGGCGTTACGCCACAGCCGGGCCGATCCTGTGCGCGCCGGCGCTGGATGCCAACGGCACGGTGTACTGCGGCAGCGGCGATGGCTATCTTTACGCCGTGCAGGCGCAGGACGCGCTGGCCTGGCAGCTCGTCTGTTCCGCGCCGGTGCAAGGCGCGCCCGCGCTTGGCGGCGACGGCACGCTGTACTTTGCCGGCACCAACGGCTGGGTCTGGAGCGTGCCCCCCAGTTAAGCTCCGCCCAGCCCGGCAATCCCTTGGGCGAACGTTGCCGCCGCGGCGTTCGCTTTTTCGCGATTGACGAGGCGCAAACGATCCGGCAGCCAGCGCTGGTGCTGATTCATCGCTGCCGGCAAAACGTATTACGATTTCAACATAATTGGCCGGGCGGTGTGGTATGACTGAGCGCGATGCAGGAGAGCAGCGAGATGGCGAAGGTGCTGGCGCTGGCCGCGCCGTACATTGAGGCTTACGGCCTCGGCGCGGTGTGGGCCGCGCTGCTGCTCGAAACTTTTTTCCTCACCGGCTACCTGTTCCCGGCAATGCTGATCGTTATCGCCGCGGCCTACTTCAGCGCGGAAGGCCTGCTGACGATTGAGCAGGTCTACCTCGCCGCGCTGGCCGGGGCCATCATCGGTGACAATTTGAGCTTTGCCGCGGGGCGCCTGGCCGGCGCGCGCTTTTTACGCCGGCGCGAGCGCTTGGCGGCGCGCGTGACGGCGGCGTTACAGGGGGGCGGGCTGCCGCTGTTGTTGTGGTACCAGTACGCCAGCCTGGTCCGCCCGGTGGTGCCGCTGGCGGCGGGCTACTTGGGCTTGTTCGCACGGCGGCGGGGGCTGGAG
>CAYXMN010000054.1:0-15795 GCA_964465955.1 uncultured Planctomycetales bacterium
AGGCGATGAGGAGCCGGCTCAGCCTTAGAATTTTAGCTGATAACTCAACTGGAATTCGCGGCCGGGCAGCGGGTAATTCCAGCTATCGCGCGCATCCTGGCTAAACAGATTGCTCACAGCTAAACCGATCCGGGTTGAGGCGAACTCGTAGGTAACCTCTGTATTCCAGAGCGTACGCGGTGGGATAACCAGGTTGCCGAAGAGGTCGGCGGGCATGCTCCCGGTATAGTCGCAGGTGAGCGAGCCGGCCCAACAAGCCGCGCCGTAATTGATGCTCGCATTAACATGGTGCTGGCTGCGCCCGGCGAGAGGCGTGCTGGATGCGAATTGCGCCAGCGGTAGCCAGGTGTAGGCGGATTGCATGCTCCATTGGCCCCCAAACGGCAGCTCCAACGTACATTCCAATCCGCCAACTTCGGCGCGGCCGGTGTTACGCGCTTCGACAAGGTAAGAGCTGACAGGCAACCACATGATGCTGTCTGTGTAGGAACTGAAAAACGCTGCTGCTGAAGCGCTGACCCGGCGCGTGTACCGCCAGCCCAGTTCTGCGCCCAGCACGCGTTCCGGCAGCAGGTCCGGATTGCCGCGCACCCCGCCCGTGTCCAGGTAGTACAGCTCGTGGAAAGTCGGGTGGCGCACGGCGTAGCTGCCCGATGCGTAAACCTGGGTCGCGGAATCCAACTGGCGTGAGAAGCCAAGCCGCGCAGTCGGATCTATCCCTGCATCTGAGTTGGCCACTAATCCCACGTCGAATTGCATGAGCAAGCTCCCCGCCGGCTGTTCAAAATAGTAATGCGCGTCCAATCCGGCACGGGTATGTTCGCCCCATTTGGTGCTATCAAGGTATGCCAGTTGCGGCTTAACGCCCCATTGACCGCGCTGGTTGGCGAGGGTGCCCCAGGCTGCTTGCGCCTGGACAAGGGTGTCCTGGTAATTGAGCGCGGTTCCGCCGAGGAAAGGATCAGGATCAGTGAAATGCGATCGGGTGATCGTGAAGTCCGCGCTCTTTTCGCCATCCTGCATGCTCCACCACACGCGCTGGCGCGCGAGTTGCGCCAGCGTTGTGGGCTGCTCAGCGCTGCCGGGGACGCCGCGCTGCAGGCTGGTCGCACCGGCGCGGTAAGTTTGTTCGGCATTCCGCCAGCTCAGCCAGATGTCGTCCTGTATCGCTTCATTGTTCGCGCGCGTCGCCGAGTTGCCGCCGGTCCTAACGAAGTCGAAGTTGTTGCGCGCCTGGAGGTGGCTTAAATAGATGCTGGCGCCGCCTTGGTACGACAGCAACTCAGCCTGGCCCAGCGAATCCGTTCCGAGCGTGAGTTTGAACCAGGAAGGCGCTAAGGTTGGCGCCGCGCCGTCAGCAGCTCCGGCAGCCGGGGGCGCTTTAGTGACGACATTTAGAACGCCGCCGAGGGCTCCTGTGCCGAAGCGTACCGCTTGCGGTCCGTGCAGCAACTCGACTCGCGCGACAGCGCCCAGCGGGATCTGGGACAAATCGGTGTTGCCTTGGCCGATTGGCGCGCCGTCGACCAAGACTAATACCTGTTCGGCACGAGCGCCGCGCAGTTGCAGCATCGCAAGCTGCCCCGTGCCGCCATCCAGCCTGATATCCGCTCCGGGCAGCCGTTCGAGGACTTCACTGAGCGACTGCGCCGTGCCGAATTGCGCTGCATCCACGATGGTAACCGCGCGGCTGTCGCCTAGGAGTGCAAGCAGCGAAGCCGTCCCGGCCACGTCAATGTTGCCGAGATCCAACTCCGCATCTGCCGCAGCAGCGCCGTCGGGCTCTTCCTCAGTTAATCCGGCCTGCCTAATTTCATCTAGGTCCAGCTCATCGAGATCCAGTTCATCGAGGTCCACCTCGTCGAGGTCCAACTCCGCGTTGTCTTGGTCGCTGTGCTCCGATGTGCCAAGCTCAACCTCGATGGCCGCCGGCTCTGCGGCATCCGCGCCTGCCGGCCAAAGGGCGAGCCAGACCAGGCTAAACAGCAACCAGCCTGCCAACGCAGCGGGATTAAGCTGCCTCATACCTGGACCTCCCGCGATTTGAGCAGTACGCCGATGAAGAATGGCGCGCCGAGCAAGCTGGTGATGATCGTCAGCGGAATCTCGCGCGGGGCGTCCGCCGTGCGCGCGGCGAGATCGACGGCCAGCAGTAACACCGCTCCGCCCGCCGCGGACAGCGGTAACACCCAGCGGTGGCGCGCGCCGGCAAGTGTTCGCACCACATGCGGCACCATCAGGCCCACGAAGGCGATCACACCGCAGAACGCCACGTTGACGGTCGCGAGCAAGGTAGCTGCCAGCAATATCCCGCGCCGCGCCGCCAACAGGTTCACGCCTAGGCCGGCCGCTTTTTCCTCGCCCAACAACAGCGCGTCTAAATCGTTCATGTAATACAGCGCGATGCCGAGTCCTAACGCCGTGACCGGCGCCAGCATCAGGATTTCCTGATAGCCCACGGTGGCGACACGGCCGAGCAGCCAAGCCAGCGCTTGCCCGGTGCCGCCTGGTCCAAGTTTAAGCAGCACAAACCACACCAGCGCGCCGCACAGCGTGCCCAGCGCCAGGCCGAGCAGCAGCGTCCCGAGGGTTCCATGCCGGTGGCGGCGCAGCGCGAACAGGTACAGCGCGACAGTAATTACACTCCCGCCGGCGGCTGCACATAAACCGGTCAGCAGCACACCGGAAAATCCTAGTACGGAAGCGGTGACGGCACCAAGCGCACCGCCGGCGCTGACCCCGGTGATGTATGGTTCAGCCAGCGGATTGCGGAAGTAAGTTTGCATCAGCGCACCGCTGACGGCCAGGCCTGATCCGGCGAGGATTGCCATTAGCACACGCGGCAAGCGCAATTGCCATAGGATGGTCAGTTCGGTATCATCCAGGCCGTCGCTGATTTGCGCCCAACCCAGCCCGCTGGTGCCGACAACAAGCGCAGTAAGTGCCAGGGCGATCAGCGCGAGCAGCATAGCCACTAAATAGAGGGCGGGGCGCTTCAAGCCTACCGGCCTCCATGCAGCGCCGCTTGAAGCTGGCGGAGCGCATCCAGTAACCGCGGACCTGGCCGCAGCAGCACGTCGGAGTCGAGAACAATCACCCGGCCTTGCTTCACCGCCGCGAGGTTGGACCACACCTTGTCGCGTTGGAGGTCAGCTAGCAGCGTAGTGCGCAGCTTTTGCGCGTCCTGTGCCTCGGTGCAAGAAGTCGCGGTAAGGATGAAATCCGGGTTGGCCGCGATGACGAACTCCGCTGAGACCATTGGCCAGCGCTCCTCTCCGGCGGGAACAATGTTACGCCCGCCTGCGCGCGAGATGACGTCGTCCAGGAAGGTTCCCGGCGCCGCGGTCAGCGATAACTCACCAGGGTAGCCGAAAAAGACTGACGGTGCGCCACTGCCTGGTCTGACAGCACACTGAGCCACGGCTGCACTCCACTGCTGGATCGCTTCATCGGCGGTCGCTGCGGCAGCCGAATCCGGACGGCATGCGACCCGCGCCACATTGCGCATCGTTTGCGCCACATCATCCAGCGTTTCCGCCTCACCGAGCCCTGCGACAGGGATGCCCAGCGCACGAAGCTGCTCGACGAGCTCCAGGCTGTTTCCTTGATAGGCGAGCACTAGATCTGGTTTGAGCGCGACGATTTGCTCCAGGCTCGTATCAGCGAACCCGCCTACCGAGGTGAGTTTGGCGGTCTGCGCCGGATAGTTGCAGAAATCAGTGCGTCCGACCATGCGCGGTCCCAGACCAAGGAAAAACGCGATCTCCGTCAGGTTCGGCGCGAGCGAGACGATACGCTGGGCATCGAGACCTGTCGGCACCTCGTGACCGGTGGCGTCGCGCCAGGTCGCCTTGCCTGCCGCTAGCGCAGGGCTAGTCAGCAGCAGGATGCCGAGCAGGAGCACGCCTGCAAGGTACCGAAAACGCATCTCCTTATTTCTCATGACATTGCCTCCGCCAGGTCTGCCACTGGGCAGTCGTATAATTCCGCCAGCGTCGCGTCAGTTAGCACATCCCGCGCCGCGCCTTGGGCCAGGCTCACGCCATCGCGCAACAGGACAGCAAATGACGCGAAGCGCCGTGCCAGAGCCGGATCATGCAAGACGGCCACCACGGTTAGGTCGCGCCGGCTCGCCTGGTCCCGCATTAAACGCAACAACTGCACTCGCGCGGGCGGGTCCAGGAATGCCGTCGGTTCGTCGAGTAGCAGCACCGGGGTTTCCTGCGCCAGTCCCTGCGCAATCAGCACGCGCCGTAATTCGCCGCCGGAGAGCGCGGTACAGCGCCTGTTTGCTAATTCATCCAGCCCGCAGTCCGCCAAGGCGCGTTCCACTGCAACGGCATGCGAACCGTTGCCTGACCGCCCAAGCCGGTGGGGATAGCGGGCGAGCTCCAGTACATCGCGCACCGTCAGCGGCGCTTGTTCCAAGTTCGCTTGCGGGACTGTGGCGATGAGCTGTGCGCGTTGGCGCGGAGTCAGCCGCGCGAGGTCAGTCTCGCCGGCTTGCACGGTCCCTCCAGCAAGCGGGAGGAAACCAGCGATGGCGCGCAGCAGCGTGGTTTTACCGGCGCCGTTCGGGCCAAGGATGCAACTGAGCTCGCCTGGCGGGAACTGCACGCTGAAGTTGCGGACGACTTCGCGCAAGGCGTACCGTACATTTAGGCTAGTGCAAGTTAGGCTAGTCGCCATTGCCGCCCCCGCTTGGGGGTAAAGGCTGCGGGAAAGGATGACGCCGATCCTTGCATGCTTAACTCCAGAAGCTTGGTTTGCGCCGGCCGGTCTCCTGGCTCGGGTTCACTGGGTGTCCCGCCTTCCCCAGGGCGCGGCTTCGACTGGCCTGCAACCTAGGTGGCTTGTGGGGACCCTCCGCCTCACAGTGGCTGGTACCGCGGCGGATTCGCACCGCCTTCCCGTCACCGACGCTGCCAGTGTAACACAAATCATCTTGCTATAATGGCGCCGAGGCCATGCGCCAGATTTTGCTCTACAATCCGTGTTTGACTGTAGCGATGCTGTCATGGATCGTGGCCCAATCCTTAAAATTATTGCTCACCTTCGTCGCGACGCGCCAGATTGATTTCAAAAAGCTGGTCGATACCGGCGGCATGCCATCGAGCCACACGGCTTTCGTGGTCAGCCTTGCCGTCAGTATCGGCCAAACTACCGGCTGGACTAGCACCACGTTCGCAGTCGCGGCGTGTTTCGCGATGGTCGTGCTCTACGATGCAACCAGCCTGCGCCGTTCCGCGGGTTATCATGCGCAAGTACTCAACGACATAATCCCAGCGCTTTTGGCGGGCAAGATCCTTAAAGAAGGCTTTTACTTTCCCAAGTTGCGCGAATTGCTCGGGCATAATCCATACGAAGTGGCCGTCGGCGGCTTGCTCGGCCTCGGCATCAGCTTATGGTTCCACCGTGTGGTGTTCCCCAGCAGCCTGCCATGAGACTCATTGACGCCGTGCTGCAACTGGGTTTAGCGGCGGATGCACGCCAAGCCCGGGGCCTGATCATGCGCGGCGATGTACTAGTGGACGATACGCCGGCGACATCTCCAAACCGCTTGTGCAAACCGGAGTCCAGCGTGCGACTGCGCAGCGGAGTGGATCCGGCGGGCAGCCTGCGTGGCGCACAGAAGCTTGCCCCCGTACTGGCTGCCAGCGGTATTGCGGTCGCCGGTCGCATCACACTGGACTTAGGCGTCGCCACCGGCGGTTTCACCCAGGTGCTGTTGGCAGCCGGCGCAGCGCGTGTGTATGCCGTGGATGTCGCTTACGGCACAATCCTGGCTGCGCTGCGCAGCGACCCGCGGGTAGTGCTTCACGAACGCACCAACGCGCGAATGCTGACAGCCGCGCACTTGCCCATCCCGCCTGAGGTAGTGGTAGGCGACTTAAGCTTTATCAGCTGGCGTGCCGTGCTGCCCGTCATTGCTCCGCTGCTCGCACCAGGCGCCGATTTGTTGTTGCTGGTGAAACCGCAGTTCGAGCTGGCGGCGCTCGGCGAGGATGTGCCCGGCGGCATCGTCAGCCAAGCAGGCGATCGTAAGCGCGCCCTGGCAGGGATTTATAATGCACTGGCTGGCAACCACCTGGCCCCGTTGCGGGTGCTGCCGGCGGCAATCACCGGGATGCGCGGCAACCAGGAGTATTTCGTGCAGGCACAGCAAGGTGGCCAACTCGCAGGCGCAGAAGCTTATCTGGCCATGATTACGGCAGTCATGGAGGGAGCATAGTGGTAAAGATCGCGCTGCAAGTTCATCCTTCACGCGTCTCTGATGAACTGCTCGCCGAGCGCGTGCTGCCGGTGTTGCGCGAGTTTGGCTGCCAGGGGTATGTATTGCCACGGCGTCACTCCGGCGCTGTCGAATTGCAGCCGGAGACGGACCTTTTGTTAACCTTGGGTGGGGATGGCACCTTTCTGGTAGGAGCGCGGCTGGCGCATCTCCATCACATCCCAGTTCTGGGCGTAATGGTAGGACGCCTTGGGTTTCTATGCAGCGTCGCCTTGGACGAGTTGGGCGAAGCACTTGCTGATTTCAGTTGCGGGAAGCTCGTGATCGAACCGCGCAGTATCTTGCACGGGCGCATTTCCGGCGTAGACGGTACGGTGCGGTATGAGGGCATCGCGGTTAACGACATCGTGCTCCACCGGTATCAAAACGATAACGGCCGCGAATTCATCGCCCGCCATGCCCATGAACTGATTGCGCAATACCGCGCGGACGGGATCATCCTCGCCTCGGCGCTGGGCAGCACGGCGTACAACATGGCGGCAGGCGGCCCGCTGGTCTTTCCTGAATTGAACCTGCTGATGCTGACGCCGATCTGCGCGCACTCGCTGTTTACCAAACCGCTTGTGCTGCCGCCGCATGAAGAAGTGGATTTATTCGCGGTCGATTCCGGCGGACCGCTGCTAGCTTCCTTTGACGGCGCGGAACGGATTGAAATGGCGCAAGGCGACAGACTGACAGTCTGGTCAAGCGCGAACGGTTTCAAGTTCTGCCGCCCGGAAAGCTACGATTTCTTCCGTGTCCTGCGCGACCGTTTCCAGCATGGGTACATCTACGGGGCGCATGATGCTTAAGCGCGTCGCCATCCGGGATTTTTCGTTGTTACGCGATGTTCAACTGGACCTGGAAACCGGGCTGACGGTGATCACCGGCGAATCCGGCGCGGGGAAATCGCTGCTCTTTGACGCGATCAGTTTCGCGCTGGGTGGGCGTCCGCACCGCAGCCTGCTCGCGGAAGGCGCGACGCAATGTGAGGTGGAACTGGGATTCGAGCTGACCAAGGCTGATGCAACCCGGCTTGGTGAGCCTTGGCGTGCCGGCCGCAACATTCTCCTCCGTCGGTTGAACGCCACCGGGCGGACGCGGCTGACGCTCAACGGCGAGCAGGCCACGTTAGAGCTCGCCCAGGCGGCGGCGGAGCGGCTATTTGAGATCACCGGGCAGTTCGAGAGCCGCGTGCTGTTTGATGTGAATTCACATTTGCCGCTGCTCGATTTATTCGGCGGTCCGGGCTTGGCACCAGCGCTATCAGAATATTCCGCGCGGTATAAGCGGCTGGGCGAGTTAACCGCGCGGCTTAGCGCGGCCAAGGCGTCCACCGCCGCCCGTGCGCAGGAAGTGGATTTCCTGACTTACCAGATTAATGAGCTGGATAAAGCTGGTGTCGCAGCAGGTGAAGCTGAGCAGGTCGCAGCCGAGCTGCGCCTGGCGGAGAATGCCCAAGCGTTGCAGGAAGCCGCGGGCGTCGCGGCGGAGCTGCTCACCGGCGGGGAGGACGGCGGCAGCGCTTACGACTTAGCGGCCCGCGCCCAAGCGCAAGTGGATACGCTGTGCCGCTTGCTGGACGGCGCGTGTGTGGCGGGCATCGAGCCGGATGAACTTGCCAGGCAGCTCGCCAGTGCGCTAGCGCTGCTGGAGGATGCCGGCGGGCAGTGCCGTTCGCTGATCGACTCGATTCAAGCCGATGCGGCGGAAACCGAGCGGTTGCGCGCGCGCATGGATTTGCTGCATAACTTGGAGCGCAAGTATGGCGTGGCGGCTAACGGGCTGCCAGGACTGCTCGCAGAGAAACAGGTTCGGCTGGCGTTGTTGACAGACGAGCAGGAGTCGCCGGAAGCGCTGGCTCAAGCTGCAGCCGAGGCGAGGAAGCAAGTTGAACAGCAAGGCGTGGTACTCGCCAACCTGCGCAAGCAAGCCGCGAAGACACTGATCAAAACGACCCAGGATTATTTCGCCAAGCTGTCCTTCCCACTGGTGGAGTTACGCGTAGAGCAGGAACCACTGGTTGAGCCAGGCCCGCAAGGTGCTGATCATATCGAGTTGCTGATCACCCTGAACCCCGGTGAACCGGCCCGGCCGCTGGCGCAGGTTGCCTCGGGCGGCGAAGCGTCGCGCCTACTGCTCGGGCTCAAAGCGGCGCTGGCGGAACGTCGCGCGGCGGCGGTATTGCTGCTCGATGAGGTCGAGGCCGGGCTGGGCGGGCAGGCCGCCGAGAGGGTAGCGAACGTGCTTTCTGAACTGGCAAGCAGTCACCAGGTGCTGGCGATCAGCCACTTGCCCGTCGTCGCCGCGCGGGCGCATTGGCATATCGTGGCGGACAAGCAGGTTGTCGCGGGTAGAACGCTGGTGCGGTTGTCGCTGGCGGATAGCCCGGCGCGGCAACGCGAATTGGAGCGCATGATCGGTGGGGTCGGGACAGCGGAGACTGCCGCGTTAGTTAAGAAGCTTGTGAAACTCGCGGGAAACTAACTAGACCAATCCTGATTAATCCTGAATTCAAACGCACCGGCTGCCGGCTGCGTCTTAGCCCCGGTGCTAAAATTACGTGACTCGAGGAGGCATGGAGAGGCGGAAGTACCTTAGGGAACGGCGGCGCCTGCTGCTGGCTGTGTGGTTCAGGCTCATACTTGGACTAGGCGTGATCGCGCTCGCCGCTTTTGGGATTAAGTTCATCTGGAGCCGATCCGCGATCGAGGTCGCCAAGGTCAAGGACCGTTCCGAACCTGACTACTACATGGTCGTGGACCAGCCCGTCGGCATGACCGTGATCAATGAAGACGGTGATGTGTCGATGCGTATCACCGGGCAGGAAGTGCGCCTGAGCAAAGACCAAAAGACAGCCGAGTTCATCGGTGCTGAAGCGACGTACTACGAGAACAACCAGATGTCACTCGAGATCGCCGCGGGCAAGATCAACTACAACACCGACACGGAAGACTTTCTTTTGACCGACGGCTTGACGATTACAACCCGTGACGGGATGCGGGTTAGCTCTCCCGGCGTGGAATGGCGGCGGAATAGAGCTCCCGATTCAACGCCCGGCCTACCCAGCAAAGCGCCTTCGTTCCGCTTCGATCAGGGAGTCGAGGTCATCAGCCGGGATGGCAACACGCTGTCCGCAAACTACATGCAGGCCGACCGCGAACTGCTGTATATGGAATTTGTCGGCGATGTGGCCGGCGAGATCGTCAAACTCGAGGACACGGAGTTTATTGAAGAACGTGAACTGACTGATGTTGAACAGCTCAAGCTTGAGGATTTTGAAACGCTCTCGTTTGATGCCGAGCAGGTGATCTACGATAAACGCAACGAGGTGGTGCTGGCCACCAGCCGGTTTTATGACCGGTCTTTCCAAATCATCGACATGGACGGGCAGCCGGTCGATGTGGGCCGGTACCAGACTGAACCGCGGCAGGTTACCTTCAGCAAAAAAGAAATCACCATCAAGAGCGACCACCTGGAAGCGCATCTCGCCAAGCAGTGGGCGGAGTGTTACGGCGACATCAACATGGTGATTCCGCCGGCGCAGCCTAAGCCGGATGACGACCGCGCGCTGCAAACCATGAAGCGCTACACCACTAAAATCGCCACCACCGATGTGGAGTATTTTTGGGGGCGCGACTATATCCTGACTCATGGCCGGACGAGGGTGGAACAAGATGACCGCCTTGCGCTGGCCGATGCGATTGCCTACTGGGGCGACGAGAAAATGGTGTTCCTCGAGGGTGCAGTCACCATGGTGCAGGGCAGCGGCGACTGGATGGTGGATGACGAGTTAATCAGCGTGGAGAGCCATGACCTGGAGCGCGCCGTGCGCTCCTACTCTGAAATGACGGCCGAACGCGCTGTGATGTACCTCAACAACAACGATTTCGTCGCCTCTGGCGGGGTGATGCTGCGCCAGGATGAGAAGGAAACGGCGGCGGACATGATCGTCTACCAGGACGAAATCAAGCGCATCACGGCCCAAGGCAATATCAAATTCCGCGATAAAGAAGGGCAGATGCTCCTCTGCAAGTCGCTGGTGTTCCACAACGACAGTGATTTCATGGAAGTGTCAGGCGGGGCGAGCGCGGTACTGCGCATTCCCGCCAAGTTTGCCAATGACATCAACAAGACGTTGGCGGATGCGCGCGAGGAAGCTGCGCCGGAGGAGATTACCGACCCTGAAGTTCCCAGCATCATTCCTCACCGGAACCCGAACGCGGGCAGCATCCTTGGCCAGGGAGTAAAACCGCTGGCGTTACCGGCCGGCAGTCCCAACGGGATTGAACCGGTCATGCCATCCGGCGACCTGCCCGCGTTACCGCTGCCAGGCGAGGCGACTTCGGAACAGCCGGCACAGGGGCCGCAGGAATTGATGCTCGAGCTTGGCGCCGACGAGGAGACGCCAGCAAAAGAGGCTCCGGCTGAACCACCCAAAGAAGATCCCAAGAAGCAAGGTCCTAAGCAGGAGGGTAAATGAGAAACCCCCTCCTGGTTCCGGTGCCAACACGAACACAGGCCGTGTTCGGATGGTGCATCGCGTGCTTGCTGCTCACACTCACCGCCACAGGTTACGCCCAGGAGCAGGGGAGTACCGAGGCGAATAAGAATTCCCAGCCGCCGGTCAACGCCGCTGAAAAGGATGCTTCGCAGTCGATGACTGACGCAGACACTACAGACGCTGGCTCAGGCGGGCAGCCCACCACCCCTGGGACAGGCGGCGGGACAACCCAGCCGCAACCTCCCGGCGGGAGCGGCGGGTCAGGCGGGGGCTGGAATAACGGCACGTGGGACCAGCCATGGCAGGGGCCCGCGGGCAACGCTGCTGAGCAGGGAGTGCCGGGGGGCCAGCAGGCGGGGCCGCCAGGCTCAGCTAAACCGGGCCAGCCGTTACCGCCGGCAGGTTCATCCGGTCCCGCGACTCCCCCGGATCCGGGAGCGGCCCAAGGCGCGCCGGGTCAGCCTCCGGGGACGGCAGGTGGCGCAGGGCCAAACACGCCTGGAGCCGCCAATCCCGCCGGTTCAGCTGTGGAGGAAGGGCCGATTGAAGTCCAGCCAGGGCAGGGTTCCGGCGCAACGCCATCGAAACCAGGCGCTGGAGGGGAAGTGCCGGAACTACCGGGATTCGTCAAGGAGCAGCCGGGCTTTATCCCGGATAAATCACCGGAAGACTTGTTTGGAATTGAGCCTGGAGCACCGGCGACTGGTCCGGTCGCCCAAGCTGATCCATTTGCCACAATGCTTGGCCCCTCGCGTCTGCCCGAGCAAACCGTTGAGGAATTGATCAAGCAATACCAGCAAAACCCGGCGGACAACCTGAAGGAAAACTTCGCCAGAGTCATCGTACCCACCGGCACGATTCAAGGCAGCACTGAAACAAAGCAGTTTCACATTGAAGGCGGTCTCATCGTTTTCTATAACGATGTCACCATCACTGGCGATGTCGCGGATATCGATGAGAAAAATGAACTCGCAGTAATCACCGGTAACGTGAAAATCCTTGATCCGAAGTACACGATGGAAACCGATGAACTGCGGGTTTTCTTTAGCGAGAAGCGGTTCCAGGCCGATGGCTTCGTCCAATTCAAGAAAAACGCTGATCCGAATCAAAGCCAGCCGGATATGTCCCTGGGCAATAAAGATCGCTTGCGTGAGTATCTCGCCGGCCAGCAATTCGAGCTGTATTGCAGCCGCTTATTTTATAACTGGGACACGAAGGAGCTATCTGCGCTTGAATCGGTGAGGTTGGTCCACCCCAGCTTTAATGGCACAATGGAGCGCATCGATTATAACGATGAAACCAAAGCCTACGAAATGAACGGGACAATCTTGATTACGGTCGATAAATACGACTGGATCTTCAACACCAAAGTCGTGGCGGCTAATGACGAGAAAAAAGTGCAGGCGATTACCGACCAGCCGACGAAGATTACTTGCGATCAACTCAGTTACAACGAGGAAACCGGGATTGCCCAGTTCTATGCGCTTGGAGCTAATGAGGTGGTGTTCGATCAAACCGCGCGGAAACTTGTCGCGAGCTATATCGAAGTTAACGACAACACCAAAGACTTTTATGCAGAGGGTGATGGCGAACGCCCTGTGAGATATGACCAGCAAAACGGCCAATGGCTGTTTAAAGCTGAGCTGTTAAAGAGCGATGAGGTGTCCTCCGATCTCAGTAAGGCGTTGGAAGGCCCGCTCACTGCCCAGATGCAAACCATGGCGTACAACTACGATCGCAAGCGCGTTGAGTTGCTCGGCGGGGTGAACATCGTCAGCGGACCGCGGTCGATGGACGCCGAGGAATTGATACAAGATGAGACCGCTAAGTACTTCCTTTTGCGGGGTAACGTCCACGTCAAGCCGGATTCGCAAAGTGAAGTGATTGCGGCACAGATTTATCTCGATACCGCGAATGATGTGATGACATTCGTGGGGCTGGTGCAAGGCGAGATGTTCTCGAACGATCTCGCGACGGAGGAAGCCAGTTCAGCAGGCACCAGTTTCCAGGCCGCGCCGGGGCTGTTCAGCCAGAATGCCCGGCAAGGCACTGGCAGCGCTGCGGGTGGCGCGGCTGGGCGCGAGAACAACCAAGGGACTTCAAACACCGCCGAGAGCCGGTGACGCTAACCGCTGCTAGAATTTCCCGGTGCCGCACAAACTTGAACTAGCAGCGACCATCTCGAAGTTCACTTGCGCCCATGTCGCAGTGGTTGGCGATTTAATGGCTGATCGCTTCATCTATGGCAATGCCCGCAGGCTCAGCCCGGAAGCGCCAGTGCCGGTAGTGGATGTCAAACGCCGCGTGGTACAGCCAGGCGGAGCGGCGAACGTCGCCAACAACGTGCTCAGCCTCGGCGGCAAGCTCTGGCTTTTTGGCGTACTTGGTCAAGACGAGGCAGGGGACAGCGTGCGGGACGCGTTGATGTCCAATGGCGCGGATATAACCGGCGTGCTGCTGCTGCGTGAGCGCCAGACCACGCTGAAGACGCGTATCGTGGCGCAGGCCCAGCATATGCTGCGCTTTGACGAGGAAGACGCATCGCCGCTCCCGGACCGCCAGGCGGCGGAGTTACTTAACCGGCTCCGGCAGCGCCTGCCGGAGCTGAACGCGGTGGTACTCAGCGATTATGCCAAAGGCGTGCTCACGCCTCGCTTCGTCGGGGATGTCGTCGCCGCCTGCCAACAGCAGGCAGTGCCGGTAATCGTCGATCCCAAGCCGATCAACGCGCATCTGTACGCTGGAGCAAACCTGATCAAGCCGAATCTGGGCGAAGCGCTACGGCTCGTAGGACACGACGAAGATGCGAGCGAAGAGGACATGCCCGGTGTATGCGAGAAGCTGCAGGCGCAACTGGGTGTGGCCAATATCGTGGTCACGGCCGGTAGCCGCGGGATGTACGTCCGTGCCGGCGGAGAGTACGAGCACTTGCCCGGCTTACCGCGCGAGGTCTACGATGTGGCAGGGGCGGGCGACACCACCTTGGCGGCGATCGCGCTGGCGCTGGCCGCCGGGGCGTGCGTGTTCAACGCGGCGCGGCTGGGCAATCTGGCGGGCAGCATAGCGGTGGGGCATTTGGGCGTGACGGCGGTGACTGCGGCGGATCTGCTCGCTGAAGCCCAAGCGGCGGAGGCGCGGCATGGCTAAACTCCCGGCCAACCTTGCCTTGTCGTTAATGCAGTGGCGCAACGCCGGCGAAACGATTGTGTTTACCAACGGGGTGTTTGACCTGATCCACCCCGGCCATATCGCCCAGCTGGAGGCGGCGCGCGCCTGCGGCGACCGGCTGGTAGTGGGAATCAACAGCGATTACTCAGTGTGCTCACTGGGTAAAGGCGACGACCGGCCGATCATGAACGAGTTCGCGCGCAGTATTGTGATCGGAGCGTTGCGCTGTGTCGACGGGGTGGCGTTGTTCGACGAGCCTACGCCGCTGGAGTTAATTACGCTGGTGCAGCCGGATGTGCTGGTCAAGGGGGCGGACTATGCCGTAGAAGAGGTGGTGGGCCGCGAGGTGGTGGAAGCGCGCGGGGGCAGGGTGGAGCTGATCCCGCTTGTGCCAGGCTTCTCCACGTCGGCGATTATTCAGCGCATCCGAGGGACGTAAT
Source organism: uncultured Planctomycetales bacterium (assembly GCA_964465955.1). GTDB lineage: Bacteria > 4484-113 > 4484-113 > 4484-113 > JAFGCY01 > CAYXMN01. The sequence continues at coordinate 14,384 of CAYXMN010000054.1, forward strand.
GGACTGGCGCCTGATCTGGCGGCGCATCACGCAGCTGTTGCTGCCGACGCACTGCGCTGTCTGCCAGCAGCTCAGCATCGATCCCCTGTGCGAAGCCTGCGCTGCCCAGCTAGAGGTCATTGGTGAGTATCGTTGTGTGCGTTGCGGTCGCAAGCGCCAGACTAACTTCTATAGCCCGGACTGCGGCGAGTGTTACGGCCAGCGCTTAGCATTCCAGCGTGCGCGTAGCATGCTGGCTTACAGCACCGCCGGGCGGCAACTACTGCATGCGTATAAATTCCAGGGCAACACCGGCGCGGGGCAAGTGCTGTGCGGGCAGATCTGCGATTTAGTGCGCCCCGGCTGGGCGAAGCTGTTTGCCGAACCGGAGCTCGCAGTGGATTTCGTCATTCCGGTGCCGCTGCATGCGAAGCGCCGTCGCCGCCGCGGGTTTAATCAGGCTGAGTTGCTGGCGTACCGCGCGGCGCAAGCGCTGGGCACGCCTTGCCGGCCTGAACTTCTGCTCCGCACCACGGACACGCCGACTCAGGTGGGTTTGAGCGCTCACCAGCGCCGGTTGAATGTGAGAGGGGCGTTTGCAGTGCCTGAGCGATGGCGTAGCGAACTTGCCGGGAAAACTTGCGTGGTGGTGGATGATCTGATGACGACAGGCGCGACGCTGGCTGCTTGCGCCCGTGCGCTGAAGGTGGCCAAGGTCACGGCGGTATATGGCCTCACCGTTTTTTCGACAGTCAGAGAGGTAGAGCCAAACTACCCGGACTTTGAGGATTAGCGGCCTGTATAATCGCGGTATGAGCAAACGGGTGTGGATCAGCTATGTATTACTGCTTCTGCTGGCAAGCTGCAGCATCATCAAAGGTACGCAGATCGAGCAAGCTGTGACTAAAGCGCTGGCGGACGACTCGCGTACCGCTTCCTACAAATTCGAGGTCAGTTGTGATGACAATGGTGAAGTGACAATTACCGGTGAACTGTATAAACCTGAGGACCTTGATGCGGTTACCGAGATCGCCACAGCGGTGAAAGGTGTGACCAGCGTGGTGAACAAATGCCATGTTCCCGATCAGGGCAGCGGCGGCATGATGCAAGATGAGGTGATCAACTCGCCGTTCTTATAACCCGGTTGTTGAGCCGGGGGAATCTTGTGCCGTAACAGCCATCGCCTAACGCGAACCGGTGCAATTAGCGCACGAATTTATCGAGGTTGGCAAACAAATCCGTCGCAAACGTATTCATCGTGTTGTACATCCACGGGCCGAATATCACCATCGCCAAGCCGGTAACGAAAATCTTTGGCACGAAGGTCAGCGTTTGCTCTTGAATGCTAGTCACGGCTTGGAAGATGCTCACAAGGAAACCAACCGCTAAACTGAGCGCGAGCGTAGGCGCCGCAAGGTACAGCGCTGTTTGGA
>CAYXMN010000055.1:0-371 GCA_964465955.1 uncultured Planctomycetales bacterium
GGCAGCCGAGCCAGCTCATGCCCAGAGTGCGGTTGACGAAGGAAAGCGTGAGGAAGTAGTACAAAAAGTCCGCAATCGCGAAAATGATCAGCCACGGGATCAGCGGCTTGAGCAGAATCAGCGAGTCGATCAACCGCTGCAACGGCATGGTGCCTTCCACATTATCGAACAAGTGGAAAAACGGGCTCGCGAGGTGGCTAAACATCATCCCGCAGACCAACGCGATGAGCATCACCGCCAGGCGGGTTACCGCTAGGTCGATCAGGAACGCCGTGAGGCGTTTAAACGGATGCGCCGGGTGGCCCTCCAGACCGAGCCACGCCGCGCCGACCTGGAATTCGGGCTTCTCTTCGGGGGTGACCTCGGCATCC
>CAYXMN010000055.1:381-15588 GCA_964465955.1 uncultured Planctomycetales bacterium
CCGGCCCTGTTCCTGCGCGCTGAGGATTTCCTCCTCGGTCGGGACATAGGCCGCGCTGGCGCAGTCGCGGCAGACTAGCTTGCCCCGCCGCACCACCAGGCACTCCTGGCAGAAGTAAGCCGAGCAGACCGGGCATTGCGACAGCGACGCTTTCTCCGGATGGTTCTTGCACGCCACCGCGGAAGCGCTGTCGCGATAGAAGCGGGTGACGGCCTCGTCGAAATCCCGCCCGTCGCCGCGCCCGTCGCCCGTTGCGACCAAAGACTCATCGCCCAACAGCGCCGGGTCGACCAGCGCTTTTTGCAGGTTGCTGACTTGCGGCGAACCTCCGCCGCCGGCTTGCGTTTCACCGGGGCGGCGCTCCCACGGGGACGGTGCGATGATAGGCTCGGGCCCGCCGGAAAGGTTCTTAAACTCCGGCGGCTCCGGCTCGGCCGGCTTGTTGCGCTGCTCCGCGAGTTCCTCGGCGAGGCGGCGCTTGCGTTCCAATTCCTTATCGCCGGCGTCGGGCGCATTGAGCATCTGCCAGAGGCTTTGCCCTTCCAGTTCGCCATCGTGCTCCGGTGGTGAGCCGTTATTCGTCATTAATCATTTATCCTGGCGGCTCCGCTGTTACAGCGCGCCGAGCCGGCGGGTGATTTCCTGCTTCCGCTCGGGATCCTGGGTGATCCGCAGCAGGGCTTCCCATGCCTTTTTGGCCCGGTGGCGGTAGCCAAGTTTCTCGTAACTCTCTGCCAAAAACCGGTGTGCATCGTGAAGCTGGGGGTTGATATCCAATGCCCGGCGGAAATGGTCTGCTGCGCTGTCGAAGTCGCGCTGGCCATAACTCTGCCGCCCTTGCTCCATATACATCCTGGCATCTACTTCACTCGTTGCCATGGCGCACCCGGTTGTTAAGATTCTGGAGGCGAGCGGGCTCGAACCGCCGGCCCTCGGCTTGCAAAGCCGATGCTCTACCAACTGAGCTACGCCCCCGAGGGAACTACATATTATACCTAGTGGTCTCCCTTGTCAGCCTGTTTCTGGCAGAACAAGGTGAATCGGGAGGGATTGCCGGCGCAGGACCCGCTGCCAAACCGGCGGATTGGGGGCATAATCTATACTGAATCAATTAACTCATAAGTTGACGGAGCGGACAGGTGAAACTTCATCATCAGGCGATTTACGCCGCGGCGAGCGTGCTGGCGGCGCTGACATTGACAGCCTGCGGCGGGACGTCCGTGCCGGGCGCGGGCGCGAACAAGCCCGTCCAGCAGCAGCCGGCCTACACCCTGCAAGCGGGCAGCGAGGTTGGCACAGTGGCGCAGGGCCGCGCCCCGGACTTCTCCCTCATCACCCAGACTGCCCCGGCCCACACGCTGCTTAGCCCGGCGGACAGCGTGCGCGGCATCAGCGCGGCGGGCGTCGACTTAAGCCAGTTGCCGACGCTGCCGCCGCTCAACCCGCGCACCATGCTCGCGCCGCTCAAGTCGGCGTCGGCTGATCTCGCGGTCGATTTGGCCAACGCCTACGACAGCCTCAACGCCGTCGCGGCCACCGGCAGCCTCGAATTGGCGGCGCCGGCCGGCGGCTTGAGCTGGGCGATCTATGAAGTGCCGCTGGCCCAGTACGACCAGCCGCTCAACGTGCTGCTGCGCGGCAGTGTGGCGCAGACCGGGGATCTGGTCTGGCTGGGGTTGAGCAACTACCGAGATGGCCGATGGGAGTTCGGCGACGCGGGGATGACCTTCTTCAGCTTCAACGAACTGCATAACTATCCCACCTTGAGCGGGTACGCCAGCGGCCTGCCGGCCACTTATGTGCTGGTGCTGGCCTTCGACGGCGACGGCGCGACGCTGACCTCGCTCAACGTCCGCACGCAAGAGCTGGTCCCGGCGGCCCTGCCCATGCAGTGGGCCACCGCGCTGCAAAACGTCGGCCTGGGCAGCACCACGCCGGGGATGGCGAGTGTGATCGGCAGCGGAATCGATTACGCAGCTTTCTCGTGGGCGGGGAACAACTATGACGACTTGCGAACGACGCTGCCCGCCTTCTGGGGTGCGTGGTACGGCGAGCCCGGCGACAGCTACCCGGAGTTCGGCACCGTGGGCCAGTTCCCGGCCTACACCCGCGACTTAAGCGACACCCTGAATGAAACCACTTCGCTGCAAGCCATGTTTTTGGAAGCGGCGAATGAGTTCCCGGTGGATAAGCGCCCGACCGCGCAGACGAGTAATCCCACCCTGGACGCTACCAACCCGCTCGGCTCGGCGATCGCGGCTTACATCATCGCCACCGGCTCCACGGCGGACGTGCCCGCGATTAACGCCGCTTGCGCCCCGATGCCGCTCGAGCAGCAGAACGCGCTGGCGGAAGTGGTCGCGGCGGCCCTGGTGGCCTATCAGGCGCGCCAAACCGAGCTGGACGCCATCACGGGCACCTTCAGCTTCACGGAAGGCGATTGGGTTAACCTGTTTGACTTCACGCACGGCGGGCCGACCGGTCTGGAGTGCTTAATCGCGCCAGGCGGCGCTTACTCTCCAATCGTTTACAACTCAAACAACGGCTGGCTGCGCGGCTGGCCCTACCCTGCTATGCTGTTCAACGGCGCGGCGCTGCTGGCCGACGCCATCGACAACCTCGAAGCATATATCGCGGCCAACAGCCCGGCCTGGGAGAACATCAGCCTCGACTTCCCCAGCCAGGGCGGCCAGGTCACCATCGGCGGCACGGGCGACGACACCTTCACCGCGCCGGGCGACGGCAACGGCCACGCGATCCTGATCGACCTCGGCGGCAACGACACCTACGACTGCCACGCCGGCGGCACGGCGAGCATTAAGAACGGCATCGCGCTCTGCCTCGACCTTGGCGGCAACGATATCTACAACCGCCTGGACGACCCGGACGACGGCAACCGCGGCACGGATACCGACGACAACACCAGCCAGCAGGGCGCCGGGCGTTACGGCATCGGCATCCTGGCGGACTTCGCGGGCGACGACAACTACACCTCCGTGCGCATGTCCCAAGGCAGCGCCGTGATGGGCGTGGGCATCCTGGCCGACTACGCCGGGGCCGATCACTACATCATGGAAGCCTTGGGCCAAGGCGGCGCGCTGGGCGGCGTGGGCCTGCTCTGGGACCGTGGCGGGGTCGACGTGTACCAAGGCTACAGCAAGGTGCAAGGCTGCGGCTTGCTGATGGGCGTCGGCTTCCTGGTGGACAGCGCGGCGGATGGCGATCAATACTTCTGCAGCCCGCTCGAGAATGTGAACAAGCCTGAATACTATTCCGCGACCGACGGCGCGAACCTGACCATCGGCCAGGGCTGCGGCTGGGGCGCGCGCTGGGGCTGGCTCGAAGCGAGCAACACCGGCTCCACCGGCACCGTCGGCGCCGGCGGGCTTGGCCTGTTGTTCGACGGCGGCGGCGCGGACAGCTACACCAGCGGCGCGTTCGCCGGGGGTTGCGGCTTCTTCGAAGGCCTGGGCCTGCTGATCGACCGCAACGGCGCCGATTCCCATAACGGCCACGCCTACGCCTACGGCTCCGCGATCCACTATGCGGCGGGGCTGCTGTGGGACGCGGCGGGCAACGACAACTACAACGTCGCCGGGCAGGCCGGCGTGGGCGGGGCGCAGAATGCTTCCCTCGCCTGGCTGATCGACCGCGCCGGCGACGACACCTATACCGCGGGCGAATTCGGCCTGGGCAGCGGCTTGGCCAACGGCTTCGGTTACTTCCTCGACCTCATGGGCGGCGACAATTATTCCGCCAACGTGGCGGGGTTCCAGGACACCTGCCTCGGCAAGGGCAACCTGGGCGACGGCGCTGCCGGCAACCCGACCTATGGCATTTTCCTCGATCTAAACGGCCACGACGTTTACGACGCGGCGTTCATGACGATGGTGAACTCCTCGGCCTGGCCGGGCAACGGCGCGAGCTGGATCCGCACCCTGGAGCAAAACGTCGGCGACCCGCCGGCGGACTATACCCTCGGCAAGGGCAGCGGCCTCGACACCGTGGAGGAATAACGGCGGCAGCGCTTGACGGCGCTGGCCCACAAGTTTGCGCAAACGCGGCGGGCGACGAGCCCGCCGTTTTTTTACCCCGGCGGAAGCAGACGGATCGTTCAACCCGGCGGGTATCAAGGCGCAACACACTGCGCGTAGCGCAGCATCACGGAGGAATTCTGATGGGCAACAGCCAAATCGTCCTGCTCACCGGCGCGTCCCACGGCATCGGCAAGGCGGCGGCGCTCAAACTGGCGCAGGCCGGTTACACCGTTTACGGCACCACGCGCAATCCGGAGCAGGCCCCGGCGCTAAGCGGCGTGCAGTTCACCGCGCTGGACGTGGACAGCGAGGCCAGCGTCAACGCCTGCGTGGCAGCAGTGCTCAAGGATGCCGGGCGCATCGACGTGCTCATCAACAACGCGGGCTGCGCCCAGCGCGGGCCGCTGGAAGACGTGACGGTGGCGCAACTGAAGGCGCAATTTGAGACGAACCTGTTCGGCGTGCACCGCCTGGTGCGCGCGGTGCTGCCCGCGATGGCCGATCGCGGCGACGGGCGCATTATCAACGTCAGCTCGGCGATTGGCCGCGTGGCGATCCCGCTGATGGCGGCCTACTGCGCGTCCAAGTTCGCGCTGGAAGGCTACAGCGAAGGCCTGGCCAAGGAGGTGGCGGCGCACGGCGTGCGGGTGATCATCGTCGAGCCGGGGCTGACCGACACCGAGTTCCATCAGCACAGCGCGCCGGTGGCCGAGCTGTCCGCGCGCTACCGGGCGCAGATGGAAGCCGACCTGCTGCAAGCCACGGAGTCGCTCAAGCACGCGGATTCGGCGGAAACGGTGGCGGAGGTCATCTGGCAGGCCGTCACGGATCGCGATCCGCTGCTGCGCTACGCCTGCCCGGCGGCGCAAGGGTTAATCACCCAGGCCGGCGCGCAACGGCTGCAAGAGCGGAAGCGAAGCGGGAGCGCGGCAGGCTAAACCACGCTCCCGCCGGCTAGATAGCCGTTAAATGAAAGGCATGATCCAGAGATCACCGTCTTGATCGGGGATCAGCATGGAATAGCCTGAGGCAAGCATCCCGAAGGTGGGGGAGCTTTGCGTGAAATTGCCTGGGATGAACAGCGGCCGCGGGGGCTGCGGACGCGCCGTGTTGATGATGTATGCTTCCGTCCCGGAGGTGAAAATCACGTTCTCACCGAGCGCGCTGGGCACCACGAGGGGCCGGGAGAAGCTGGCGCCGGTGACAGCCGCGCTGGTCCACAGATCCGTCCCGGTCAGCGGGTCGTAACAGGTGATGGAGAACCGCCACGGGCTGGCGGCGGTGTATTCCTGCAAGTACGCCAGACCGTTGGAGCCGATGGCCGGGCCGTTGTCTTGCGTGTAATAGTATGCCGGCAGCCTAGTGTGGTTCACGGCCAGGGTGGATGTATCCTGGACGTACAGCGCGCTAAAGCCCGTGTTGATCAGGACTGCGTCGTTGACTAGCACTGGCGGGGAGGCGTACGAACCGGTGTCGGCCAGCACCGGGCCGGCCACCAAGGTCTGGATCACCCGCAGGATGGGGTCGTAGCGGTACTTATACAACTGGGTCGTGTTGTTGTAGTACATATACTCCACGTAGATATTGCCAACACTGTCCAGCGCACAGCTGCCGAGCGACTCGGCGGCGAGCGGCGCCGTCTGGGCGAGGAGCTGTCCTTGCGGGCTGATGACGAGCACGCTGCAATCGCAAGGCCCGCTCGGCGGCAGCTCGATCCCGCCGATGTAGATGTTGTCATCCGCGCCCACAGCCGGCGAGTTGTAGTACTCGTCATGCCCGAGGCGCACCCGCCAGCACTCGGCGCCGGTGGTCGTGTTCACCGCGCTGAGCCAGGTATTGCCCCGCCCGCCTTCCACGTTCCAATAGGTGTAGTACACCTTGTCACCGTATGGGGAAAGCGCAGGCGTGGAGCGGCCCGTGCCCAGCATGCCGGGGGTGAAGGTCCAGGCCACGGTGTTGGTGGCCGAGTCGAACTTCAACAACCGGCCGTCGCCTTGCGACAGGTAGACGGCACCGGTGGTGCTGATGGTCGCATCCGCGGCTTTCCAGCCCGTCGTCATGACGTTGTACGGCGTGGCGCTGCCCAGCGCTCCGAATACGGTGGCTGCCGCCCGGCGGTGCTTGGCTACCACCTTGCCCTCTTGGGGCCAGGCGTCGCTGTTATCAGGCGGGACCGGCGGCCACGTCATGCCGGCGCCGTCGCCGAAGGCGCAGAGGCGGGAGAAGCCGCGCGGATCCTCGTAGACCGCGAACACCCGGCCGTCGTGGATGGACGGCGCTTTGAAGCTGCCTTCGCTCAACGTCAGGCTCAGCACCGGCGCGGTGGGATGGCCCAGGCTAAACGGCGTGTAACCGTTAAACGTCGAACCGCTGGTGATGTAGACGTAATCATCCACATCGATGGCGGGAGGATTCTCGGTGGAGCAGGTGAAGGCATCCGAGAGCCAGGCAGGGCCGCTGGACAGGCCATGCGAATTGAACGCGGCGAGCCGCCCCTGGCCGTTGACGTCCATCTGGGTGAACAGCACCTCGCTGGTTCCCGGCAACTCGGAGTAGGTGTAGGCCAAGTTGGACAGGATGGTCTCGCCGGTTTGGACATCGTACTGGTCGATGAAGACCATGTAGGTTGCATAGGTCTCAATGGCATACAGCGTTTGCTGGGTCGGCAGGAAGGTGTAGCAACGCCCGGTCGTGATACTGCAGCGGTCGACCGGAGTCTCGGAGAACAGCAGGTGCCCCCAGGGCTCAATCGCGGTGTTCAAGTCCCAGCAGCGCACGCTATGCACTCCGCTGTCTTCGCAGACCATCCAAGCCCGGGGGTAATAAATGCCTGTGCCTCCCGGCCCATGGGCGGAAGCCTTGCAGCAAGGCGTGCTCATCGAAGGGCCAGGCATGGCGATCTGCTGGAGCGGGCTCATGGTGGACTGGATGTAAGCCCACAAATAATCACCCGAGCCAGGGCCGAAGCTGCTGGCAAGCACGACTAGGTCCGTGCCTTCGCCGGGGCAGACTGGGCTTGAATAATGCACCGCCGAGCCGTTGATGGCGTGCTGGGTGTAAGCCAGGCCGAGATGCGGCTTGCGGAACAGATAGCCATCGGCGGCCCAGTACAGATCGTTTTCATTGTTCTCCGTGATCGCGCAACTGCCGAACGAGTCGTTCAGCCGGTTGATGTTGGCCGCCAACTGCGGAACGCCCACCCCGGATGAGATGTCGACGGTGTAGACGTTGCCCTGGATGTCTTCCAGGTAGCAGGTACCGTAACTATCGAACACCGGAGTGCATTCAAAGAGCGTGTAGATTGGATCGCTGTACCAGATCCCCGGTGCACCCGCGTCGTGGGGACCGGTGGCAATCGCCCTGCGCTGGTTTGTGCCGTTGAAACCGTACATCTTCCACGTGTCATCCACTGTCAAGCCAGTAGACTTCGCCTTTTCCACGGTGGGAGCAGCAGTCCCTGTTGTCTGCTGGAGCCCCGGTTTGTTCCCGCCTGCGCCGCAACTGGCTAGCCAAAGCAGCAGCAGGCAAGCGAGAATGAGTGTGAGTAACTGAAATCTAAACATATCTCCTCCCAAGATCCTAGATTGCCCGAATACCGTCAGCACGTGCCCTTACTCAAATTGTACGGATGTTCCAATTAAACACTGGTGAAATTTTCGCCTGTAGAGCAGCCCTACCATTGTTTTGTTGCACGCTGGGTACTGTGAGGCAATAATGGATTTCCGGCCAGTGCGCTGCGTGATGCCGGGAGATTGAGGTTATCGCGGTGGTTGAACCCCGCGGTGAAAAGTGACAGCGCGTCACGCCACCGCCGGGGAACGGGCAGCGCTGCCGGCGAACACCGGCGGATCTTGGGGATGCGAGCCTAAAGAAAAAAAGGGCAGGGCGCAAAACGGCTTCCCCGGTCTTTCCGGTTCATTCCGCCCCGCGCCACTGCTGGCTCGGACCTACGGATAGTCCTGGAAAGCACCACAACCCACGAAGCGCTTTCCTTGCTTAATATTTCGACGCCGCTTTGGAATTCTTTAGGCCAAACACCGCCAGCCGGGCTAAACCCAGGTTAAACGCCGGCCTGGCCTGGCACGCGCTGCCGCTGTCAGCGCTACGTGAGGATTGCGAAGCAGTATCCGGGAGAGCTGGCCGGACCGCCGCTGATTGGAGTCTGGTCTGCCACGCAAATTGAAGCTGTAACAGCCGCGGGCGCTGGTTCGCGATCGCCTGCATGCGCTTGCCGCGGGGCGCCCGGCCAGGCGGCGGCTTGAACAAGTCCTGAAACTGGGGCAAAGCTCACAATCGGCGCGCTGGCTGATCCTAGACGCGGTTGTCCACCAGGGCTAATCCGGCGCCGCTGGGGCCGTCGGCCAGGCGCCCGCGCGCGCTGTAGCCCGGCGGGTTGCCGCCCTGGGACAACAAGCGCAGCACCAGCGCCGTGTAGTCCAGCCAGTGCTGGGTCAATAAGTTGTTGTCGCGGTTGAGCGCGTGCAGGTTGTTTAGCTGGTCTTGCAGCGCGGCGGCGGCCTGGCGCAGCACCTGCGCTTCCGCGCTTTCGGGCATGAACGCCAGGAGATCGCGCAGGCTGATGTTCGCCGGCAGTCCGCCGGGCCCCGCCAGCGCCAGCGCCAGGGCGCCGGCCTGTTCGGTGCGCTGCCCTTCGAGCTGCGCCAGGCGGGACGCCTTGAGCTGCTCCTGCTCCGCGCAGGCCTGCAGTTCGCTGAGGCGGTGTTCCACCAGGATGCGCTGTTTGCGCCGCAGAATCTCGTCCAACTCCGCCGCCGCCTCGCGTTGGGCGGCCAGCGTGGCGGCGAGAGCGAGGGCTTTACTGCTGAGTTCCGATGATGTCATCAAACAACCCGTGGGCGACCATCGCGGTGGCCGTGGCCTGGCTGTCGGCTTTCAGCTCCCCGCGGTCGTACTGTGCCTTGAGTTCGGCCACGAATGCCGCGCGGCTGCGCTCGTCGGTGCGGTCCGCGGCTAGCTTGTGGACGGTTTGGCTTTGGCTGGACAGCTCGACTTGGTCTGCCGTCTTGCCGGTTTGGCTGGCGCGTTCAGCCGCTTGCTGGGCCTTTTTCGGATCCAGCATGGTCCGCGCGATGGAATACAACCCTTGAATATCCGGTACTTTCATGGCCTCTCACCTTTCCAAGCTATTCCAACCGCCCGGCACCCGGCCAGGCTCCACTTACTACTCCCGGCTTACAAGCCTTCCAGGTAATCCTGGAGCGCTTTAAGCCCCCCGGGGCACCGCCCCTGGGGTTGGGATTCCTGCTTCGCCAGAAATCCCGCCACCTGCTATATCGGCGGACTTGCCTGGGACTTGAGGGCTTTCATGAAGAATTTCCGGAAATTTAACTAGTGGCTGCCAGTCACATTTCCCGCCCGTCCCTAGGGCTTGATCCACACTCACGCATTATATCGGCAAGCGGCCCACCGCGCTTGAACGGCAACCAAGATTATATATAAGTAGTTATAGGTGTGGGCCGGGGGTTTACATGCCTGGGGGAGATGTAAGCCGTAAGATGTAACAGGTAAGTAAGATCGTAGGGGCGAAGCCATGCTTCGCCCGGTAGCCGCGGGACCCCGACCCGCGGCTAGCGTTTGCCGCTGACGGGATTGCACCATGGATGACCTGCTCTACAGCTCGAAATTCTGGGGCGTGCTGCTCATCGCCTGCAGCATGGCGCTGTTCATCGCCACGGTCGTTAACCACTCACTGGATATCTTCGTCGTCCGGCTGGCGGAGAGCGCCTGCGCAGTCGCCGGGGTAGCGCTGGTTGTGCGGAGATAGGTGTAGCGCTAATCCAGCAGCCTGGTTGAAATGGCAGCCGTGGGTCTCCAGGCCCGCCCGACCCGGTTGTAGGGGCCGGATTCATCCGGCCCGTGTGTTGCGGGCGGCATGAATGCCGCCCCTACGCCAGGCCCCGGACTTCTACCTATTTCACCACCAGCGTGACCAGCTTGCCCGGCACGTAGATCTCCTTGACGAGCTGCTTGCCCGCCAGCCAGCGCGCCACTTGCTCCTCCGCCTTGGCCAGCTTCAGCACGTCCACCGCCGCCGCGTCTTTGTCAATGCTGATGCGCCCGCGCAGCTTGCCGTTGACCTGCACCGGGATCTCGATCTCCGCCTCGACCAGCATGTCTTCGTCATACAGCGGCCAGTCGCTCTCCGCGCACAGCCCATCCTGCCCATAAGCCGCCCACAGCTCCTCGGCGAGGTGCGGCGCGAACGGGCAGAGCAATTGCGCCATGGTCGTCACCGCGAAATGGAACACGCCCGCGCTGTCGCGGCCCGCCGCCTCGCTCCAGAAACGCTCGAGACTGTTCAGGAATTCCATTTGCTTGGCGATCGCCGTGTTAAAACGCCAGTGCTCGATGTCGGCGGTCACTCCGGCGACGGCGATGTGCGTGGTGCGCATCACATCGTTACACAATGCGGTGCAGGGCTCATCGAACAGCGCGGGCACCTGGTTGATGTCGCACGCCAAGCGCCAGACGCGCTTGAGGAAGCGGAAACAACCCTCGACGCCGCTGGCGCTCCACTCTAAGTCTTGGTCCGCCGGGCCGCCGAAGAAGGCGAACAGCCGCGCCGTGTCCGCGCCGTAGCTGTCCGCCAGCTCATCGGCGGAAACCACGTTGCCCTTGCTCTTGCTCATCTTCGCGCCGTCCTTGTAGACGATGCCCTGGTTGAACAGGCGGCGGAACGGCTCGTCGCGCAGGACCGCGCCTGCCGGTTCCGAGTGGTCGCGCTTGGCGAGGTCGAGCAGGCCGAGGTCGTGCAAAACCTCGGTGACGAAGCGGCTGTAGAGCAGGTGGCCGACGGCGTGCTCCTTGCCGCCCACGTAATAGTCCACCGGCAGCCACGCCTCCACCTTCGCGCGGTCGAACGGCGCGCGGCTATTGCCGGGGTCGGTAAAGCGCAGGTAGTACCACGCCGAGCACATGAACGTCGTCATCGTGTCGGTCTCGCGGCGCGCCTCGCCGCCGCAGGCCGGGCATGTCGTGCGCTGCCAGTGCGCGTCGTTGGCCAGCGGGCTGACGCGGATGTCGGAATAGTCCGCGTGCGCGGGCAGCTCGACGGGCAGCTCGTCATACGGCACGCGCTGCCAGCCGCACTTCTCGCAGCGCACCATCGGCAGCGGCGCGCCCCAGAAGCGCTGGCGGCTCATGTTCCAGTCGCGCAGGCGCCACTCCACCGCGGGGCCGCCGCAACGGCGCTGCGTGAGCCATGCGTCCATCGCGGCCTTGGCTGTCGCGAAGTCCATGCCGTCGAACTCGCCGGAGTTGATGCAAACGCCCTTTTCGGTGTACGCCTCAGCGGCGGTGTCGCTTACACCCTCCGTAGGGGCGAAGCCATGCTTCGCCCGTTCACTGGTGCCGGTTGCGTCTCCCTGGGCGAAGCATGACTTCGCCCCTACGGGATCATTCACCGGTATGATCACCTGCTTGATCGGTAGGCCGTATTCCAGCGCGAAGGCGTGGTCGCGCGTGTCATGCGCCGGGACGGCCATCACCGCGCCCGTGCCGAAGTCGCTGACCACGTAGTTCGTCGCCCAGACCTGCACCGCCTCGCCGTTGAACGGGTTCACGCAGTCCACGCCGAGGTAGATGCCGCGCTTGGGCTTCTCCTCGGCCACGGTGAACTTGACGTTCTCGCGCGCGCACTCGGCGGCGAACTGCGCCAGCTTCTCGCCCGTCCCGCCCGCCTGCGCGATCGCCGCCGCCAGCGGGTGGTCCGGCGCGATGGCCATGAACGTTACGCCGAAGATGGTGTCCACGCGCGTGGTGAACACGGTCAGCGCCGGTGGCGCTGGCGCCTCGCCTGCGTTCACAGCCGGGGGCGGCTGTGCCACCAGCCCCTCAAGCGCGGGCACCTTGAACACGATGTTCGTGCCTTCGGAGCGTCCGAGCCAGTTGCGCTGCATCGTGCGCACGGCGTCGGTCCAGCCCGGCAATTTATCCAGCCCGTCGAGCAGCCGCTGGGCGTACTTCGTGGTGTGCATGCACCACTGCGCCATCTTCTTTTTCGCAACGGGCGCGCCGCAGCGCCAGCAGCCGCCTTCCTTCACCTCGTCGTTGGCCAGCACGCCGTGCGTCTCGCACCAGTTGACCTCGATGTCCTTGCGGTAGACCAGCCCGGCCTCATGGAACTTGAGGAACAGCCACTGCGTCCAGCGGTAATACTCCGGCTCGCTGGTCACCACTTCGCGGCTCCAGTCGAAGCTGAAGCCGTAGCGATTGAATTGCCGCCGAGCGCTGGCGACGCACGTCGCGATCCAGTCGCGCGGCTGGATCCCCCGGTCGATGGCGGCCTGCTCCGCGGGCAGCCCGAAGCTGTCGAAGCCCATCGGGTGCAGCACGTTGTAGCCCTTCATCCGCCAGTAGCGCGCCTGGGCGTCGCCCAGCACGTAGTTGCGGATATGGCCGGCGTGCAGGTGGCCGCTGGGGTAGGGAAACATCTGCAGCACGTAGAGCTTCTCGCGCGGGTCGTCGTCGGGGGCGCAAAACGTGCCGCGCTCCTCCCAGGCCTGCTGCCAGCGCGCTTCGATCGCCTGGAAATCATAGCGCTCAGGCTCTTTGCCCGCGGCGCCGGTTGCATTCGTTGCGTCGTTCATAACTTGCCTCGTAGGTTGCCTGGATTGTGCAGTAACGCGCCAGGCTTTCGGGCTCGACTGCCTACCCAAGCGGCAAATGTTAGCTCACGAACCGGGGGTTTGTGAACGCCGCGGGAACAAAAGCCCAGCGCGAGGGAGCGCCCCGTCCTAAGCGGGGCGCGCTAGGCTCCAGTAACCGGCTGCTCCTTGAGTGCGCATGCATTAATCCTGCGGCGAGGACCCGCGCCACTGAATCATACCCGGAAACAAGGTAAGCGCCAACCGCCAGGCATCGCGCCCAACATCAGGCGCGGCGGGCGGAGAAGCCACCGCGGACCCGCGGCCCGCGGCTTGCAGTTTTCGTAGGGCCATGGAATCCGGCCCTCCGTCCGGGCGGCATGCAGGCCGCCCCTGCCAGACTTACTCGAACTCGACGCGGATCATCCAGTTCGTCACGTCTTCCGGCGCGACGATGTCCCACACCAGCGTGCCGCCCTGCGTGCCGTACAGGCTGGCGCTGTTCGCGGACGAGGTGTCATAGCCGATGTTCAGCTGCACGCCGGGGTCGCTCTTGGGCTCGACCAGCACGTAGAAGTCTCCGGCCACCTTCACGTTGTTGAAGCTGGAGCTGCTCCAGGAGCCTTCGTTGGTGTACGAGGCGTAGGGCAGCTCGCCGCGGCCCTTGAGCCTGAAGTTGGCTCCCATGATATAGACCGTGGCGAAGCGCTTGGTCTTGAACCAGTCGCCGCCGCAGTTGGCGAAGACGTGCACCGCCTTAACCTTGCGCCCGGCGCCGGCGTTGAACTTCACCATCGGGCCGTTACGCTGCGTGGTGGCGAAGCCGTCCGCCAGGCCGTCGTCGTAGCTAAGGAAGTTCGCGCCGGACAAGCCCGTGTCCGCGGTGTTGCCCGTGGGCTGCAGCTTGGGCTGCAACTGCGCGTGAATCAACCATTCGCGCCCGTCGGTGCGCGTGTCGATTTCCTTCGGCGTCATGTGGCTCAAGGACACCTGCGCTGACTTGGACAGCCCCAGCTCGCGCGCGGTCAGGCCCAGCTTCGCGCCGGCGTCTTCGGTGGAGAAGGTGAACACCGCCACCGCGAACTCGGACGGCGCCTCGAGCGGCTCGAAGGTCACGCGGTACCAGCCGGGCGTTTCCGCCAGCTCGGACAACGGGAACAGCTTGCGCCCCAGTACGGTCAGCTTGTCCGTGCTGGCGCCGAGGATCGTGCTTTGGCCGGCGGGCGGCCCGTAGAGCACGACGGTGCCGTAGATCCCGGCCACGTCGCCGTAACGTTCGCTGTAGAATTCAACGTAATCGAAGAAGGCCTGATCCCAGTCCGCCGGGGCCTGGAAGATCGTCAAATGCGCTTCCTCGTGCAGGTATTCGAAATCGGCCGCGGCCTCGGCGCTGGATTCGACCAGGCCGTCGTTGGCGGCGAAGGCCGGCAGCGCGGCCAGCCCTAAAACGATTAACAGTAATACGCGCGTGAGCATGAGCTCCTCCTACAGGTGGGCGTCTCATTATACATTTACGCGGGCCGGGCGCGAAATGTTCAAAGTTAGAATTCGTAGCCCCGGCGCATGGCCGGGAACCGCCTGCGGGCCGCCGCGGCTCGCGGACCCGCGGCCGCCAACCACGTACAGGCAAGGCGGACCTTAGTCCGGGGGCGGATCGGATACAGACACCGGGATTGAAGTCCCGGCTACCTGAACGGCACTACTCCTCCCCCTCACCCAGCAACACATCGGTAGCGGCCAGCTCCAGTGCGGTACGCCGCACAGCGACCAGGACCTGATTGGCAAAGGTGAAGGCAGCGACTGAGGAGATGACTAGCAGCCACCAGAAAGTGGGTCCCCATTTTGGATTGGATAGCTGACTGCAGGATGACCAGCAAACAATCCAGGTAATCCCGCCAAGGAAGTCAACGCCTAACTTGATCCGCGTGAGGCTGCGCGGAAATGACTCATGTCCAGCAATTCTCGCGCTGCGACCATAATGCTCCAAAAACGCTTGCATGCGTTTGCGGAAGCTGATCGACGAGTTGGTAGGAATGTGGCGCGCGGGTCCGAATACCTCTTGCCCAAATCTAGCATGATTAGCTGCAAGCTCCGGACTGAGCACCAGTTGCAGTAGCTCTGTATCTTGGATTACTCCGCGCACATGCTGCCGGCAGTGATCACGGTAGCGCCGTAGCGCTGGCCAGCCAAAACGCAGCCAGATTATCCCGGCGATGACACCAACAGCAATGTCGAAAAACGATGGGAGCAGAGTATATGCCGACCTCCAGAACCTGCTGTCAAAAAAGGCGAACATAACTCCCAAGCCAATGCACAGCATGAGCCCGCCGGTTGCATGCTCTTCAAAGCGCCGGTGGGCGTGTTCCCGCATGCGTGTTAGCCATTCCCGGCCCTGCGATGGACATTCAAACGAGCGCCGCCATTCCCGGCGGAACCAGCCGGTCAGCCGGCTTAGCCAGCTGTCTCCCCGCCCCGCCATCACACTTCCTCCTCCCCCAACAGCAGGCCGGTGAGGCCGAGGCGCAGGTCGTTGGCGGAATCTTCGATGTCCAGGAAGTACTTCG
>CAYXMN010000056.1:0-9744 GCA_964465955.1 uncultured Planctomycetales bacterium
GGAATCGGCCCCATGTAAGGCCCCATCATGCCAGTGACGAAGGCCATCGGCACCATCGAGACCACCACGACCAGCGTCGCATAGATCGTCGGGTTGGCGATTTCGTTTACCGCGAGGATGGCCGTGCGGATCAAGCTCGCACCTTTGGGCCGCAATTGCATGTGCCTGTGGATGTTTTCCACCACCACAATTGCGTCGTCCACTAATAAACCCAGGCTGAGAATCAGGGCGAACAAGGTGATGCGGTTGATGGTTTGGCCGAACAACAGGCCGACGCCGAGGGTAACCAGCATGGTGATCGGAATTGCAACTGTTACCACTGCGGCGTCGCGCCAGCCGAGGAAAAAGATCAACAGGCCGATGACGATCAGGATGGCCATGGCCAGGTGGAAGAGCAATTCGTTGACCGCTTCATTGGCGTTCTCGCCGTCGTTGCGCGTGACCACCCACTGCATGTCATCCGTCAGGTATAGCGCGGCGACGGTTTCCATCTTTTCAATCACTTGTTGGGCGATAGCAACCGAGTTTGTGCCCTTCTGCTTTGCGATGGCCACGGTGATCGCGTTATAACTGCGCCCGGCCAGTTCCTCCGGCGTCCCGTGCAGCTCCCCCTCGAAATTCTCGCCGGCGGCAGGGCCAAAGTTGAGCCGGCTGAAGTTGGTCTGCTCAGCCGGGCCGTCGGTGACTGTCGCGATATCACGCAGGTAAACCGGTTCGCCGCCGCTGCCATCCGGGAACTTGTGCGTGGCAACCACCACGCTGCCTACATCCTCAGCGTTACGCAGATACTGCCCGCTGCGCACCAGGATGCGCTCATTGCCAGTCTCAAGCTGGTCGGTGGGCAAGCGGAAATTCGCACCACCCAGCGCTTGCGCGATCAACAACGGATCGATGGCGTATGCCGCGCTCTTGACGGGATCGATTTCGACGGTGATCTGGCGTTTATCGCCGCCAACGATGTTGCAGGCCCCCGTGCCGTGGATCTCGCGGAGATCGCTTATCAGCTCTTCGCCGGTTTGGCGCAGTTCAAAAGTCGATGCGGTGTCGGAGAAGATGGTCAAGCCGACCACGGGGACATCGTTGATGTCGATCGGTTTGACCATTGGATTTAAGATGCCGGCGGGGGCGGCGTCCAGGTTCGCATATACGATCTCAAATACTTTATATATACTCTCGTCCTGGTCCTGCCCGACGTAAAACTGCACTGTGACGATGCCCACATCCGGCATCGCGGTGGAGTAGACGTGCTCTACGCCCTTGATGTCCCAGATCAAACGCTCCAGCGGCATGCAAATCAAGCTCTCCACTTCTTGCGGCCCAGCGCCAGGGAAGGGCACGATTACGTTGACTGAAGGCACGCTGATTTGAGGGTTCTCCTCGCGCGGAGTGACCACTAGCGCCAGCACGCCGAAAATCAACGCGGCAATCATCACCAGTAACGTCGTCTTGTTATCCACGAACATTTGCGTCAAGATGCCGCCGATGTTCAATTTCTGGTTGATCGCGGTATCCATCCCATTCGCCAAGTCCGCACCGCCGCTGTCTTGACGTCCTGAGACGGATCGGTCTTCTGGCTCAGCCTTGTGCTGATCCTGCCTGCCACCTCCAGACCCTTTCGCGCTGTAACGCCTAGTCGTTAACATTACCGTCCTCCCTGCTAATGCCCGGCTGTGGCCGCTGTCTCTTCTGCCGGAGCGTCAGGAGTTTCACTGGTCTTGGCCGGAACCGCAGCCTCGCTGATTTGCGCGCCGGGGAAGAGCTCCACCGCGGGCTCAGTCACGATACGGTCTCCCGCACTGAGGCCTCGAATTACCTGGAGCATGTTGGCACCGGCGGGCATGGTTTCCACCGGCGCGCGATTGATCACGCCGCTGGCGGAAACGCGCCACACGAAGTCCTGTTCCTCGAACCGCGCTACCGCACTGGCTGGGATAAGCAGTTGCAGCTGCTCGCCAGTCGGCACGCGTACGCGGGCGAAACGGCCGGAGAACAAGCCCTCGACCCGCACTAGCGCAGCCTCGGCGTTGACATTGTGCGTGCCGGGGTCCGCCGCCGCGCCGAGCACATCAATCGTGCCGGTAGTCGTGAACTCCGCGCCTGCCGCATCCACTGCAACCTCAATCGCTTGGCCCAGGGCGAGCTGTCCCCGCAGGTGCTCGGGCACGGCGAATTTGATGCGGTACGCGCTGTCGTCCTCTAAGACATAAATGGGATAGCCCGGCGTGGAGAGCTGGCCTTGCTCGAACATCTTGCGCGTGATCACGCCGTCAAACGGCGCGGTGAGCACTGCATACTCCTGCATCGCGGCAGCCTGCGCGCCTTTCGCCGCAGCTTGGGCGTCCTTGGCCTGCACCTGCGGAATCTTGGCCTGGGCTTGCTCGATGCCTGCCTGCGCCTGGTCCACCGCGCCTTGCGCCCGCGCCACGTTTTCTTGCGCCACCTTATACCCAAGCTCGTACTTCTCCGCCGCCGCCCGCGGAACTGTATCCTCAGCAGCCAGCCGTTTGTAGCGCTCGTAGTCCCGCTTGGCATCTTCCGCGGCCGCCTTGGCTTGGGCCAGCGCGGCTTCCGCTTGCGCCTTGCCCGCTTCGCCCTGGGAGATGGCCGCGTCGACTTCGCCAAGTGCCGCCGCCGCTTCCGCGCGGTAGGCCGCCGCCTCCGCCAACATGCCTTGGATGTCGCTGTCGTCAATGCGGACCAGGACAGTGCCCTTAGCCACGCGGTCGCCCACTTCAAACGGCAGGAAGGTGATTTCACTCATCAGCTTGGTCGAGATCGGCACCGCGCTTTCGCCTTGGATGGTGCCGGTCACTTCGGTGTAACCCGGCTGGGTACTCGCCTGCACTGACCCAACCGTCGCGTTGACGGCGGTGCGCTCCAGCGGCTCGCCTTTGTCTTGGCAAGCGCTAAGGAGCAGTAAGCTGGCGGCAAGCAATAAATTGGCAGCAGTGAACTTAGACATCAGAGTTACCTCCCGGCGCGGGTTGCGCAGGTGCGCTGCCCGGCCCCAGGAACGGATCATGCTCCGTCCCAGTCAGCCCGGCGGCGGTGATCAGGCCCATGTACGCCGCGTAGTAGTCATGGCGCGCCTTGGATTGGCGCAGGCGGCTTTCTTTGTAGGTGGTGATGGCCATGCGCAGATCTAGAAAATTAGTCAGGCCCTCGCGGTACTGCGCTTGGACCACGCGCAGGTTCTCGCTGGCCTTCCCGGCCTGGGCATTGAAGGTTTCGATGGACTGGTAGGCGATCGCCACCTGGGCCTGGGCCTGGGCCACCTCGATCGCGGCCAGGTCCTGCATCTGCTTGAGGCCGGCTTTAGCGGCTTCCAGCTCGGCGCGCTTCTGCTCGATTTCGTTGGCGATGACGCCGCCGGAGTCGAGATCGAGTTGCAGCATCGCGCCGACTGTAACGCCCGTTGTGCCATCGCCGCTGGGCAGGCCGGGGCTGTTGTGCGCGCCTTCGGCGAAGACGCCGACCGTTGGGTTGCGCTTCTTGACTGCTTCGTTGAGCACGTTGGTCGCGGCGCAAACGCGCAGGTTCATCGCTTGGAGGTCAGGGCGGTATCCAGTGGCCAGCGCGGTTATCTGACCCAGGTCCGGCACACCTAAAGCTTCCACATCCTCAGGCAAACTCGCGTGGAACTCGCCGGTCGCCCCGCCGGTGAGCAGGCCCAGCGTGGTCTCGGTCAGCCTTAAATGCGTCTCAGCCTTGTTCACTTCGTCGGCGATGTTCGCCAGCTCCACTTCCGCCGCCGCGATGTCCGAGCGCGTCACCAGCCCTTCGGCATACAGGCTTTCGATTAGCCGCTGGAGCTCGTCAATGGTGCGCTGCGCATCGCTCAGGACAACCGCTTGATCTTCCAGCAGCGCGTGGCCGAGGTAGATTTGCACCACGTAGTAGGTCAGCTCATGCTCACGGCTTAAGGTGTCGAAGTCGAGCGCATTGCTGTTCAGGGCAAGCGCATCGGCCAGCAGCTTGACCCGCCCGCTGTCGAACAGCGGATAAAGTAGGCGCAATTTATATTCGATGTTGCCGATGTAATCGGGGTTATTCAGCGTCTCGGGGTTGAAATCAGCCTGGGTCACGCGGCCTTGGTTCAGCTTGCTGGCGAACCAGCCCAGCGGGCTGTCTGTTTGGATGCCGGTCACGCTGAACTCCGAACGCACCGATCCATAACCCAGCACGCTACGGCTCTGCTCCCAAGCGCTCAGCGCTTGCCATTGCAGCGCCTGCAAGCCGGGGCTGTAGGCGACCGCTTGCGTCACGGCGTCGGTCAGCAGCAGCACCACTGCACGGTCGCGCGGCGGCTCGGCTGGTTCGCCGCCGGTTATGCTTGCCGGAGTGCCGTCCGCCCCCGCTGCTTCAGCCGCCAGCATTTGCGCGGCTAGCGTCGACGGGCTGGCTGGGTCAAGGATGCCGATGCTAACCTCCACCGCCTCGCCGCCCGCCTCCGCTTCCTGAACCAGTGCGTCTGAGGATTCGCCCGCAGGTGTTTGCGCCACCGCGCGGGATTGAACTTCGATGACCTGTTCTGTCGCTTGAGCCGGCGCCAGTGGAGCAAGCGCCGCACACAGTAGCAGCAGCCATATCCCCGGCGGGCCCAGCAGGAACCTGCTAACCCGTGACTTCTCCACCGTTTGCCTCCCAGGCACGCGCGGGACTGCTATTCGACCCCCGGCGTACGCCGTTCCTCGTATTGCATAAATGAAGGAACGCCTCCTCGTTTGTCAGCATCTTACCACCAGCTTCAACATCATTCCACAGCCTATCAACACTGTCGCTGGGGGCGTAGGCATGATTCTAGCATATACCCCATTGGGTATATAAGTATCGTAACCGATTACTCCGGAATCACACTTGATGAAAGTAGTTTACGGGCGGAGGTATTCTGGAAATCCGCAAATGTGTTGCTTGGTTGATCTAAGCTAAGCTGTTGGCTCAATGACTTGACGTGAATACGAATTCACGTATAATGTGAATAGATATTCACTGTCTGAGGTGTTATGTGGGACGCCGGAAACGTACTGAAGTTCGGCAGGATGAAATCGCTAAAGCTGTACTGGAATTGATTGTGGCGGAGGGCCACGAGGCGGTGAGCATGGTCGCGGTCTCGAAGATCATCGGAGTGGTGCCGTCCGCGCTGTACCGCCATTTCCCATCAAAAGATGACATGATTATCGCGGCGATGAAGCTGCACCGAGATGAGCGCTTGGGCGAGTTGAACCAAATCCTGGAGCGGCATGATCGAGTGCTGCCGGCTTATGCGGAGATGATTAGCCTAATCCCGTGTTTCGTCGGGCAGACGGCCGCCATACCACGGCTGACCTTTGGAGTCTTACCGCATGCGGGAGACAAGTTGCGGAATGAAGCGAAGAACTTGTTTGAAGGATTCATCAGCAAAATCGCGAGCGATTTCGAACTGGCGAAACAGAACGGTGAAATTGATGCAAGCGTGAACTGCCGCTCGGCGGCGATGGCGGTATGGGGCGTGTTGATGACCGCCGTCATCCGTCATAGCATTTTCGGAACTGACTTTGATGCAGTGAAACACGTACGCAACGGCTGGGAGTTCTTCCTGCGTGCGGTGCAACCGGATGGACAGCCATCCGCGATTCTCCCTGCCGATTCTCCAAATGCAGAGGTACGGCGATGAACCGGCTTAGAATCATTCTCATTCCAGCGCTCTTACTCGCCATCATCGTGCCGGCGACGCTGGTGTGGCGCAGCCGCCAGAGCGAGCCCGGCATTATCTTGTCGGGAAACATCGAAGTGACGGATAGCGCTGTCGCGTTTCAAACACCGGGGCGGCTCAGCGCACGCCTGGCGGATGAGGGCATGGAGGTGGAGCAGGGCGAAGTGCTGGCGCGGCTCGATTCCACGGAGTTGGCGCACCAGGTTGCGCTGGCGGAAGCGAATCTGGAAGCGGCGCAGGCTCAGCTCGCTGTGCTGGAAGCTGGTAGCCGCCCGGAAGAGATCGGCCAGGCGCGCGCGCAGCTGGGCCAGGCCAAGGCGCGGCTCGCGGAATTGGAAGCCGGTAGCCGCCCGCAAGAAATCGAGCAGGCGCAGGCCGCGCTCGAACTGGCGCAGGCGCAACTCGACAGCGCGCAAGCTCAAGCGCGTCTCTGTCAGACAGAGGCGGAGCGGCAGTCTAAGTTATACGAGGCTGGCGTTGTGCCGGCGCAGCAGTGGGACCAGATCAACACGGCGTATGAGACGGCGAAGACGCAGGTCTCTGCGGCGGAGCAAGGTGTGGCGGCGGCGCGTGAACGCTTAAGCCTGGCGCAGGAGGGCCCGCGCGCGGAGCAAATCGACCAGGCGCGGGCGGGGCTGCAAGCGGCTGCCAATGTCTACCAGCTGGCGGTCAACGGCCCGCGCGTGGAGACCGTGGCGCAGGCAAGAGCGCTGGTAGCGGCAGCCCAGCAGCAACTCGAACTGGCGCGCACCAAACTGGGATACTGCGAGGTGGCCAGCCCGCTCAGCGGCGTCGTGCTGACTGAAGTCGCCGAGCCGGGCGAATACCTGCAGCCCGGCAACCCGGTGCTGACCGTCGCGGATTTGGATCACCCCTGGCTCCGCGCCTATCTCAACGAAAGCGATCTGGGGCGTGTTACGCTGGGCCAGGCCGTCAGCGTCACCACTGACAGCTTCCCAGGCAAGGCGTTCCAGGGCCGCATCACCTTTATTGCCAGCGAGGCGGAGTTCACGCCTAAACAGGTGCAGACCCATGCTGAGCGCGTCAAGCTGGTCTACCGCGTCAAAATTGAGATCGCCAACCCGGAGCGCGAGTTGCGCCCCGGTATGCCCGCAGATGCGCATATCGCTGCGGATGCAGCAGGGAAGTAGCAGTATGAGTGCGCAGAACGCGGCAGAGCCGTTGCCGGTAATTGAGCTGAAGCAAACCGCCAAACGCTTCGGCGGCACCCAGGCGCTAGCGGCGCTGAGCCTGTCTGTCGCACGCGGTGAAATATTCGGCCTGGTCGGCCCGGATGGGGCGGGGAAGTCCACGACGATGCGCATTCTCGCTTCCATCCTGCCGCCGGACTCCGGCGAGGCCTGGGTGGCGGCGCTCAACTGCGTGCGCGATGCGGATGCCGTGAAAGATCGCATTGCGTACATGAGCCAAGCCTTCGGGCTCTATCAAGACCTTACCGTGGCGGAGAATATCGATTTCTACGCCGACCTGTATGGTGTGCCTCGCCGGGAGCGCCAGCAGCGCGTGGATCATCTGCTCGATTTCTCGAACATGCGCCCGTTTAAACATCGCTTGGCCGGGCGGCTGTCTGGCGGGATGAAACAGAAGCTGCAACTGGTTTGCGCGCTGATCCACACACCGGAGGTGCTGCTTCTCGATGAACCCACGAACGGCGTTGACCCGGTCAGCCGCCGCGATTTCTGGCGCATCCTATACCAGCTTGTACAAGACGGCGTGACGATCTTCGTCTCGACGGCATATCTGGATGAAGCGGAGCGCTGCAACCGGCTGGCGCTGCTGCACGAGGGCCGCTTGCTCGGGATGGGCACACCGGCTGAGGTCAAGGCTTTGTTGCCTGGCGCGATCCTTGAAGTGCGCACGTCGCAGGCGCGCCGGCTCATCCAGCAGTTACGCAGCGCTAGACCGGGCCTAAACGCGGGCTTGTTCGGCGACCGCGTGCATTTGGTGACAGGCGCGCTGGAACAGACCGAGCGCGAGGTGCGCCTGGTCGCGGCTAGCGCCGGGATTCCAGTCGAGGAGGCGCGCGAGGTGCCGCCCACACTCGAAGACGTGTTCGTGGCGGTTATCGGGCAGGCAGGCACGCTAAGCGCGGAGGCGGCCCATGCCTGAATCTGCGGTGGAAGTGGATGGGCTCACGCGCCGGTTCGGCGATTTCGTCGCGGTGGACCAGGTAAGCTTTGCGGTGGCGCCCGGCGAGATTTTCGGCTTTCTTGGCCCCAACGGCGCGGGTAAGAGCACCACGATTCGCATCCTGTGCGGGCTGCTCGCCCCGAGCGCGGGCGCGGGCCATGTCGGCGGCTTTGACATCCGCCGCCAGCAGGAGCAGATCAAACAGCACATCGGCTATATGAGCCAGCGCTTCTCGCTGTATCACGACCTGACCGTCGAGGAGAACATCAACTTTTACGGCGGCATTTATGGCTTGAGCGGTGCGCGGCTGCGCGGGCGTAAGGAATGGGCGCTCGAGATGGCCGGGCTGAACCAACGCCGCACCGCGCTGACCGCCACGCTGGCGGGAGGATGGAAGCAGCGCCTGGCCTTGGGCTGCGCCATCTTGCATGAGCCGCGCATCCTGTTCCTGGATGAGCCCACCAGCGGCGTGGATCCCATCAGCCGCCGCAGTTTCTGGGATCTGATTTACGCGATGGCTGGTGCTGGCGTGACGGTCTTTGTCACCACGCACTACATGGATGAAGCGGAGTATTGCGACCGCATCGGGCTGATTTTCCGCGGCCAGCTCATCGCGCTGGGCACGCCGGAGCAACTTAAACGCGAGCAGATGCGCGGGGCGATCCTGGCGGTGGCCTGCGCCAGACCGCAGGATGCCCTTGACGTGATTGAAGCGCTTCCAGACGTGAAGGAGGCGGCGCTATTCGGCAGCGGGCTGCATGTCGTGACCTTGGATCCTGAGCGCGTGGCGGCCGCGCTACGGACCGAATTGCCGCGCCGTGGATTTGAGTTAACGCGGCTGGAACGCATTAGCCCTGCGTTAGAGGATGTGTTTGTCTCGCTCATCGAGCAGTACAGCACTGCTGCGGAGGACAAGCATGTCAGCCAGTAGCGGGGGCGCCCTGCTCACGCGGCACAGGCGGATGCTGGCGGTCGCACGCAAGGAAGCCTTGCATGTGCTGCGTGATTGGCGCAGCCTGGCGCTGGCGCTGGCGATCCCCCTCATTCTGCTCACATTGTTCGGCTGGGCGCTGACTTTGGACGTGCAGCACGTGCCGACCATCGTCTGGAACCAAGCGCCGTCGCCGCTGAGCCGCGAGTTTACCGGCCTGCTGGACGGCTCGCGCTATTTCGACATCGTCGAATACACCGACAACTATGAGCGCATGGAGTGCGCCCTCGAATCTAAACGCGCGCTGCTGGCCGTGGTAATCCCCGCGGATTTTGCCATACGCCTGCAGTCCGGCGGGGAGGCCCCGGTCCAGTTCATCGCTGACGGCGCGGATGCCAACACGGCGCGCATCTGCCTCAACTATGCGGCCAGCATCGCCCTGCTGTTCACCCAGCAGCAGGCGCAGGCCTCCGGCGCCAGCTTCAGCCCGCCAATCGACCTTGCAGCGCGCGCCTGGTACAACCCCACATTCAAGAGCCAAGACTTCATCATCCCCGGCCTGATCGCGTTGATCATGGCAGTGATTGCGGGATTGCTGACCAGCCTGACTGTGGCGCGCGAGTGGGAGCTGGGCACGATGGAGCAGCTCATCGCCACACCGGTGCGGGCGGCGGAATTGATTACCGGCAAGCTGATACCGTACTGGGTGATCGGTATGATCGACGTGGCGATGGCGATCACGATGGGCATGCTGGCGTTCGGCATGCCGTTCCGCGGCAACCTGCTGCTGGTGGCGCTGGCCAGCGCGCTGTTTCTAATCGGCATGCTCAGCCAAGGCATCTTGGTTAGCATCAACATGAAATCGCAGGTGCTCTCCAGCCAGTTCGCGCTGCTCTCCACCTTCCTGCCCACGATGTTCCTCAGCGGATTTGTTTACGCGTTGATGAACATGCCGGTCGTCCACCGCGTG
>CAYXMN010000056.1:9764-12935 GCA_964465955.1 uncultured Planctomycetales bacterium
TCATCACGGTGCTGCGCGGCGTGATCTTGAAAGGCGTGGGGCTGCAAGTGCTGTGGCTGCCGATGGTGCTCCTGCTGGCCTACGGCTTGGTCATGTTCGGTATCGCGAACAAGCGGTTCGTGAAGAGGCTGGCATGAACTTCAGGCGCTTGCGCAGCATGCTGGTTAAGGAGTTGATCCAGATCTTCCGCGATCCGCGCATGCGCGTGATCATCATCCTGGCGCCGCTCGTGCAACTTACCGTGCTCGCATACGCCATCACAACGGATGTGCACAACATCCGCATTGCCGTGCTCGATGAGGACAACTCGGTAATCAGCCGGGAGCTTGTCAGCCGGTTTGCAGGCAGCGGTTACTTCCAGATCACGCACCGCCTCTCCCGGCCTGCAGAAATGGAAGTGCTGCTCGATCACGGCGCGGTCAAAGCGGTGCTGGTGATCCGGCACGGCTTTGCCGCGGAAATCCAGGCCGGGCGCACCGGCGCCGTGCAACTGCTGCTCGATGGAACGGACAGCAACACCGCCGGGGCGATCATGGGCTACGCCGGTGCGATTTCGCAGGGACTCGGCGGCGCCATCATGCTGGAGCGCTTAAATGCACGCGGGCAAAACCCGCCGGCGCAAGTGACCGCCCAGACGCGTGCGTGGTTCAACGCCAACCTTAACAGCCGGCACAGCTACTTGCCGGGGCTGATTGTGATGATCTTGACCTTGATCACCATGATCCTGACCGCGATGGCCATCGTACGCGAGAAGGAGATCGGCACCATCGAGCAGATCATGGTTACTCCGCTGTCGCGGCTGGAGTTGATCCTCGGCAAGACCATTCCCTTCGCGTTGATTGGCATCGCCGTGATCACACTAATGTTGCTCATCGCGGTTATGCTGTTTGGCCTGCCGGTACGCGGCAGCCTGCTGCTGTTCTACCTCGCTATCGGCTTGTACATGTTCGCCGCGATGTCGCTGGGCCTGTTCATCAGCGCGGCCAGCGCCACGCAGCAGCAGGCTCTGCTCGTGTCGTTCCTCATCATGATGCCGATGGTACTGCTCTCCGGTTTCATGTTCCCGATCCATAACATGCCGCTGCCGGTGCAGTACCTGACTTACTTGAACCCGATGCGCTACTTCTTTGCGATCCTGCACGGCGTGCTGTTGCGGGGATCGGACATGGCCGTGCTGTGGCCGCAGTATGCCGAACTGCTGGCCCTGGGGCTAGTGCTGATGCTGGCGGCAGTGTCGCGATTCCGTAAAACGCTGGCGTAGGAGCATGGTGGAGCGCCTGCCACTATAATCCCCCGATGCCGCTTGAGGTGCACCGCATCTGCCTGCAATTCGTCAGCGCGTTCATCTTGCGCGGCGACGGCGGCACGGTGCTGATGGACACCGGCTATCCGCTGTTCACCCCCCTGGTGTTAAGGCGTCTGCGCCAGCACGGCGTAGCGTTAGCAGACATCCGTCTGATCCTCATCACCCACGGTCATCTCGATCACGCCGGCGGGGCGCGGGCGGTCAAACGCCGCTGCGGCGCTCCCATCGCGATGCACACCGCCGACCTGCCGCTGGTTGCCACCGCGCGCAGCCATGCGATGAAACCCCGCACGGCCCTGGGATTCGTCACCGCCCCCTTCGCCAGCGCCATGCCGATGCTGCCACCTTGGCAATTCACGCCGGACAGTCTGATTCCGGACGCGGGTTTCGATTTGCGCCCGTACGGTGTTGACGCGGAGGTGATCCACACCCCCGGCCATACGCCGGGTAGCTTGAGTGTGGTGCTCCCGGAGCGGCGCATCCTCGTCTCGGATCTGATCCTGCCGGACTTCCCGTTCCTGAGAAGGCCGTGCATGACGCTCTACGCCGATGACACGCGGCAGGTACTGGAAAGCCTCAAACGCGTGCTGGCCACCTCGCCGGTAGAACTCGTGTGCTCCCATGGCGGCCCGCTTGACCCCGAGCGCGTGCGCCGGCATTTCAAGCTGTGATTAAGCGAGGCTTCGCCTGAGCACCAGCCGGCAGGGATCCGCTCAAGTGGTGGGAGAACATCCTGCCGGCACTGCTGTCAGCGAAGCGCTGCGACCGCACATGGTGGCCCCGTGCGCTGGGCTGCACATCACCGAGGCGACGCTGCACAGCACGCCGTTAATCAGGCCTACGCTGGTGACGGACCGGTTGCGCGAGGCCTCCGGCGTGAATGTCGCGATGCTTAAGCCAGCGGGCTTGAATGATCCACCGACCGCGGTCATCACCACCAATGCCAGCGATCTCAATCTATACCTCCCAACTGAGCTCCGCAACTTGCGCAGTGCTTTGGTGCTGAATAGCCGAAGCATGTATGAACGCAACCTCGCCGCTCAGGAAATCCTCAGCGCGCTGTGTTAAATTCTTACTGCTGTTGGCAACGCGCAAGGATGCGCATGGTTGGTCCGCCAACGGGATCGCCTGCGGTGACGGAGCGCCGGGGAAATAGTCGCAGGAGAGCCGATGGGCGCAGATTCACTCAGCGGAGCCGGGCTCGTCAAGGCGTATACCGCCGCCCGGCTGCTCAACCAGGCGAACCAAGCCGCCGCCCGCACGCTTGAACAAATCGCCAGTGGCCAGCGCATCAACCGCGCCGCGGACGATCCAGCCGGGCTGCAAATCAGCGAGCGCTTGCGGGCTGAAGTGCGCGGTAACGCGCGCGAATCGATGAACGCCCTGGATGAAATCAGCATGCTGCAAACGGCGGATGCCGCGCTCGGCGAAGTGCAAGGCTCGCTGCAACGGATCGACGAGTTGAGCGTCTATGCCGCGAACGGTACGCTGACGGATGAGGACCGGAGTGCGATTCAGATGGAAGTCGACGCCCAAGCGGCGAACATCGCGGAGATCACCGCGGAGGCTGAGTTTAACGGTAAGCCGCTGTTGAGCGGCCTGCTCGGCTTTTCTGCAGATCTGGCCTCACTGGGGGTTTCAGGGATCAACGTGTCCACCCAAACCCAGGCGAGCAATGCAATCTCGCAGGCGCAAAACGCGATCAGCGCCGTCAGCGAGTTCCGGGTGAACCTTGGCGCACAGCAGAACAGCCTGGTGAGTAAGGTGAGCTACCTCGATATTTCAGCCGAGAACACGTTGGCGGCGGAAAGCCGCATTCGCGACTTGAATTACGCGCAAGGCATGGTGGAATTGATGCAGGCGAG
>CAYXMN010000056.1:12945-14817 GCA_964465955.1 uncultured Planctomycetales bacterium
CGCTCAAGCGCAAACCGCAACCTATGCGTTAGTACAGGCTAATCTCATGCCACAAGCCGTGCTGAGCTTGCTGGGATAAGGGCCGGGCACCTTGGGGGTTTCCTGCAACTACTTGCGTTCCAGCTCTTGCGCGCGGATGCTATCCAACTCCCGCTCCAAGTCATCATATGCAGCTAATTCCCCCGCCAGTATCTCGCTCTCGCGGATATTACGCAACACTTCGTCGATGTCCTGTCCAACGCGTTTACTGTCGGCGGCGGTCATCGCCTGGTCGATGAGCAGTTTCATTGTTGTCTCAAGGTTGCGGCATTGCTCGCGCACCAGTTCAATGCGCTGCTCGGCTTGGCGATAGCGCAGCAAGCGGCTCGACAAGAGCTCCACCTGCCGCTGCCGCGCAGCCTTTAACACTGGATCGGCAGCCTGGTCCACGGAATCCTGCGCTTTCTTCAAGTCCCGCTCGACGCTGGTAGGATCCACCAAGGACAGGTATTCATCAAATTCAGTGATCGCCACCAACAGCTGCAGATAGCTGATTGCCAGTGTATCGAGCTTGTCCAGGTTATCGACGGCGAAGGGATCATTACTACCGAACTTGGATTTGAGGATCTCACGCGCCCGATCGCGGATGCGGGTGATGATCTCGACTCTATCGGAAAGCTCCCGGTTGATGCGCGGAAGCAGGTGGGAGAGCTGATAAGAATAGTCGTTCTCGAAGCGTTCATTGAGCTTAGCGTCAGTCAGCCTTTTAAAGCGCGGAGTGGTAGGCACCACCAGCAGCCATAAACCGTGCCAAGCAAGCGTAGCCACCGCCAGCCCGCTTGATAAATAGCTATATAACGGGTCGGTAGCGCCTAACAGGCCAGTGGCAATGACGCTGGCCCAGCCTACTCCAGCACCTGTCAGGTGCAGCGGGTTTAAGCCCGCGGCCCAATGGAAGCGGGTAGGGCGGTTAGCGGGATGCTCCGGCTCACGCATGGCAGCATTATATGGTACATGCTCCGCCGGAGTTGGAAGAACGCGGATTTTAGCAATTTCTTTTGTAATTCCGAGGCTGTTTTTCTTCTCTAGACGAAACCAAGCCCTGGTGATGGTAGTCTGCATTATTGGGAGAGGGCTGCAAGATCCGGCTGAATGTTTTTATCGAACCGGCAGTTCGTGTGGTGGTGAGGATTGGAGGTCTTCTCCCTCCGCTTTCACTTCCAGGCTCGGGCCAGCTCGCGATTTGATCCGGAAACCGTATGATGCTGCTTAACATACCCTAGCCTTGGTTCGACTATGATTCACGCCAGGTTGAGGAGTGTGCATAACTTGTGGATATTTTTGGTTAGCGCTACACTTATACTTCTGGCGGAATAATGGCGATTTGGGATTGGTTAAGCGGGTGGCTTGGTCACTTAAGCGCCGATATCGGAATCGACCTGGGGACGGCCAACACGCTGGTGTACGTCAAGGGGCGCGGCATTGTGCTCCGGGAACCGAGCGTGGTGGCCATCGACCTCACGACGGATCAGGTGCTGGCGGTAGGTGAAGAAGCTAAGAACATGATCGGCAAGACGCCAAGCCGCGTTGTCGCCATGCGCCCGCTCAAGGACGGCGTGATCGCAGACTGGGAAAAGACTGAAGCGATGCTCTCCGCCTTCATCCACAAAGCCAAGCAAGACCGCGGGCTGTTCCAACTGCCTCACCGCGTCGTGATCGGCATCCCCTCCGGCATCACCGCTGTGGAGCGCAAGGCCGTGCGTGACGCGGCGATCCGCACTGGTGCGCGCTGGGAAGGGTTGATCGACGAGCCAATGGCCTCGGCGATTGGCTGCAACCTGCCTATTGAGGAAGCGGGCGGCAACATGATCGTCGACATCGGCGGCGGCACCA
>CAYXMN010000056.1:14827-15563 GCA_964465955.1 uncultured Planctomycetales bacterium
AGGCGGCGTGGTGGTGAGCAATTCGATCCGCGTCGCCGGCGACGAGCTGGACCGCAGCATCATCGACTACGCCCGTCGCCGCTTTAACCTGCAGATCGGCGAACGCACGGCGGAGCGCATCAAGATCAGCATCGGCGCGGCGCACTCGCAAAGCGAGAACCTGACCGCCGAGATGCGCGGTATGGATCAGGTGACGGGCCTGCCCAAGGTTGTTGAGGTGACGACCGAGGACATTCGCGACGCGATGAGCGAGAAGATCGACGATATCCTGCGCTGCGTGCGCTATACGCTAGAGGAATGCCCGCCCGAGCTGGCAGCGGACATTATCGACCAGGGCATCGTACTGGCGGGCGGAGGCGCGCTATTGCGCGACCTGGATATCCTGATCGGACGCGATACCGGCATTGTTACGCGCATCGCCGATGATCCGCTTAGCTCCGTCGTACTTGGCACGATGAAAGTACTGGAAGACCTCGACCGCTACAAGTACATGCTGAACTAAGGCAGGCTGCGCCTTATAATAGGGAAAACATGCCACGGTTACTGTTCCATCATGTGGATGTGTTCACAGCCCAACCCTTGGGTGGTAACCCGCTGGCGGTCTTCCCTGAGCCAGACAACATCGGCACCGAGCAGATGCAAGCCTTGGCACGTGAATTGAACCTCTCCGAAACGGTATTTATTACCGCGCGCGACCCGGAGCGCCAGCGCTATTACGCGCGGATTTTTACGCCAC
>CAYXMN010000057.1:0-8369 GCA_964465955.1 uncultured Planctomycetales bacterium
GTTCTCTTGCGAATGTATTGTCGTTAACCCCTGCACTCCGCTTACGTTTTGAATCCGAGCCGAACACAGGGAAAATCATACCTGTAACAACTGCAGATTTTACACGTACCATAAACCACCTTCGTGATCGGCCTGATGGATGGCACTTTCATGCGGTAATCGCATTTGCGAAAGACGATGCCGAAGCCAATACCTTCCGCAACTTGATAAAAAATATTGTTGCGGACAAGCAGTATGAACATATCGTATTCATCGATGCGCTTTCTACGCCGCTTGGTGCGGAAGCTTTTGAGTTTTACTTCCAGGCTGCCCAGCGCTTTGAGGAAAGCACCTTCAAAAGTGCGGTCAATGCTCATCACTTCGCCGGTAGCCTTCATCTGCGTGCCCAGGCGGCGGTCGGCCTCGCGGAACTTGTCGAACGGCCACTTAGGAATCTTCATCACGACATAGTCCAGCGCCGGCTCGAAGCTGGACATCGTCTGGCCGGTCACCTTGTTCACAATCTCGTGCAAGCGTTTGCCCAGCGCGATCTTCGCCGCCACGCGGGCAATGGGATACCCCGTCGCCTTGCTGGCCAGCGCGCTGGACCGGCTGACGCGCGGATTGACTTCGATTACGTAGTACTTCAGCTCTTTGGGATGCAGGGCGAACTGCACGTTGCAGCCGCCCTCGATTTTCAGCCCGCGAATGATTTTCAACGCGGCGGAGCGCAGGGTCTGGTACTCCACGTCGCTGAGCGTCAGGCTCGGCGCGACCACGATGCTGTCGCCGGTGTGGACACCCATCGGGTCGATGTTCTCCATGTTGCACACGGTGATGCAGTTGTCATCCGCATCGCGCATCACTTCCCATTCCAGCTCCTTCCAGCCGACGACGCACTCTTCAATCAAGATTTGTTTATTCAAACTTTGAAGTAATCCGGACGTGACGAACTCGATGAACTCCTCACGGTTATAAGCGATGCCGCCACCAGTGCCGCCCAACGTGTAGCCAGGCCGGATGATCAGCGGGTAGTCCATTTTCAGCCCGATCTCCATCGCCTCCTCGAAGCTGGTGGCGATGTGGCTCTCCGGGATCGGCATCTCCAGCTCGAGCATCGTTTGCTTGAACTGCTCGCGGTCCTCAGCGCGTTTGATCGTTTCAAAGCTCGTACCCAGTAGGCGCACACCGTATTTCTGCGGAATACCCGCCTGCCAGAGCTCCGTCGCCAAGTTGAGGCCGGTTTGCCCGCCAAGGGTGGGCAGGATCGCATCAGGGCGCTCCTTCTCGATAACTGCTTCGAGGTGCGCGATATCCATCGGCTCGATATAAACCCGGTCGGCCGTCTCGCGGTCGGTCATGATTGTGGCGGGATTTGAGTTGATTAAAACGACTTCGACGCCTTCCTCGCGAAGGCTGCGGCAGGCCTGGCTTCCGGCATAGTCGAACTCGGCGGCTTGGCCGATCACGATCGGACCGCTGCCAATCACCAACACTTTGCGCACAGACTCAGGCACTTGCGTCTCCTCGGGAAGCGCGGGCCTGCGCACGTGCGACTCCACACCGGCGCGAGGTCCCGGAACGTAGGGGAAGCTTCACAAAAGCGCATTATACTCCCTAGCTACGAAGTCGCAACCTGCCAAGACCCCGCTAGAATATTGCCATGGGTGATTACCAACTACTCCTCACCGACCGCCACGGTCCTGTCTTGCGCGTCTGGCTCAACCGGCCAGAACTGCGTAACGCCTTTAATCCGCAGCTCATCGCTGAGTTAACCGACTGCTTCCGCGGCATCCAGCCAGGCGATGGCATCCGGGCGGTGATTCTCGGCGGGCGCGGGCCGTTCTTCTGCGCCGGCGCGGATCTCAACTGGATGTCCGACATGGTGAAGTACACCACGGAGGAAAACTACGAAGACGCTTTGCGTTTGGCGATGATGCTTGAAGTGCTTGATCATTGCCCGGCGGTGGTCATCGCCGCGGTGCAAAGCGGAGCTTATGGCGGAGCGCTGGGGCTGATGGCCTGCTGCGATATCGTCCTTGCTGACTTGGAGGCGCGGTTCGCTTTCTCCGAGACGCGCCTTGGCATCGGACCGGCAACGATTGCCCCCTATGTCATCTCTAAAATCGGTTTAACCCATGCGCGCAGCTTGATGCTAACCGGGCAAGGCTTTGATGCCACGCACGCCCAGCAGATCGGCCTGGTGCACCGGCTGGTGCCGGTAGAGAACCTGGAACAGGCGGCCCAAGCAATGGCGCAAAATGTGCTGCTGGCCAGCCCGGCTGCCATCGCGAAGACGAAGGAATTGTTGCTGGAAATTGGAGAGGTCAAAGGCAAGGAGACACTAGAACGCACGGCACATCTGATCGCTGAGTTGCGAGCAAGCCCAGAAGGGCAAGAAGGACTCGACGCGTTCATCAACAAACGCCAGCCAGCCTGGCAAGATGACCACGAATACGGCATCCCGACGTTCAAGGTTTAAGGTTCATGGCAAAGTGATCAAGCAAGGGGTTTGTCTGCTCACAGGAGTGGCGGCGAACACTATCCCGCCAGATGAATTGGCGTGAATGATGGTGGGCGCGGAGGGGCTCGAACCCCCGACCTTCTGGGTGTAAACCAGATGCTCTAACCAACTGAGCTACACGCCCACGATTACCATCCGGCCAGCGCTACTAGAACCTTGCGTTGGGAAAGGGATTATACCAATGAAAAGCCCCGTACGGGGCGGGGCTGCTTCATTCCACTTTTACAGCAAACTTGCTATTGCGCGGCTGCCTTGCCATATTTCGCCAGAGCTTCACTCTTGGACGGAATCACAGTGTAGTGCGCCGGTTCGTCAATATAGGCACGCCACTTATTGCGCAGCCCGGTGAAGACCGGGCCAGGCTTACCGGTACCCACGGGACGGCTGTCAATATCCACCACCGGGATTAAGTCCGCTCCGGTGCCGGTCAGCCAGCACTCGTCCGCAGTGATCAAATCGAAGGTTAGGTACGTGCCTTCCTCCACCTCATAACCGTTGCGGCGGGCTAAGTCGATGATGCTGTCGCGGGTAATGCCCTGCAGGATGCCGTGGAACGGCGCCGGGGTGTGGATTTTGTTATTCTTCACGAAGAAGATATTGTCGGCTGTGCATTCGCCCACAAAACCTTCCTGGGTCAGCATGATGCCTTCATCCGCACCGGCGCGGTTCACTTCAATCAGGCCCAGCACATTGTTGAGATAATTCAGCGACTTCACGCGGGCGGGCAGGCTTTGCACGCTATTACGGCGCGTGTTGCAGGTAATGACCTTCAGGCCCTTCTGGTACAGCTCTTCCGGGTACAGCACAATGGATGATGCGATGCAGTACACCGTCGGATCTTCTTTGACCTTGCGCGGGTTCAATCCAAGATCACCCACGCCGCGCGTGGCTACCAGCCGGATATAGCAGATAGTGTCGTGCCAGCCATTAATTGCGACAGAGTCGGAAACGATGTCGCACATTTCCTCGCGCGTTTGCTTCAGGTCGATTTCCAGGAAATGCGCGCTGTCGTAAAAACGATCGACGTGTTCCTTTAGCTTGAACACCTTGCCGTGCCAGGATTTAATGCCCTCGAAAATGCCGTCGCCATACAGCAGGCCATGGTCGAACACGCTCACGAGCGCTTCGCGCTTTGGAACGAATTTGCCATTCAGGTAAATCAACAAGTCGCCCATCGTGAAAACCTCCCGTGCGAAATTGAACGGATGGAAAAGGGGGGATAGTCCTTGACCAACCTATTATATCATTCGGTGGAATGGAAAAAGCGCTGGTTTAGCCCTGGTTGATACGGCGCAGACGTTCGATCTGCGAAGCTTGCACAGGCTTGCCGAAGCTGCGGATTGGGGCCAGGCTGAGCCCGTGTTTCACCGCCAGCGCGTCAGTTTCCAGCACCTTGGCCGGATCAATCTCACGCCCCAAGGTGTAGTGCTCGAATTTGTGCTCTAAAGCAAGCAGCAGCGTCTCCGCCATGCAGGCATAAATCACCCCGCGCGGCAAGCCGATGTCTGTGGTCAGCTCAGCACCGTCCGGCAGCAGGATCTCGCCGCTCTCCACCACCAGCACGTCGCGCCGTTTCCGAGCTGCCGCTTCGTTAATATCAGGGGGGCGCGCCACATCGCACACCACCGCGCCAGGTTTGAGATTCGTCACGTCGATCACCGGCTCCACGGCAGAGGTAGTTGTCACCACCAGGCTTGCCAGCGGCAGCAGGCTATCCGGTTTTAGAGCTAAACGCAAGCGCCCGGCGTGTTGCGGCGACTCCTCTTCAATCAGGCGCGCAAGTCCGAGTAAACGCTCCGGACGCGGGCTGACCAGGCACAACTCATGCACTTGCGGCGCCAGGAGCCGCGCGCAGATGGACCCGATGCTCCCAGTCGCGCCAATGACCAGCGCAGTTGCCCGCCCGACATCGATCCCGCAGGTAGCCGCTGTCTCAGTTAATGTGCGTAAAGTCGCCGCGACGGTGTAGCTGTTGCCGCTGGTCACCCCCATCGGTGACTGCTGACTCACGGTCAGCCCTGCATCACCGGCCACTGAGGTATAAGCACCAAGCCCCATCAACCGGCAACCGCGCTCGTGCGCCATTCGCGCGACCTGTTGCAGCCGCCGGTACATCAGCTCGGGCGGGAAGCGCATAATCGCTTGGCTGGTCATCGGGACCGCATAGATGAAGCCTTCCGCGCGCGCCCCGCAAGCGCTGGTGACATTGCGCAGCTTGCCCAGGAAAAACGGCCCGGCTTGGGCGGCGGCATCCTCCACCACGCGGGCCGGCACCAGCCGGCGCAGCGCCCGCACCGCCGGCAAGCGCTCCATCTGGCGCATCGTCAGCGGATGCACGACGAAGCAAAACCGGGCGATGCCGTCGTCATGGCTTGCCTCCGTGGTTTCATCTTTACGCGGAAGCGCGAACGGCCGGGTGTCGGCTGTGACGCTGGCCAAGGCATGGTGAACTTCTTCTGGATAAACCGCCTTGTTGGAATCGCCTTCCAACTCGATGATCAGCGGTTTCAGGCCAAGTTGGTAGGCTTGTTCCATGTAATAGGCTTCCGGATCCGGCACCTGGCGTTCGAATGCCTCGACTTTGAGCAGCGCGCCGAGCACCGGGAGGGGTACATACTGCCCTTGGACCATCGGCGTCAGTGAGATCACGCGCCGGGCATGGCGCTTGGCGAACAGCTCGATATCTTCGTCGCGGTAGAGATTCGTGAATATTGTTTTACCCGCCAGGCTCGCCGGGGCAAATCGTAAAAAGTACGTGATTCCGCCGACAATGACATCTGCACGGCGCATATACAGGCTGAAGCGCGGCAGCAGCGGCTGTCCGCTGCGGCTGGAAGGCCAGAACCAATGCAGCGGCGTGTGCGCCACTGCCTGGGCTAGTTGCGGCGCTTGGCGCATGAAGTTGCGGAATCCAACCACCGGCAGGCCCAGGCGAAAGCCGTAGAGCAGATCACCGAACGTCAGCCGCCGCGTATAGCTGCTCAACACATCCGCCGAACCGTAACGAATCAGCCCGCAGCAAAACAAGACGCGCGCCCGGCTCAGTTCCGGCTTGATCCGCTCGGCGGCCTGACGCACAAAATGTCGCTCTAAAATGGCCTGCAGGCTCGTGCCGTCGCTCACCCGCGACTCCCAGCGCGCCAGATCCAAGGCGCGCCACAGGTAGTCATAACGGATCATTTGCGCCCCGATGCGGAAAGTGCTTTGCACGCCGTCGAGGCAGACGGCGTCATATTCGCCAAGGAGCTGTTCTATGCGCAGGCGTAACTCATCCAGGTCGGGCGTGACCGGGATCACAGTCCAATGCACATCGCGCCCGCTGAGGTTCACCTGCGCTTCCATCGCTCCCGGTGTGGGGAGCAAACTTAAGCAAGCGATGCGCCGGACCGTCATCCGCCCTACCCCTGTCCCGCCAACACGGCGCAAGCGTCCGCATTGCTCTGTTCGCATTGCCCGGCATCGGCTGCTTCCGTCAGCACGCGGATCAACGGCTCGGTGCCAGACGGGCGTAGATAAAACCGCACTTGCGGATACTTGCGCTCCACCGCCTGCAGTTGGCGCGCGACCCGCTTGTCGCGCTGCCACGCGTATTTATCCTGCACCCGCAGGTTAGTCAGCCGCTGCGGAAATTCCGGGAACTGCCCGGCCAGTTCACTCAGCGGCTGCGCAGCGCTGGCGACCACCGCGGCAAACTGGAGGCCGGCCAGGATGCCGTCCCCCGCTGGCAACAAGTCGCGCTGGATCACATGGCCACTTTGTTCGCCGCCGAGCAGCAAGCCTTGCTCAAGCAGCGCGCGCATGACCAGCACGTCGCCCACATCCGTGCGCACCATATGGATGCCTTTTTTTTCCAGCTCCTGCTCAATGCCGAGATTGGTCATCTGAGTCATGACGACAGCGCCGGATTTGCGGTAGCGCGGCAGGCGCA
Source organism: uncultured Planctomycetales bacterium (assembly GCA_964465955.1). Lineage (GTDB taxonomy): Bacteria > 4484-113 > 4484-113 > 4484-113 > JAFGCY01 > CAYXMN01. Next base: position 6,432 of record CAYXMN010000057.1, read on the forward strand.
AGGCCAGCAGCGCGATCAGTTTATCGCCGTTAACCGGCTGGCCGAGTTCATCAACCGCAAGGACGCGGTCGCCATCACCGTCAAAGGCTAGGCCAAGATCCGCACCGGCGCGCTGCACCGACAGGCACAGTGCCGTCAGATCAGTCGCGCCGCAACGCACGTTTACCTTCGCGCCATCGAACTTGGCGTTGATGCTCTCAACAGCGAAGCCGGCCTGGGCGAAGGCGGGCGGGGCGAGCATGGCTGTTGCGCCATTGGCGCAGTCCAGCACGATCCGCAGTGGTTTCAGCTTGGCAGGCAGCTTGACTGCCTGCTGCAGGTAGTTCAAGTACTCAGGCTGCGGATCGCAGGCTTGCGACTGGCCAAAGTACAGCTCCTCCGCCACCCGCGGTGAAGCCCCGCCCAGCACTGCTTCAATCGCCTGTTCAGCCTCCGGCGCGATCTTTAAGCCGTTCCCCGCGAAAAATTTCACGCCGTTGTCGCCCACCGGATTATGCGAGGCGGTCACCATCACGCCGCCGGCGAGCTTACGCTGGAGCACGCTGTACACCACAACCGGCGTAGGCACGCAGCCGAGCAGCAGCGCATCGCAGCCGCCGTAATTGAGCCCGGACACCACGGCGCAACGCAGCATCGGCGAGCTGAGCCGGCTGTCTTCGCCCACCGCCACCAGCGGCCGGCGGCGATTACCGTAACGCTTGCCGCCCAGCGTGGCGGCATACCCATAAGCGGCGCGCTGGACTAACTCTGGCGTGAGGAACTCCCCGGCATGGCCGCGGATTCCATCGGTTCCGAAATAACGCGTTAACGTCATGGCGTCTCTCGCTGCACAACGGTGATAGTAAGCGAATTGGGACGCAGGCTGAACTGGCTAATCCCTGCGGGCAGCGCCACCTGCGGTGTGAGCCGGTACTCACCAGGTTTCAACCCTTCAACCGAGATCGAGGCATGCACCTGCTGTTTGACTGCTTCATCCAACGCCGCCAACTCCTCGGAAACCACGGCCAGCCACGGCGGTGCAACGATGTAATCGTACTGCGGGTTGCGGCCAACCAGCAGCGGCGTGACCCTGACCGCGGCGAGCTGCGCCAAGTCAATCAGCGAGACCTGCACTTCGCACGTACGCGGCAGGCGGCTATTCTCCGGGAGCGCGAAGGGATAGACCAGGTTGACTTCAGCGGTAAAGCTGCTCTCCGCACCATCCAGATCGATCGGAGATGTACGGATGACCGCGCTGTCGTCCTGCACCAGATTCGCTTCAACAGGCACGTAGACCGGCTTGGCGGTCAGCCGGTCGAGCAGCAGCTCGCGCGGCAGCGTGCCTGTCAACGTCGGGGAGATCTTCAGCACTTTCAACGTGCCGACGGGAATCAGCTTCAAGCTGTACTCGACCGAAGCCGGTTCGATTGTGATTGCCGCACTTTCCAGGTTATTGCCTTCAGCATCCAGCACTTGGACCGGCAAGGTGCGGGTGTAATCACGGTTGATGCCGTCGAGCCGTAACGCCACCTGTGCCGCCACTATGGCCTCGACTGCCGGGCGCGGGCCGGAGACGGTCACTTCCAGCGGATCAACCAGCTCAGAAACTACTTCAAAGTCCGCATCGACCTTGCCGAGGCGGTTGATGTCGACTGGGAAGACGGCTTCCTTCTTCTCATCGAACCGCACATACAGCCGCTCGGGATCCTGCGACACAATCGTAACCTCACCGAAATCCGCATCCTGGACGACAACCTGGAAGTTGCCGCTGCCGGGGATAAGCTGTTCGCCGCAATCGATATAGGCCTTGATCTCCGTCGATTTCAGTTTCCGGATGCCGCGCAGCGGGCCGCGCACGCGGATGTTAACCTGACGCGGCACAGGTAATGGTTCCACGATGACCAGCGACTGCTGCAAGTCTTTCGGGCGCAGCATTGCCTCCAAAGTATCGGTAACCAT
>CAYXMN010000057.1:8379-9498 GCA_964465955.1 uncultured Planctomycetales bacterium
CGGAGCCGACGCACAGCGAGATGGTGCGTTACTTTGAGGCGAGCGCCACGGCCAGCACTTTAAGCCAAAAGTTATTAAACAGCCGTTGCATTAACTTGCGCATTCGCTCGTTGTTATACCTGCCTAATTAAATGCGGCGCGTGGAACGATGCTCGCGAAATTCTCATTCAATTCGATGAGCGCCGACAACTGCTCGAGAAACTGCTCGTCATTCAATCCGCGGGCTAACCTGCCATTCTTGGCGATCGACACCTCGCCGCGTTCTTCACTGACTACCACGATGACCGCATCACAGCGCTCGGACAAGCCTACCGCAGCACGGTGGCGCGTGCCAAGCTCATCCGCCAGCGCCGTACTCTCCGAGATGGGCAGGAAGTTCCCGGCGCTATACACGCGATCGTTGCGGAACAGGACCGCTCCGTCATGGAGCGGATTGAACTTGTTGTACAGCCCCGTTAACAGCGGCGCTGACGCAACTGCATCTAAATGCGTCCCCGGCACAATTAAATCCGCGACCGGCTCGCGTTGCTCGAAAACCAGAAGCGCGCCCACCTGTTGTGCCGCTAGTTGCGTCACTACGTCGGCGACCACCCCAACTAGCGAGCTTTCCGAGGATTCTGTCTCGCGCGGAACAAGCCATTCGATTAACCGTGAAGTAGTGCCGGCGCGTTCCAGCGCTTTCCGGATCTCCGGCGCGAAAATGATGATCAGCGCTAACGGGCCGATAACGGAGAGGGAGTTCAAGATAAAGACGACGGTATAGAGGTCGAAGATTGCGCAGACAATATAGACTAGCGCAAGGATAATGATACCTTGGATGACCACCATCGTTTTCGTGCCACGCACGTAGACGAACAAGTAGTAAAACAAGGTGGCGACGGCGAGAATGTCGATGATCTGGGGTAGGTTCGTCCATAGGAAGCTCGCGCTCGCGACGATACCATGCCAGATGTATTCCACAGGCTCCCCTATAACCGACGCGCGAACGCGTAGTGTGATTTGTAATATTCCTTACTCAGCGGCGTGATCGCCACTTTGCCGATGCTGCCGCTGGCATGGATGAACTTGCCGGCTCCGACATAGATCCCGACGTGGCTTAGATAGCGCGGCGTTTTATCA
>CAYXMN010000057.1:9508-14955 GCA_964465955.1 uncultured Planctomycetales bacterium
TGATGTACTTGCCCTCCAGTGCCTGCAGGCTCGCGCGGTGTACTACATCAACACCCTGGTTGGCCAGGCACACTTGCGTCAGCCCGCTGCAGTCAATTCCCTTGGTCGTCGTGCCACCTGAGACATACGGTGATTCTAAATACTTCTTGGCATCTCGGACCAGCTCCACACCGTCGATCACGGGGCGGTAGCTGTTGTTGTAATCATACTTGGCGGGGTACTTCTTGCCGTTGTGCGCCGTCAGCATCCCATCCGCGGTGGTGCGCAGTTTCATCTCTTGCACGTCGACCTCCGACACCACTTGCCAGTATTCTAGATCCTCATGCGGCGTCGGGCCTTGGCGCCCGCTGACATGGTGGGTCTCGGGCAGCTCGCGCAGTTCCTCGGCAGCGTAGAACGGCACATATAAAAACGCGCCGCTCTCCTCGTCACGCACAAGGTAATACTCCTCGTAAGTGGTGACTGCAACGAAAGTTTCACCTTCCTCGGCGTGGCGAATGACTTCGCCGTCCTCATCCGGGCTGCGCAGCATACCTACGCTGCTCGCGCGGATGCGGATCTCCACCTCGCCGGCCCAAGCCGTGCTGCTGAGCAGGCTCAGAGCCAAACCTAGGCAAATCGCGAGACGCCAATTAGGCATGAACAGTATTTTAACGCTTGCTGAACTGGAACTTCTTACGCGCACGCTTTTGGCCATATTTCTTGCGTTCCTTCGCGCGCGGGTCGCGGCTGAGCAGGCCACGCTTCTTAAGCGGATCACGGTAGTTGGGGTTCAGCTCCACCAGGTAACGGGCGATGCCCAAGGCAATCGCGTCGCTCTGGCCGGTGATGCCGCCGCCATCCACAGTGATGAACACGTCATACTTATCCGCCAGGTCCACCACTTTTAGCGGTTCCTGGATCTTCAGCTGCGTGTCGATCGTCTTGAAGAAATCCGGCAGGGGCCGGGAATTCACGGTGTAGGAGCCGCTGCCGGGCCGCAGGAAAACCCGCGCCACCGCAGTTTTGCGCCGTCCGACTGTAATCCGTTGGTAATCGTTCTCTGCCATATCTTCCTCCGGCCTACCGAACGGCCAGTTGCTCCACCGTGATTTCCTTGGGCATCTGGGCGCCGTGCGGATGCTCGCTGCCCGCGTAAATCTTAAGTTTGGTTATCAAACGCTTGCCCAGCTTATTGTGCGGCAGCATATTCTTGACGGCGTCGCGGAACACCTCGTTCGGCTGCACCGCCATCCGCTTCTCCAGCGTTTTAGCGGTAATGCCGCCGGGATAACCGCTGTGATGATAGTAAGTCTTTTGCAACATCTTGTTGCCGGTCACGGCAATCTTGCCCGCGTTCAGTACGACCACGAACGCGCCGCAATCCTGCCCAGGCGTATAGGTGGGCTCAGTCTTGCCGATTAACAGCTTGGCCACACCCGCCGCCGCGCGCTCGGCCACGTACCATGGGCGCTCCAACTTGTCTTTCGTAAAATAAGGCGTCTTACTCATCACATCATCCCGTCTGCCCGCGGTATACCCGCCGGGCTGCTGCCGTCCTCCCCAGGATAAACCACCCTCTCGAGGGTCAACCCCTGGGGTGGGGCTGGTTTGAGCTTGAACGTCATCGGACCGGTAAGCGCAGCCAGCACCATGGCTGGCGCCAGCTTGCCATCCGCCACGGCCATGACCGCCGCGGTGAGCCTGCGGATCATGCCGTGCAAGAAACGGTCGCCCGAGAAATTGAACGCCACTTCCCGTCCTGCCTCATGCAAGCTAGCTTCAAAGACCTCACACTGGCAAGCGTCCGGTTCCAGGCTGCCTGCGCAGTAATTGTGAAAGGCGTGCCGCCCGGTCAAGCCGCTCAGCACCTGCCACGCCGCGCCGGGATCCCATGCTCCCCGCCAAGCCCAGGTATACCGCATCCGGTCCACCGGCGGCTGTTCGCCGCGATACACCACATACCGGTATTCCCGGCGTAGCGCCGCATACCGCGGGTGAAACTCCGGCGCGGCTTCTTGCGCTGCCGTCACTTTAAGGTCCTCCGGCAGTCGCGGGTTGAGCACCTGCGGCAACTTGGCCGCTGGGAAAGCAAGCTCGCCGTCGAAACAGGCCACGTTGCCGTTGGCGTGCACTCCGGCGTCGGTCCGGCCCGCCAGCACTAGATGCACCGGCTGGCTCAATAACGTTTCAAGCCCACTTGTCAATGTACCCGCAACCGTACGTTGGCCCGGTTGGATTTGGCTGCCGGCAAACGCCGTGCCGTCATAGCGCACCGTCAGACGGATGCGCCTGGCGCACACTAGCCGGCCGCCTCCGTCGTTTCGATCGGATAGTTACGGACGGAAAGGCGCACAACCAGCGCGCCGTCGCCGCGGCGATATTTCAATTTCGCGATCTGCGTGTACCCGCTGCTGATATCCTGCGCCGCCGGCACTACCTTGCGCAGCAAAGCGCGCAACGGGGGCAGGCCGGGCAAGTACTTCGCCACGTCGCGGATGGAGCTTAAATCGCCGCGCTTGGCCTTGGTGATCAAACGTTCAGCATAACGCTGGACGGCTTTGGCCCGCGGCTCGGTGGTGTTTAGGTAGCCGTGCAGGAACAGCGCCGCCGTTTGGTTGCGCACCAGCGCCACCCGGCGGTCGGTGTCCATGCCCAGTTTGAACCGGTTCTTCATGTGCCGCATGGCTGCCTATTCCTCCATCCTCAAATAAAAGCCCATCGGGGCTAAGGTATCGACAATCTCTTGCAGGCTCTTCTCGCCGAAGTTCTTGAACCGCATCAGATCCTCGGGTGAGTAACCAACCAGTTCGCCCACCGTGCGGATATTCGCGTTGCGCAAGCAGTTCGCCGCGCGCCCGCTGAGGCCCAGATCGTCGATCGGCATCATCAGCTTGGCGTGCATTTCCGGATCAACCGGCTGCTCCTGCGGGAAGTCCGTCATCATATCGCTTTGCTGGTCGGTGATCCAGCTTAAATAGCGCTTCAGTTCCGCCGCGCCTTCACCGAGCACCGCATCGGTGGACTTGGTGCCGTTGGTCTCGATGGTCAGCGCCAGCTTCTCGAAGTCGGTGGTAGAGCCCACGCGCGTGTTGGCCACTTCATACGCCACACGTTCCACCGGGCTGTAGTTGCAGTCCAGCGTGATGACGCCAATCTGCATGTCTTTGCGCTTAAGCTCGCCCGCCATACGGAAACCGCGCCCGCGGGTGACCCAGGCGTCCATTTCGAGTTTAGCGTTCTTCTCGGTCAGGTGGCAGATCACCTGCTCCGGGTTCAGGACTTCAACCTCGGGGTTTTCGATGAAGTCTGCCGCGGTAACCACGCGACCGCCCTCTTCCCCATGCACGTTCAGACGGATCGTCTGCGTGCTTTCCTTGCTGGTCAGGTTCACTTTGATCCGGCGGATGTTAAGTAACAGCTCAATGCTGTCCTCCAACACGCCGGGCAGCGCCATGTATTCATGGGGCAAACCTTCAATTTTGACGTAAGTGATGCAACAGCCAACGATGCTCGACAGGATGGTCCGGCGCAGGGCGTTGCCCAGTGTCGCACCAAACCCGCGCGGCAGCGGCTCGATCTCGAAGCGGGACGTATTGGCATCCAGCTCCTCCACCTTCGCCATGCTCAGCAAATTGAATGCATCATTGTTGTCGATGAAACCATTGGTCGCCAGATCCATGTGCTTCTCCCCTAGACGCGCCGACGGCCGCGCGGACGGCAGCCGTTATGCGGAACCGGCGTGATGTCTTTAATATGCTTAATCCTCACGCTCATATTCGCAATCGTGCGCACAGCGGCTTCCTTCCCGCTGCCAGGGCCACGCGTGATCACGCTGACCTCGCGCAAGCCGGAGTCCATCGCTTTACGCAGCGCAGTCTCCGTGGCGATTTGCGCGGCGTAAGCGGTGCCCTTCTTCGCGCCTTTGAAACCCCGCGCACCAGCGCTGGAGGACGCGAATGCATTCCCATCCTGGTCGGTAATCGTCACCAGGGTGTTGTTAAAGGTCGCGGAGATATGCACCACCCCGGACGGGATGTTCTTTTTCTCACGCTTCTTTCCTGCTCGCTTAACCGTCTTAGCCACGTAATACCTCTCGCTGCTAATTCCCAGAGAAAACGGCTGCGGCGGGCCGCAGCCGGTTCAGTGCTTACTTCTTGCCCGGTCGCTTCTTGCCGGCAATCGCCTGGCGGCGCGGTCCCTTGCGGGTGCGGGCGTTGGTGTGCGTCCGCTGGCCGCGCACCGGCAGGCCGCGGCGATGGCGCTGGCCGCGGTAGCAGTTGATTTCGACCAAGCGCTTGATGTTGAGGGTGTACTCCTTGCGCAGGTCACCTTCAAGCATTAAGTCGAGATCAACAATCGCCTCGCGGATCGCATTCTCTTGATCAACGGTCAGGTCTTTCACCTTGACCTCCCAAGGGATGCCGGCGCGATCGCAGATGCGCTTGGCCGTGGTGCGGCCAATTCCGTATACATAAGTCAGGCCGATCGCCACATGCTTGCTGGGCGGCAGCTCAACGCCTTCAATACGCGCCATGTTTTACCCCTGCCTCTGCTTCATCCGCGGGTTCTTTTTGTTGATCACGTACAAGCGGCCTTTCCGCTTGACGATTTGGCAGTCCTTGGACCGCCGCTTAATTGATGCTGTTACTTTCATAAGCCTTCCCTAAAGCTGCCGCCGGGACTAAGCCCCGGCCAGATCACCTTAGACCAGTCAAAGGGCGGCGTTTCCGCCACCCATTTCCCGGAAATAAGTGCTAATTAAGCGAACCTTTATTTTAGCACTAATCTCCAGGCCATTGCAAGGCAATTTCGCCTGAAATCACTTTGGCTCCGCCGGCTATCCGCCGGCCAGTGCCGCAAACATCGACCGCGCCGTCTCATCCGCCGGATCGGTCAACACCACCGCCTGGCCATCCCACAACGCCACCGTATGCTCGTAGTGCGCCGCGAGGCTGCCATCCGCCGTGCTGTACGTCCAATCATCAGCGCCGAGCAGCAAGTTCTCGCTACCCAGGCTGGCCATCGGTTCAATCGCAACGACCAGGCCGTTTTCCATTCGCGGACGCCGGCTGCCGGTGTCAAAGTTGTAGACAGTCGGCTCCTCATGCAACTGATAACCCACGCCGTGGCCTGTCAACTCGCGAATGATGCCTAGCCTATGCCTACGTAGCGTGTTCTCGATCGCACGGCTCACCAACCGTAGCGGCATGTTCTCCGTCATGGCGGCGATTCCGTCGGTTAAGCTGTCCCGCGTGCCTTTGAACAAGCGCTCTACGTCTTGCGGCGGCTGGTTGCCGCCGACCCAAAACGACGTCGCAGAATCGGAGACATAGCCGTCGATCACCGCGCCGGTGTCGATCGAAATGATGTCTCCTGCCTGCAGCGCCCGCTCACCAGGGATGCCGTGAACAATCTCGGCATTCAGGCTTGCGCAAATCGTGGCCGGAAAGCCGCGGTAGCCTTTA
>CAYXMN010000058.1:0-410 GCA_964465955.1 uncultured Planctomycetales bacterium
GTTTGCACCAGCTCAAGCCCGGCGGCACGGTGTACAAGCTGTGGCGCTGGGGTAGACCACTTCTCACCACGCAGCACCCAGGCTTGTCCGGGCTGCTGCGCGCTGATTGCCACAACGTCTCGTGGCGGGGTACCTACAGCGAGCTCCCAGCGCGAAGGCTGTGCAGGTAGGGCGCCAGACTTTAGCATTTGCGCGAGCTTGGGGATGGCCGCCTGCACGCTGCCGGCTGCCACCGGGCAGACTTGGACGGGGACCAGGTGATGACTGGCGCGAGCATGGTAGCCCAGCGCCTGCCCGTCCCAATGGAGCTGGATCCGCTGGCGGCGGACTTGCGGCGGAGCCGGAATCCACTCCCACTCCGGCGCACCGGGAAGCATCCGCGCGAACAGGTCGTTGACCATCAGGCGCTT
>CAYXMN010000058.1:420-14882 GCA_964465955.1 uncultured Planctomycetales bacterium
CCTGTGCACAAGCGCCGGTTTTGGGGACCGTCTCGGCCTGGCAACGCCTGGGCACGTGCATGCCGTGGAGGGTACGGGTATCGCTCCGATTTTTGCCCAGCAGTCTGTCCGCGAGAATGCACGCACCCACCGCACTCCGCAGCGAATGGGCACTCCGCTTCAACGCGCCGCGCGTCGCCGCAGTCCCAGGCCACCACTTCACCACTATAATGCCGGGCATGATCCGTGAGCCGCGCTGTGACCAATTCGCCAGGGAATAGGGCCAGCGGAGCAGAGAGCAGAATTAGCCTCCCATCTTCAGCGCGTGACAGCCCTAAGCCGCCCCAGCCAAGGCGTTCCACTTTCCCGATCCACTCGCCGCACTCCGCCACGGGCAGATTGTAGCGGCATGCTGCCGGCATTTCCTCAGATTATGAAGGGCTATTTAGTTAAAATTTCATGGTACGGTTTGGTTAAATAAACATCAGGCTCTAGACCGCATTTTATAATCACATATCATCATTCAAAGTGATACCTCCGATCATATTTCCTGGGCCAAGTGGCTCGCGTCCCCGCGTGCCGTGGCTCTAGCGGGCGGTGTCGGCTTGATATTGATTGCTATCATGCTGCTGCTAATTGTTTCACTAGCGGTGCAGATAGTTGCGTTAACTTCTATCGATCATTCTTTAAACCACATTTCGAGCATCATCCAGAATCAGCTGCACAGCTCCGAAGGCAACCTTGAATCCGATCAGATAGCACTGATAAAAGATAAGCTGGCGCGAGCAGACGAATCTTTCACTGCGACCCGCCAGTCTGCATCGCTGCCCCTGCCCTGGCTAACACCGGTTCCTCCGGCAAGCGGCGGATTCGCGGGACTGGCCGCAGCTCTCGAACCTGCTGCGGCAGGTCAAGCGGGGTTAGAGACCTTTAGCGCCCAGTTTACGGAAATCCAAGGACAATTCCAGCGCTACCACATTGCCTTCCTGCGACATTCGTTCAATGCGCTGCTCACTGTGGCATTGGTGGGCATTCTGGCCTGCCTGTTGTGCGCCTGGCTGCTGGTCATCCGGCACCGCCGAAATGTGCAAGCCGCGCGGGCCCAGCGCGTCATGATCAACATCGGCCAGGCGATTGCCAAAGCGGACAGCCTGGAAGAACTGCTGGCCCTGATTCATTCGGAGCTCAAAACTCTATTTGATGCGCGTAATTTCTTTGTGGCGCTGTACGATCCAACCACGAAGCACTACAGTTTTCCGTACTTTGTCGACGAACTCGACACCGATTTTGCACCGCAACCGTTGGAAGATGGCCTGACTGACTATGTGCGCCGCACCGGCCAGCCGCTGTTATACGATCGACGGCTCCCCTCACTGCCCCAGGAACTGAAGCAGGTTAAGCTATTCGGTCCGCATTCGCCAAGCTGGATGGGAGTTTCGCTAAGCACGAGCCGCGGATTAAGCGGGGTGGTGTGCGTGCAAAGCTATTCCGCGCAAACCACTTATACCCACGATAATTTAACGCTGCTCGATATGGTGGCGCAAAACATCGCCCTTGCCGTCGAGCGCAAGCAAGCTGATGATGCGTTGCGGCGCAGCGAACAAAACTACCGCAGCTTTGTGGAAGAGAGCGAGGATGGGATTTGGTGCGCGGTATTCGATCCTCCAGTGCCGATTGACCTGCCTCCCGCAGAACAAATCCGCTTTGCGCTGGCTACCGGCTGGGTCGCCGACTGCAACAACGCCTATGCGATGCGCAATGGGTTCAAAAATGCCGCCGCGCTGATCGGCCAGCCGTTCTCCGCACTCCATTCTGTCAAGGTTCCGGCTAAAGTGCGGGTGTTTCTGGACTTCATTAACAATGAGTACCGCTTGCATGAATACGAGGCAATCCAACTTTGGCCGGATGGTACGGAGCTGCTCACCTCGAACAACATCACCGGCATGGTGGATCAAGGCAAACTCTCCGTCGTCTGGGGCATCCAGCGCGACATCACGGCGCAACGCATTATCGAGCGCGCCTTGGCGGAAAGCGAGCGCACCTATTCTTCGCTGGTGCGAAATATGCCGGGGGTGGTGTTCCGCGCGGCGAATGATGAGAACCTGACGCTTGAGTATGTCAGCGAAGCCATTCAGGAAATCACCGGCTATAGCGCGGATGAGTTTATCGACGAGAAAATTCGCTCATTTTCCTCGCTAATGAGCCCTGAGGATTTACCTGCGATCCTGGATCGCATCTGGCAAGCGGTTGACAGCCATAAACCTTACGAATTCACCTATCAGATCACCTGTGCCGACGGGAAAAAGAAGTGGCTGCGCCAAACTGGGCGGGGGGTGTATGGCGACGAAGGCGAGTTCCTCTCGCTTGAAGGATTAATCTTTGACGTCACTCAGCAAGTTCTCGCGGAGGAGGATCAACGCCTGCTTGCCACCGCCATCGAGCATGCGGCGGAATCGGTCATTATCACCAATCCGCGCGGGAAGATTCAGTATGTTAACCCCGCGTTTGAGCGGACGTCGAAATTCAGCAAGGCTGAAGTTATCGGCCAGAATAGCAACGTGCTTAAAAGCGGCAAGCACAATGACCAGTTTTACCGGCAGCTTTGGGAAACCATCACCAGCGGCCGGACCTGGCAGGGGCGGATGTATAGCCGCTGCGCCGATGACAGCTTGATTGAGGAAGAAGTTGCCATCTCACCGGTGTTTGACGCCGCCGGCCGGATCCAGCATTTTGTGGCGGTCAAGCGTGACATTACGAAGGAACGTGAGCTGCAAATGCGCATCCAGCAGGCGCAGAAAATGGAAAGCCTCGCGGTGCTGGCGGGGGGCATCGCCCACGATTTCAACAACCTGCTGATGGGCATCTTGGGTAACGCCAGCCTAGCCTTGCTGGAAATTCCCAGTGATAGCGAGGTGGCGGTCTACATCAAGGACATCGAAACAGCCGGCAAGCGCGCCTCGGAGCTGTCCCATCAGATGCTGGCCTACTCAGGGCGCGGTCATTTCACGCTGCAAATGATGGACCTCTCCGCACTGATCACTGAGATGGCGCAGCTATTAGAGGTCAGCATTCCAAAGAACATCCAGCTGCGCTTCAACTTAGGGCAGCCGTTGCTCCCTGTCGCCGGCGATGCAACCCAACTGCGGCAAGTAGTGATGAACCTGATTACCAATGCCCGCGATGCAATGTTGGGCAAACCCGGCCAGATTTTCCTCCGCTCCGGTGTGATCGATTGCGACAGTGAATACCTCTCCAGCTTGTACCCCTATAGCACCTTGCCCAGCGGTCAATACTGCTTCCTAGAAGTATCTGATTCCGGCTGCGGCATGGACGCTGCCACCCAGCAGCGCATTTTCGAGCCGTTTTTCAGCACGAAAGCCAGCGGGCACGGGCTCGGGCTGGCGGCCGTACTAGGCATCATCCGCGGCCACCAAGGCGCGTTGAAGGTTTACAGCGAGGTTGGCCGCGGCACCACCTTCCGGATTTACATTCCCGCCACCAGGCAGGAAATCCGCAGCCAGGAGGTGGTCGAGCCCAGCGCGGATAGCTGGCAAGGCACGGGCACCATCCTCGTTGTGGATGATGAGCCGACCGTCCGGCTAGTCGCCGACCGGATCTTGCGGCGTTACGGTTTCGAAGTCTACACGGCTGACAACGGACGCAGCGCGGTCGACTTATACAGGTCGATGCCGCAAGGCATCGATCTTGTGTTGCTGGACATGACAATGCCGCAACTGAGCGGCGAAGAAGCTTGCCGCGCCATTCTCGACGTTAATCCTGAAGCAAAGGTCATCTTGTCCAGCGGCTTCACCAGGCTGGAGGCCGGCGATGTATTCAACAACTTGAAGTTATCTGGCTTTATTCAAAAGCCCTACCGTGCCCAGGATTTAATCGCGAAGGTCCGGCATGTATTAGCGGGCTAGCCGCCAGGCTGACCTTCCGCCCCTGCCCGCGGGCGCGCTACTGCTCCTGCTTCGATTTGCACTCCATGCGCAATTCCGCTTAAGTTCAGTTCCTCCTCGGTTGGCGGTAACTGATACTCCTGTAACAGGCCATTGAGATCGAAGATGTAGTAAAACTTAGCCAGCAGTTTCTCCAGCACGCGGATAAAATCCGGGTCCGTGCTCTGGCTGGCGCGGGCTGCCGTGATGATGTTTTCCAGCTCCTTCAGCGTTTCATCCGCCGAGGCAGGCAGCTCCTCGGCGGTCAGGCGCATGAGCGTTGCGGGATCGACTTGGAATTGCGCGCCGGTTTCACCGGGACGGGTGAAGGGCCCCGTTCGCTCGAAACGCGCCAGCACCACGTTGTGCCGGCAATCTGCTAGTTGCCAGCGTAATACGCCGTCACCTTGGTAACTTGGCGGTGGTGTGGCGTCCAGGTATCTCAGATTCGCCGGGTAAGTCAGGTTAAGCTCTACATCCAGCGGCCCGGCGTCGTAATAGAAATCAGGCGTGACGAAGTAATACACGTCATCCTCAAAGCGCAGGTAACTCCGGGTGGCGTAGTTGAGGGTGAACCCGAAGTCTTGCACGGCGACGGGCACCGTGCCGACTTCGCGGGCCGCCGTGAAATATTCGTACACACCGGTTTCTTGCTTGAGCCCGGACCAGTGGTCGACCACCTCGACGATGCCCCGCTCATTAATCAGCATCGTGAGCTGTGACTTCGTCTCGGCAGCATGGGCCGTAAACGGAGCAAGACAGGCAGCGATGATCCACAGCAAGCGCATCCACACAGTATAGCGAGACATATCGGTAGGACGAGGCAAGCGCAGGATTATTCAGCGTAGAATCGCTCACCAACGCTCAAGCGCGCGCCGGCAAGGAAACTAGCCACCGGCATGCGCGCTTTATTTTCCGGCTGCACGTCCACCAGCTGCAACGCGCCATCACCGGTAGCCACCCAGAGCGCGCGCTTATCCAGCTGGGCGATCGTGCCTGGCGGCAGGGGATCATGGATTAAAGCCTCGGCCAGTTCCGCCGGCACTTCCAGGCTGGCGCGCCACACCTTAACCAGACGCCCATCGGGTAGCGTCGCCAGCGCTCCGATATCCGGATCCCATGCGCGGATGAAGTTGTAGATAGCTTCCGTGGGCAAGGTCCAGTCGATAACAGTGTCGTCCCGCGCATAGGTGCGCGTATATGTGGCCAAACTATGCTCTTGGGGCATGAACTGCGCCTTGCCTGCCTCGCAGCTGTCAAGCGCTTGCCAAGCCAGCATCCCGCCCAGCAAGCCCAGCTCGCTTTCCAAGCGCTCATGGTTCCAGTCTTGCCCTATCTCCAATTCCTGCATCAGCAACACGTCGCCGTCATCAAGCCGGGGGGTCATGCGCATAATGCAGCAGCCTGTCACGACGCGCCCTTGCAGTAATGCGGTGCGGATCGGGGAAGCGCCGCGCAGCAACGGCAAGAGCGACGGATGGACATTTAACGGTAAAGGTGTGAGCTCCAGCAAGCTGCGCGGGATGATTTTGCCGTAGCTCGCCACCAGCAACGCTTCGGGTTTGAGTGCGGCTAGTTCCGCCTGGAAGCCGGCATTGCCCTTGAGCCGTTCCGGTTTCAATACCGGCAGCTTCATGGCTGTTGCTTCATGGCACAGGACAGTCGGGCACACTTGCAGCCGCCGGCCCTTCGGTTGATCAGGCTGGGTGACCACCGCAGCGATGTCGTGCGGGCTGTTGAGCAATACGCTTAGGATCTGGCAACTGAAGGGAGAGCTACCGAAAAAGACAATGCGCACCGGCTATTCCTCTGGATCACCCTTATAGGCGCTGTAGCGGGTATAAGGCGGTGGCGGCCCCGGCGGCGGTTCACTCCCCGGAGGCGCGCCGGGGACGGTCTGATACGCCCCGGCGGGTGCTGCCCACCAGCCCAGCCCTGGCGGCACTTGCCCTGCCGCGCCGCGCTGCCTCATGAAGACTTCCAGCGCCAGCGTGACGACTTGGGGCACGTTGTAAAACACCCGGTCAGCGTCAATCCCTAACCGCTCGCAATGTTCATCCACAACTTTAGGCGGGGCCATCTCGATGAAAGTCTGGAGAATCACCAGGCCGACGATCGCGTCATCCACGAGATCCACCCCGGTGAATTTATGCGGCACGCTGTCCAGCGGCGAGAAGAAATAGATGAGCCCGCTGGCGGCGTAAATTTTCAGCAGCAACGGCACCCGCCGGTCCCCATACAGCGCCCAGAATAAGCGCCCCGTATGGTGCAGGTTGAACAGGCTAGCAATGCTATTGACCTGGTGCGAGATGTTACGCCGCTGCGGCATGCCCGTATTGTACCGCCCTGCGCCAACTCGCCCGCCTACCTGTTTCCCAACCTTTCACGAAATCGTTCGCTTTAGACGAATCCTGCTAAAATTGTTGGCTGGAACCCGGAGTGGGTAGGTTAAGCATGAGCGAGCAAGAGCGATTTCTGGAGGCTAGCCAATTCATCGCGATATACGGCCTTAGCCGCACAGGCAAGGGCTTTGCGTACGGCGTGCGTGATGCGCTCAAAAAACACAACCCGCAAATCAGGTTGTGCGCCATCCATCCCGACCGCCCGCAACTGAACGGCATGATGGTCTATGCCAGCGCTGAACAGGTTGTACCGCGGCCGGAGGGCGCGATCGTGGTCTTGCCGCCGGATAAAGCGCGCCATGCCTTGGATGACATCGCCCGCAGCGGCATCCACCACGTCTGGCTCGTCTTGGAGGCCGCCTCCGAAGCTAATCTGGATTACGCCGGGAACTTAGGGCTCGATGCTACCCGCGGCTGCCCGATGCTCTACATTGAGGAATCCGGCTTCCCCCACAACGTCCATCGCTGGATCGCGCGCATGTTTAAGTCCATGTAGCCTGCAACTTTCCTGCCCTGCTTTGCCTCTAACCAGTTACCAGCGCGACGCGCTAGAATTCTGGTGCACCATGGCAGCTCTACTTGGCTACAATCGCAAACTCGGCTGGGTTGTCGTCCCTGCCCTGCTATGGGCTTGCCTGGCGCTGGCGCTGGCGCTGGGTGCCGTGCAAGTGGGGCCGCCGCCCGGCGGCATGATTGTGCCCGGTCGGGTGCTGCGAGTCGCGGAAACCGCCGGCCGCCTCATTCTGCAAATGGGATACCTGGAAGAGCAACGGCCCTTCATCGAACGCTGGCAACGGGACATCCTCAGCCAGCTGCCGGAGAACCTGGCCGTGGAGTTCTCGGTCCTGGAGCGCAGCGAGTACCGGCAGCCCCTTACCCCGGAGTTCCAACTACGCGACCCGGCCAGCGAGCCACACCGGTTTCCAAGCCAGCGTGAGGTTGTGTTAACCCAGGAGTACATCCTGCTTATCTCGCCGCGGGAAGCACGGCTGCTGCCCCGCGGACGGGATTCGGAAGCTGTCTTGCGCCGCCTGCTGGAAGAGCGGCGCGAGCGCGGCGGAGGCGGGCCAGGCTGGCGGGAACGGCGCAAGCCGGCGGGTAAAGCTGAGGTACCGCCTGGCAGTAAGCAGCCGGAGTTACCTCCTGCTACCCTGCTCCCAGGCGCGGCAGGTCCGCCGCCAGGCAACAGGCCGGTGGGTCCGCCGGAAGCGGTACCGGGCGGGCCGCCACCGGACCGGTCCGGCGGCAATCAAGGCCGCGGGCCAGGCAATCAGCAGAATGACAGCGCAAAGCGCTGATCTCTGGCGCGAATCCTGCTAACATTGCTACCTGGTAATCAGCGCTGGCAGCGCGGTTCGTGAGGGCTTGCTTGATCATCGCCGCTAAGTATGCATTGCTAGGACCGGGAATCGTCCGTCAGGATGTCCGGATCGAGTACGACGGTCCGCGGATTCTTTCGATCCATTCCGGTCCGATCCCAGGAGCGCTGAGCCCGGACTTGGATTTCGGCTTGGCAGTGATAACTCCAGGTTGGGCCAACGCGCACACCCATCTCGAATTGGAGTTTTGCGCCGGCCAAGTACCTTTCAACGGCAGCTTCGCTGTTTGGCTGCAGCAGATCCGTGACCTAAAAAAGGAACGCGCCAACCAACTCAGCGCCCAGCCGCTGTCCTCGCTACGCCAGTTGGCATCCAGCGGCTGCACCACAATCGGCGATCACCATGCCTCAGAGCTGGACTGGCCGGCAATCGCGGAGGCAGGTCTGCGTTATCTGCCTCTGCGCGAAGTGTTCGAGTTCAACAACCACAAGCCCGACCTCGCGCGCTTGGAGTCATGGTCGCAGTATAGCTGGGCGCCGCATGCGCCTTACTCCACCAGCCTGGAGTTGATGCGCGCCTGCCGGGCTTTGGCAAATGCGCGCAGCCGCCCGCTGAGCATCCACCTGTCAGAGTTTGCCCGGGAAGTGCAGTTCATTCGCGACGGCCGAGACGACGAAATCGCCCAGCTCCACAGCACCGCCGGCACAACCAATCCGGACTGGCGCGGCACCGGCAAATCGCCTGTCCGCTACATTGCGGACGCCGGCATTCTGGATGGCCCGACGCTCGCGATTCATGTGAACTACCTTGAACCGGGCGATCTCGATATCTTGGCGCAGCTCAAACCGACCGTGGTTTTTTGCCCGCGCAGCCACCAGTTCTTCCAGCATCAGTATCATCCGTTGGAGCAGTTTCTCGCGGCGGGCATCCCTGTCGCGCTCGGCACAGACAGCCTGGCCAGCAATGAACGCCTTTCGCCGCTCCACGAAGCCGGCCTGGTACGCCAGCTATTTCCCGCGGTTCCGCCCGCCACCGTTTTCAGTTCGATCACGGATGCTGCGCTTGCTCCGTACGGACTGGCCCATGAACTCGGACGGCTCGATCCAGGCTGCCTGGCTGACCTTGCCGTCTACCCGCTGGCCGGGGATCCCGGCGCGGAGTTTGAGGCGTTATTCGCTGCCGTGATCGCAACCGGCGAAGCATCACTGGCTGTTTGCCAAGGCCTGACTGTGCATAGCAAGCTGGCTGCCGTCGCAGGCTAGCTCTTGCCGTAGACAAAAGGCGGCGCTACTGCGCCGCCTACTGTGTGCCCCGGTGCATGCGCCGGTTCGTTAGTCCACACTAAACTTCGTCACAATAGCCTGCAGTTCCTGCGCCAGGTGCGCCAGCGTATTCGCGCTCGCCCCGATCTCCTCCATGCTCGCGGTCTGCTCCTCCGTCGCACTCGATACCTCTTCGCTCGCCGCGGCATTCTCCTCCGCCACGCTCGCCACCGAGTGCATTACATCCACCACTTCGCCGGTCTGCGCGTTGATCTCCTCCGCCGCCGCCGAAATGTTCTGCACCTTCTCGTTAATCGTCTGCACCCCCTTCACAATCTCCGCCAGCATCTCGCTGGTCTGCCCCACCGTGTTCGCCCCTTCCACCACTTCCTTGTCGCTTTGCTCCATCGCGTTCAGCGCAGTCGCCATCTCGCTCTCGATGCTCTTGACCAGGCTCGTGATGTTCCCTGCCGCCTGGTTGCTCTCCTCCGCCAGCTTGCGCACCTCTTCCGCCACCACCGCGAAGCCCCGCCCCGCGTCGCCGGCCCGCGCCGCCTCCACCGCCGCGTTCAAGGCCAGCAGGTTCGTCTGATCCGCGATGCCGGTGATGATCCCGATGAACTCCCCAATCTGCTGCGTCTTCGCCCCCAGGCTATGCACCACCTTCGTCGTATCCTGCACGCTTTGCGCTGCCCGGTTGATGATCCGCACCGCGTTGTCCGCCGCTTTCCGCCCTTCCTCGCCCTGCGCCGCCGCCTGCGTCGCATACGCCGCCATTTCCTCGATATCACGGTTCACACTGATGATTGCTTGGGCGGTATGATCAAGATTAGCTTGGGCCTTGGAAATGTTGGCAATGGTCACCTGGCTGCCCTTGGCTACTTCTTGGACCGTTTGTGCCACCTGCTGGATCGCCTTGCCCGATTCATCCGCCCCCGCGCTCAGTTGCTGGCTGGACGCCGCAACACTAGTCGAGCTTTCCACAAGCCGTTGCATCAACTCCTTGGTTGTGGTTTCCATCTTGACCTTCATTTCGATGAACGCGTTGGTCATCAAGCCAAGCTCATCGAAAGCTTTAACCGGGCGCAGGTTGAAGGAGTAATCGCCTTGGCCCAACGCTTGTGCGGCTGAAGCCAGTCTCTTGATTGGCCGGCCGATGGTCAGCGCATTTACTCCGGCAAGGAATAGACCGAGTACGATCCCAATCACCATTAGAATCTGGAGCAGCCGTTTGGTAAGTTTGAAAGAATGCTGGGCATTGTTTTGGGATTTCTCCGCGTTCTCCAAGCCAATCCCGGTCAATTGGTCGATCACATCCCGCATCGTTTCAAAGCGGACCGCAGCTTCGTTAAGCGAAAGGCTTTGCGCCTGCTGGCGCACCGCCGGATCCACACTAGCCGCCCCTTTGACCACATCAGCGGACAGCTTCTCCCAATCCGCCCTAGCGCTCTCATAGCTGCCGAACAACGCCTTCTCCTCTTCGGTCTCAGCTAGGGCCGTATACTCATTCCACCGTTCAAGCGATTGGGCAATGTTTTCATCATAATCAGCCTTGGCTGAAATGAAAACCTCACTTGCCGGTTCCGCGGATAACATGGTGCGTTCTGCGACTAGCAGCTGCTGCAAATCGCGATCTGATTCGATCAGCAATTCCATGCCCATTAATCCGATGGAGTAGGTGGTTTCCAACTCGTGCTGGATTGCACTTGCACCTTTGACACCGGACCAGCCGCAGACTGCGATAATGGCGATCATCAGAATGAAATAGATGAGCTGTTTGGCTCCAATACTGATCCTCATCGCACCAGCCTCCTTAGTGGGTAAACAGATTAACCCTTTGTGCAAGGCACTTGAGCACCTAACGCTCTCCCACTTCGCTTCAGTCGAAGCGAGTCCAACCTTCACCTGCAGGTCATCACACGCCTCTTGCCTGCTTGGAGTGGTAGCTCATGGTCTTCCCAATGAACCCTGCATGCCATCGCGACGCAAGTCCGAGAATTTTTACGTGCGT
Source organism: uncultured Planctomycetales bacterium (assembly GCA_964465955.1). Taxonomy (GTDB): domain Bacteria; phylum 4484-113; class 4484-113; order 4484-113; family JAFGCY01; genus CAYXMN01. The sequence goes on from CAYXMN010000058.1 coordinate 11,335, forward strand.
CGATATTCAACTATTCTGTTACTTAATGTGATCTAACTGAGAAGATACTAACACCGCGGTTATAAATATTTGGTTTCATCCAGTTAAATTGCGCTTGCAGTAAGGGTTAAAATCTTCCAGAAACTTTGAAGAGTTGATTTGCGCTTCACGTTAAGCTTTCGCGGTTATGGAATAATTGAATGCTGGTTCATGTATGCAAGGCTAACGCACACCCAAACGTGCAGATCAGACCGTGAAACTACTAACCGGTGTTTTAAACCTCTTGGAGCCAATCATACTTCGACGCGTTTTTTTCACGCTTCGCCGGCCGGAGAACCTGAACCACCGCGTCCAGGATCCTGCTCGCGCTCTCGTTTGGCCTTGCCTTTCAGTTCGCCGCGCATCAGATCCAGCTCGATTTCGAGACTTTTAACCTTCTCCACCAGCTCAGGCAGTTTAAAGGTTAATGCGAGCACTTTAAGGCTCTGGCCGTGGGGCTTGGCGGGGTAGCCAGAGACTTTGCTCTTGAACGGCAGGTCGGCGAATACACCCGACTGCGCTGCGACAATGCTCTGGTCGCCAACGCTGATATGGCCCTGGAACCCGGCTTGGCCTCCGATGAGGCACCAACTGCCGATGCGCGTCGAACCGCTGATGCCGGTTTGCGCCGCGATCACAGTATGGTGTCCTACCGTGACGCCGTGGGCGATCTGCACCAGATTGTCGAGCTTTGTACCTGAGTGAATGACTGTCTCGTCAAGCGCGCCGCGGTCGATGCAGCAGTTCGCACCGATCTCTACATCGTCTTCAATCACGACACTGCCCACCTGGCGGAATTTCCGGTGGCCTTCCTTGGTCGGGATGAAGCCAAATCCGTCGCTGCCGATGATACTGCCGCTGTGAATGATCACCCGGTTGCCAATCAGGCAGTTGTGGTAGAGCGTGACATTGGCATGGAGCGCGCAACGCTCGCCAACTTTAGTACCTTCGCCTACCACCGTGCCCGCGCCGACCTTCGTCAGCGCGCCGACGCTCGCCTTGGCTCCAATGACGGCATTCGGGCCGATTTGCGCCGACACGGCCACCTGGGCCGACGGGTCGACTACGGCGCTGGGATGAATGAATCCTTCCGGACTATCGCGGAGGATTTCCGCATCGAAGCAATCCATGATTTCGACGAAGGCCAGCCGCGGATTCGGATGCAATATCACATCAGGGAAATACTCGCTTAGCGCTTCAGTCGTGACCAACGCTCCGAGCATAATATTGCTGAGTTTGGCGGCGTCCTTCCCCTTCTCCATATAACTGATTGATGAAGGGCTGGGGGTTTCCAAGCTGCAGTAGCCCGTGATCTTCATCGCAGGATTACCTTTGACCTTGCCGCCGACCAGTTCCGCCAGTTCTTGCAGTGTGTACATGCTCCGCCTTCCATCATTGGTGCAGCTTGCGCCGCAGCGTTTTTAACGCGGAACCATTTTAGCCGATACAACGGCGAAAAAACACTCTGCCGGATACCGAGTCGCAATACGGAGATTTAATCGAGGTTAAGAGCTGCAAGCCGCTTGCCGCCAGCTGCGCCGGAAAAGGAAACGGCGGGCTGGTCGGCCCGCCGCTAACTTCATCTATTCAAAGCATGGCATGACTTAGAACATTTCACCCAGCCAGAAGTGGAAGCGCGAGTCTTGATCGTCATCACCATGCAGCTTCCAGCCGTAGTCGAGCCGCACCGCCCCCAGCCCAAGCTGGCGGATGTTGATCCGCGCGCCTACGCCTGCGCCCATGCCGCTGTTCATGCCGCTCCAGCTCTCGCCTGCCGCACCGTAATCCATAAACACTGCCGCGCCGAACATGTCATTGATCGGCACGCGGTACTCCACGTTACTCAACAAGGAATGCGTACCGGTCACCAGGTCTTCCTCCAGCCCGCGAATGCTGTTCGCACCGCCCAGGCGGTATTCCTCGTAGATCGGCACATCGCCGGTGGCTAGGCCGACGCGCTGGCGAAAGCCCAGGCTGCCTGGTCCAAGCTTGAAGAACTCGCGGCCTTCTGCTGTCCACTTGTTGAAGTTGAAGTCGCCGCCGAATCCCGCGAACTCGCCGGTCATTTTGCCCATGTAACCCTGGGTGGTGCTGAACACGTTGTCGCGGGTGTCGCGGGTGAAGCTTAAGCCGAGTTTGTTCGTCTGGCCGCTGGCGCTGAGGCGTGCGCGCTGGCGCGGTGAGTAGTCAATGAACGGGTCGCCTTTAACGATGCGGTAATCGTAGTCCGTCACCGAGAAGCTGGCCAGCCATGAGTCGTAGTCGTTAAGGTGCATGCCGTAACCCAGACTCGCGCCTTTGGTATCGACATCGATTTCCGACTCATAGGCCGAACCGGGATACCGTTGCTGGCGGTTGTGTAGCGAGAATAAGCCCACATTCCAGAAAGCGCGGTTGGTGAAATACGGGTCGCCGTAGTTTATCTCAAAGCCAGGCTTGTTACTGGAGAAAATCAGCGTCGTGCCCAAGGTTTTACCCGAGCCGAACAGGTTCTTTTCGTTGTAGCTTAAAGTACCTTGGATGCCGTTAATGGTTGAGTAGCCCAAGCCTACGCCTGCCTGTCCGGTGGGCGCTTCCACCATATCGAACACCACCTTGGCGTAGCCTTCCTTCAACGAAGACTGCAAAGACGGCTCGACCGTATCGAACAAGCCGGTGTTGTAGATCTGCTCCATATCGCGCTGTAGCGCATTACTGGTCAGGATGCTGCCCTCGCGCACATGGGTGATCTGGCTGCGCACCACGCGCTCCTCGGTCTTGTTCAAGCCCGAGAGGATGACTTCTTCGACGATGCCTTCACTGAGCTTGATGTCCACCATGCCTTCATCCGGCGCAGCAAGGCTGTAGCGATAGTCTTGCACGCCAGCGGCGATATAGCCCATCTCTTGATAGAGCTTGAGCATCCCGTCGATACCGCTGACCAACTTTTTGACGTTGATAACCTGGCCCTTGACCAACTTGGCTCCTTCCATTTGGCCATTGGCTCCGGGCCGTCCTTCGATCTCCTGCACCAAGCGCTCGGTAGACACCAGGGAGTTGCCCGAGAGGCGTGTCCCGACATAGAGCGGGTTCTCCACCACCTCAACCTTCAACACCGCAGCGCTGCCCACGGCATCGCCATACGTATCCAGCGACAACACCGGCTTGCTGCGGAACCAGCCGGAGTTTAACAGCGACTCGGCGGCGTCGCTCAGCTTGGCCGTTGCGTTGCCTACCAGAATGTCGCCCGCCTTGATGGTCAGGCCGGGCAGTACTTGGTCCTCGGTGAGATGACTCAAGCCGACAATCTGAATCGCCCGGATTTCGATGCCGGCGTCCGCTGCCGCAATGGTCTCAGTTTGAGCAAGCACGGGTGTGGCAGCGAACTGCGTGTCTAGCTGCGCGCCTTCGCTGGCAGCGAATGCAGGCACGCAAAACACTGCTGAAATTATCAACAGCAATATCCACAAGTTATTAACGTTTAACATTCCGCCTTTCATGCGCACAGCCCCTTCGCGTTAGTGGGAGTCATTATAGCAGGAGTTAAGTGG
>CAYXMN010000059.1:0-14806 GCA_964465955.1 uncultured Planctomycetales bacterium
ATCGCTTCCATCGCGCCCTTAACCGCGTTGCCGATGCCGATGCCGCTGCCGAGGGCGGCGATCGCCAATCCCAGCGGGATGGCCAAGCCTAACGTCGCGCCACTATCCATACCTGCAACTCCTTAGCGGACAAGAATAATTAGTGCCCCTCCGCATGTTCGTGTTCATGCGGGAGCCATAAGGTTATATAAATCGCGGATAACAAGCTGAAGATGAGCGCCTGGATCGCCCCGAGGAGCAACCCCAAGAACAGGAACGGCGTGTGCCAGGGGAAGTAGACCATCACCGCGCCGTTGATCACGAGCAGCGGCATCAGCCCGCCGAACACCCCCAGCAGCACATCCTTGCCCAGCACGTTGCCGAATAAGCGCAACGCCAGGCTGACCGGCTGGATGATCGCCTCCAGCAGGTGGATGATCGTGAACAGGATCGCCATGAACCCCACGATCAAATAGCCCGCGGGGCCCATGCCCAGGTCCTTCACCGAAGGCAGTTCGCCCGGGTAGTGCTTGACATACCCCAGCGCGTTGCGGCTGATGCCGGTGTAGTGCACGTAGAGGAACACCAGCACGGCCATGCCGAGGTTGAAGCTTAAGTTGGCGGTGGGCGCCTTGCCCAGGAAGACCAGCCCCAATGAATTGCAGCAGAAGATGTAGATGAACAGCGTGCCGATAAACGCGAGGTGTTTGCGGCCTTCCTGCTTCCCCAGCACCTGGCCGAAGAAGTCGTCGAAGAACACCACCATGATCTCGATGAACAGGGCACGGCGCGAGAGGCGGCCGTCCTTGGGCGACTTGCGCAGGCGCTGGTAGCCGCTGATGAAGAAGATCGACAGGCCAATGATGATCAGCGCCGCGTAGATGAGGTTTTCGAAAGCCAGGAATGGATGGCCGGGGGCCAGCGGATCAAACAGGCCGAGATCAGTGAGGAACGCATCGAAAGTGTCGAACGCGCCGGGGAAGTAGTGGGCCAGCAGATGGTGGAGCTGGCCGAACAGGTTCGGTAGTTCAGGGATGCCTTCCGCGGCTTGTTCGCCGCCGTGCGCGCCTGCCTCAGCGCCTTGCCCCGCGGCACCAGCTATTTCTCCGCCATGCTCTGCTAACCACCAAGCCAGCATCAGCTTTTAAACCTTCCTCTCCGGTTTATCCCGGCCCGCCCGCGCATCCGCGATCCCGCGGCACACCAGCACGACGGGCAGGCTCGCTATCCCAGCCATTAAATATACCGGCGCCAGCGCACTGCCGGTGAACAGCCAGAAGAGCAATAGGTAGGATAAGGGGAGTTTAGCACAGGCCAGCGCGAAAATGAACCAGCGGCTTACTCGCCGCGGCGCCGTGAGCGCCAGCAGCAGCAGCGCCAGCGCAGAGAAATTCAGCGCGAGCCAGGCGCAGGCCACGGCATAAGCCAGCCCGGCCGACAGCCCCCCGGCCAGCGACCCCGCCAGCGCGCGCCAGCAGGCGATCACCACGCCCCCGGCCAGGCCGAGCAGCAGGCAATCCACGCTGTAGCGCCACAGCCCGCCGGAGGTGAACGCGGCGAACGGGCTGGGAGCGGCAGGCGCTGGGCTGCCGCCTGCACCCGCGGGGACGCGGGCGCTCCTGGTGTTCAGCGCCTCCGCCTGCGCCTCTTCCGCATTGTGCTCAGCCATCATCATGACTTGCTCAGCTTCAGCAGCATGTCAATCGCCAGCTTGAACCCCGCCACCGTGCCGAGGATGATCATGGTGAGCATGATCCAGCTTGTGCCAAACAGCTGATCGAGCCAGTCGCCGATCAGCCAGCCGCTGACCGGCCCCGCCGCCAGCGACATCGGGATCGCCAAGCCCATGGCCAAAGAGCGCCCCTGGTGCAGCACCTCGCGCTCCTGGCGTGCGGCCTCGGCCTGCTCGTGCGGGCCGGGCTTATGCCGCCGGTACTTGAAGCGGAAATCCACGCATTGATTTTACTGGCAGGCGGCGGCGGGGATTCCCAAACTCAACTGAGACCGCTTAACCCCGGCGGCCGTGGGTCCCCGGCCCACGGTATCTCCCGTCCTATCCCCGGCTAATCCCAGCCTGGGCTTTCCCACTCCTGCGCCTCCGGCGCGGTCAGCGCGCGCATGTCGTACTCCGCCAGCGTCTCAAACATGCCGTCCAGGTTGCCGGCGACAAACTCGTAATCCTGGCGCCAGGCGTCCCACAGCCGCGGCCCGCGAACCAAAGGATCGTATAGTGTGTCCGCTTCATCCTGAATGTATTGTGGCATTGCCGGTTGCGGCATCGGATCAAAAACTGTCATACCAATGTTGACGGCAAGGTATAGCTCATTGCGATAATCTTCGTATGCGCTCGTGCCAACATAGAAAGCTCCCAGCCCAGGATCCTCAAGCATTCGCTCAAACTGATACCCGCTGATCTTTACCTGCACGGTCTCCCACGCTGCTTTGATCTTCACCAGTGGTGTTAGTCTTGGAGCACCAGCCACAACCTCCCCTCCGCGCAATAGATCCAGCGCCGGCAAGCTGCAAAGCAACGATGAGATATAGCTTGTGTAGACACTCCGCCGGTCGCTTTGCCCGATTCGCGTGCCCATAACGTAGATCTCCGCCAGTAATGCGTGATCCCCCGACAAGTTGTAGATCACCACAGCTTCCTTGTAGCGCTCCTTAAGCACAATCGTATCGCGAATGCTGTGCAGCGCTCCGCTGTCAGCAGCTTCCTCGATCAGCAGTCCCGCCAGCGCCTTGTCCCCGGCCACGCGCCCGGCGGCCAGCTCGTCGTAGACGAACGAGACCGGGAAGCACATCGGGTACCGGCAATCACTCGCCGCGTTGCCTGCCCTTAAATCGGCCAGCCCCAGCTCCGGCTCGCCGTAATACAGCCGATAGATCGCGCGCCGCCAGTATGGCCAGCATTCATCAGGCCCCAACGCGATCGCCGCATTGAGCAGGTTCAGCTCTTCCTGCTCGAAGCGCGGGGCTATTTCGTAATACTCCGGGATGTCTAGCTCAACACCTTCGAGGGCGTCTTCCATGTCCCATTCATTCATCCAGGCTAGCCCCTGCGCAGTGTAACCGCGCGCGAGCAGCGCTTCGCGCAGCGGTCGCTCCTGTTCACGCTCAACCGGCTGGCCTGTCGCCCAGCCTTCCCAGGTGTGGATCAGCAGCAGCGTCTCGGCATCCGCCGCGCCGCGCTCCCAGCCTTCGCGCAGCAACCGCGCGCCCCCCGCGAGGTCCGGCTCGTCATCGTCACCCAGCGCGCGGCACTTGCGGAAAGCATAGCAATACGCGCGCAGCTGCCAGTAGCGCGGGTCCGCGCCGAACTCACCCTCCCACTGCGCCAGTGTTTCATCCCGCAGTGTCAGCGGATTTACGTATAGCGGACGCAAAGTCTCCATCAGATTCAACTCGTTCAGCGCGGTGTTCAGCGGCGGCCAGCCAGGCTGGGCCAGCACAGCCTGGGCATAACGGTCGTATAGCGCATCGCCGGTGGGCTGGTACCCGGCGCGCGCGGCAGTTGCCGCCAGCACGCTTGCCGCGAGGCAGCTCAGCAGGAGGAACAACAAACGCATTGACGCCCCCAAAGCATCATCCTGGCCCAAGTATAACAGCCGCGGCCCGCGCAGTAGCGGATCCGCCGGGTGCTCCGGCCAGAGGCCGCGGTGATACATATCGTTATTGCGCGGACCGGCGCGATGTGAATCTTGAAGGAATTCTCATCTGCCCAAATCCGGGAACAAGGGCTTGACGCCAGGGTCTTTCGTGTATACTTGCGGCAGAGCTTCCCTGCTGTCTGTATACATCGTAGAGGTAGTGATATGGACGTGAGTGATGGCAGAGCCTTTACCGTGCCGGACGATTTGCTGGCACTCGTGACAAGGGAGGGACATGACGTGGCGATGGCGCGCGTGCGCGAACTGGAGGCGGAAGCCCTCCTCATGGCCGCGACGCCCGCCGATGGCCCGCTCCCCGAAGCTCCCGCCGCCGCGGAACACGCCGCCGCCCCCGAGCCCGCGTTGGCGCTGGACGCCTGCCCGCACTGCCGCGCGCGCCTGTCCGCGCTGGATTTGAAGTTCGGCAACTGCATGGGCTGCGGCAAGCCGCTAAACACCGCGGGCCCGGCGGCAAGCCCGGCCCGGTTTGAAGTGCGAATCTAGCTCAAGGCTAGTAGCGGTTGATCAACCTAACGGTTGCGTCTTTGCCATTCGCGTCAACATGATTCAGGTAGACGGACGGATGGCCTGAACCATTTAAGCCTTCCGGATAACTATGGTATGTGAAATCCCAGGCGCTGCCGTCGCCCTTAAATGGCTGGCCCGTGAGAGGATTGATCGATTCAGGTGTAAAAGGCCCAATGCCGCTCTCGAACAACTCGGCCAGCGAATCCGGAAACCGATTGAATTGCAGTACAAACAGCTCAATTCCTTGTGATATCATCGCTTCAAGCGCATGCTGCAACTTGACTTCCGGCTTGGCAACTTCCGCGATAAGCAATTTAGCGCTTGGTGCGTTACCATGCTCTTCTTGAAGTTCAGCTGCAATCTTGGCTTCCTCTTCGAATGTGGGTGGTTTGGGTATATCGAATGTCCGTTGATGAGGACCGTTCGCGTAATCTGAATAGATAATAAATGGATCGTTATCATTGTTGGATGTAAAATATATCACATCACCGTAGGTGTTAATCCTGGTTGCATCCGGGTTAACCGGATCATTATTCAAATTGACTAGGTTACAGTCGAACAATCCTTGGTTTGTTACTTCAAGCCATGCCGTTGGCCAGCGACCATTAATCCGGTAGAATTGTTGAACACCAGTTCGAACCCAAGTGAAAGCGAACTCATTGATACTTCCATCAGTACCTCGCCAGGGATAGTCTGATGAGACAATGTCCTTTGCATCCGAGGTGGCCGCACTCTCTACTAACAACAAAGTAACAACAGTACTGATGAAAGCAAGTCCAAATACCCGGCAAAGTAGCTTGATCATCGATAGTTCCTCCCTTCGCATACAAAGTGTAGTCTAATCGGGCACACAGAAGATATCCCGATGTCCATCGATATAGGATGGTGGAACTTCAGGCAGTTCACAAATACATTACAATGGTTTGTCCCAATAATAACAGCCAGTTTGCGCCTCAACTGTAAAGTAATTATGAGGTTCTGAATTGGCGTAGCCTCGTAAATAAGAAGCACACGTCTCAGCCTCAAACTCAAGCGTGCACCATGCTGGACTCCCTCCAAGCCAAGTATCACACCACACTTTCCTGGACATAATAACTCGATCCGCCACACCTGGCATGCGCCCGTCAATGAGCACTTCACAACAACAATGCTCACAATTGCCGTAAACTTCATCTTGTGGACAGCAGTCTGTCGCACTAGCAATCCCAACGTGAAAGGTTGCTTGAAGCAAGAAGATCAACACAAGCAGGAGTGATTGCCTCATTGGAACCCCTTTACACTAGATTACTAGAGTATAACAATATCCCCCCCGGCTAGTCAAGATAATCTCGAAGATTCGCAATGAGACTGCTTCTCAACCAGCGACGCCTGCTCCATTCCGCCCGGCGGGCGTGTAAAATAACCACACTGTGTCTACGCGCACCAAAATCAAAGCTGAGCGCACGGCCAGGCTGATCATGGCCGGGATCGGCGTCCTGGCCCTGCTCCTGGTGATCATCGTGGTGGTCATCGTGGTCAAGCTGGTCGGCGGTTTCTCCGGCGACACCGGCGCGGACACGAAGGTGCCCGATGTGACCGGCATGGCCGAGGTGGACGCCCAAACCGCCTTGCAGCGCGCCTCGCTCGCGCCCAAGACGGTGCAGCAGGATTACAACGACAAGGTGCCCGCCGGGTCGGTGTTCAACCAGAACCCCGCGCCGGGGCGCAAGGTGCGCCAGGGCAGCGTGGTCTCGCTCTACATCAGCCTGGGCCAGGGGCGCTTCACCGTGCCCAACCTGGCGGGCCAGGACGTGACCGCCGCGACGCGCACGCTGATCGACGCCGGTTTCAAAGTCGGCGAGATTCAGAAAAGCTACCGGGCGGACCTGCCGGCCGGCCAAGTGATCAACCAAGATCCCGCGCCGGGGCGCGTGTTTGAAACCGAGACCAGCATCAACCTGCTCGTCGCCGATGTGGAGGGCCTGCCCGCGATCAGCATGCCGGCGGTGACCGGCCTGCCGTTGAACAGCGCGGAGGCGCAGCTCGCCACCAGCTTGCGGCTGTCGCTGGTGGAGTACGTCCCCACCGACGATTCCCCCGCCGGCGTGGTGCTGTCGCAAAAACCCGCCGCCGCCGAATCCGTGGAGATGGGCAGCCTGGTGCAACTAACCGTCGCCATGCCGCTCAGCGCCGCCGCCGAGCGCAACAAGACGGTGAACCTGCACATCCCGATCCCGTCCGGCCCGGACAAGCAGCGCGTGCGCGTCAAGGTGTTCGACGGGCTCGGCTCCGACGTGTACTTCGACGAGGAGCTGTCCCCCGGCGGAGTGGTGGACAAGCGCGTCAACATCGAAGGCAAGGCGACCATCCTCATCTTCATGAACGACATGGAGCAGGCCTACCGCAAGGAAATCATCCCGTATACCGGCGCCGAGCCTGCCGCGAGCCCCGGCCCGGCGGGCGGCGCCGCGGCCGCGCCCCCGGCGGGCAACGCCTCCGCTCCTGAACCGGGAGGCTATTAGTGCGGCTGTCCCCCAGCATCATCGCCGGCGATATGAGCCAGCTCGCGCCGCTGCTTGAACGCCTGGAGCAGGCCGGGGCGGACTTCGTGCACTTCGACGTGATGGACGGCCACTTCGTGCCGAACCTCACCTTCGGCCCGCCCTACATCAAATGCGCGCGCCGGCACACCTCCCTGCCCTTCGACGTGCACCTGATGACGGAGGAGCCCGCGCGCTGGGCGGAAGCGCTGGACGGCGTGGGCGGCATCGACCTCCTCAGCTTCCACATGGAAGCGGAGCGCTACAGCCCGCGCCTGATCCGCCGCCTGCGCGAACTCGGCCTGCGCCCCAGCCTGGCGGTCAACCCGCAGACGCCGGTCAGCGCGCTCGCGGAACTGCTGCCGCTCGTCGACAACGTGCTGCTAATGAGCGTGGATCCCGGCTTCGCGGGGCAGGCGTTCCTGGATGGCGCTTGGCGCAAGATCGATCAGCTCGTGGAGCGGCGGGCGCGCGAAGGTTTAGGCTACACCATCGAGCTGGACGGCGGGGTGAACGCGGACAACGCGGCGCAGCTCGCCGCGCGCGGGGTGGACATCGTGGTCGCGGGCCAGGCCTACTTCAAGGCGGCAGACCCCGCGGCGTTCGCCAGGCACATCCACGAGTGTAAGTGAGCAGAGTATTCGGGACAGGCCCGCCTCCGTCGGGGCTCGCCCTGGGTAGCGGCGGGTTCCCGACACGCCGTATTTGCCATGGGTCGGGGACCCACGGCTACCAGGTTGTTGCAGAAAGCCGGGCTTCCAACCCGGTGAACTCCCTGGGCAAGAGGCCCAGGCTACTCAATCTATGGTTCCGGGACTGAAGTCCCGGTTACCGGTTATTAATGGCAGGCGGTGACGCCTGCCGCCACGCGATCTCCGGCTTGCTTACCACTTGCGACTTGTCACTTACTACTCCCCCACACCCACTTATCACCAGGGTTTAATCGCTCGCGCGCGGGGCTGGCGTTACAATCTATTCTCCAAGGAGCTAGCATGCGCGAGTACTTATTCACTAGCGAGAGCGTGACCGAAGGCCATCCCGATAAGGTCTGCGACAAAATCTCAGATTCAGTGGTCGACGACATCCTGGCGCACGACCCTCAAGCGCGCGTCGCCTGCGAAGTCTCGGCCAACACCGGCCTCATCCTCGTCTTCGGCGAGATCAGCACCACGCACTATTGCAACGTGGCGCAACTGGTGCGCGACACGCTGATCGCGATCGGCTACGACTCCTGCCCCGGCTTCTCGGCGCATTCCTGCGCCGTGCTGACCAGCATCGACGAGCAGAGCCCGGACATCGCCGGCGGCGTGTTCCACAGCCTGGAGTGGCGGAGCGGCAGCCGCGACGAGCTGGAGCGCACCGGCGCGGGCGACCAGGGCATGATGTTCGGCTTCGCCTGCACCGACTCCGAGGCCGTCGAGCCCGGCACCTACATGCCGCTGCCGATCCACCTGGCGCACCGGCTGGCCCAGGCGCTGGCCCAGGCGCGGCGCTCGGGCCAGGTCGAGGGCCTGCGCCCGGACGGCAAGAGCCAGGTCACGGTGGAGTACGACGGTTACACCCCCAAGGCCGTGCGCACCGTGCTGATCAGCACGCAGCACGACGAGCGCACCGAGCAAACCCAGCTGGCGCGCGGGCTGTTCGAGCATGTGCTCGCGCCCGTGGTCCCGGCGGCGCTGTGCCCCGGCGGCGCGCACCGCGGCATCGAGTTCCTGGTGAACCCCAGCGGGCGCTTCGTGCGCGGCGGGCCCGAGGCGGACAGCGGGCTGACCGGGCGCAAGATCATCGTCGACACCTACGGCGGGATGGGGCGGCACGGCGGCGGCGCGTTCTCCGGCAAGGACCCGAGCAAGGTCGACCGCTCGGCGGCGTACTACGGGCGCTATGTGGCGAAGAACCTCGTCGCGGCGGGCGCGGCGGCGCGGCTGGAGCTGCAGGTGAGCTACGCCATCGGGCGCGCGCGGCCCACCAGCCTCAACGTGGAGGCCTTCGGCACGGCGCGCGTGGACGAGGATCGCATCGAGCGGCTGCTGACGGAGAGCGGCCTGTTCGACTTCCGCCCGCTGGCGATCATCAACAAACTCGATTTACTGAACATGCGCTACGCTCCGCTGGCGGCCTACGGCCACTTCGGGCGCACGGACGTGGACACGCCCTGGGAGCGGCTGGACCTGGTGGACGCGGTGCGGCAGGAGCTGGGGCTGTAGCTGCGGCGGGTGCTCCGTGCATGGGGCGCGGCGCTGGCAGGGGCGGCAGGTGTCAACCGAGGTAGGAGCGGCATGCCGCCCGCGGCGCGGGGCTGGTAGGGGCGGCATGCTTGCCGCCCGCGACCGGGCCGGATGAATCCGGCCCCTACGCGGAAACCCTCAACGATTACCGGTAGCCCGGCCTTGAGGCCGGGTGCGGGTAGCGGCGGCGTCCCCGAAGCCAGTGCTAAACTAAATCACAATGAGAGGCAAGCTGCGTGGTTGGAGTGGGATGTGAGCCTGCTGGCTGTTTATAAGCTAGTAGATTGGTACTACCTGGCTGGTGTTGTTGTAGGCATCGCAACTCTTTATTACCTTGGACGCAACCTAGTTAAGTTCTTCCAGCGGAAAGGCAAGAGAGACAAGCATGGCAAGCTGCTCAAGGCGCACGAGCAGCGCTTCAATGAACAAGTCGATCCGCTGGCCAGCACCGTGGCCACACACGAGCAGGACATTGCCCAGATCCTCAAGCGGAACGAGGAGCTATCCCACGAGGCTGAGCAGAGCCGGGAACGGATCGCTAGAGTCGAGCAAGACAACGCCAAGTACCAACAGGACTTCGAGAAACTGCTGGCTGAGTTGGCAGTCCTGAAAGAGCAGGCGCTGGCTAAGGAAGGCTTGCCTGTGGAGCCTGCCTCAGGTGAAAGCGCGGCGGCCCAAACCGTCCGCGCTGAGATTGAGGCAAGCCAAGCTGCTGTAATTGATCACTTCACTTTGGGCTACGAAGCTACCTTACGCAAGGACTGGCTGGAAGCACTGAAGCACTACGAGGCCGCGCTGGCGAGAGAGCGCACTGTAGCAGCGTTGAATAACATCGGCGTTGCGTATGGTGGATTAGAGCGTTATCACGATGAACTTGACATGTATGACAGAGCAGAGAGTTTTAGGCAATTCAAAAGTTTACCTGAAGACTCTACATTAATCATGAATCGAGGCATTGCACTTAAAAACCTTGAGAAACTTGAAGAAGCCTTGCTTGAATACGATAGAGCGGAAAGTCTATTACACCAGGCAGGTAAACTTGATGATGGAGCTATAGCTTCAAATCGTGGAGTTGTATTTGCTATTCAAGGAGACTATTTAAGAGCCTTAGGTGAGTTTAATAAAGCCAGGGAACTAAGAAGACTACATAACCTACCAGAGGATCCTGGACTAGAAGTTAATATTGGAAATGTTTTCCGCGCTGCTCATCGTTTTGAGGAAGCATTTGGAGCATTTGATAATGCTGATAGGCTTCGTAAGAAACTTGATTTGCCAGAAGATGCCGCAATTGAAATCGGTAGAGGAAATACTCTCAAGGACCTCAAGAAATACGATGATTCTAAATTAGCATATATGCGTGCAGCTGAAATTCGGAAATCTCAGGGGCTACAAGAAAGTACTGGCCTACTATTAAATATTGCAAACACTTATTTCGCACAAGAGCAGTTTGATGATGCTCTTGACATGTACAATCGAGCAATAGAGTTGCAGATAATCCAAGGAGTTACCATCAATCCAGTTTTCGTGTTTAACAAGGCCCTGGTATATAAACGCTTAAACAACCTGGCCACCGCCTGCCAGCTCGCCTGCCAGGCGCGCGACATGTATGCGCAGCATAAGCTTGAGACACCCGTGAATCCGCACATCCTCGCGTTCATCGAGGAAAACTGCCCCGGCGGCTGCCCTGGCGGCGCCTCCGCTTCCCCGTAGGGGCGGCATTCATGCCGCCCGCAACCGGGCCGGATGAATCCGGCCCCTACGCGGAAACCCTCAACGATTACCGGTAGCCCGGCCTTGAGGCCGGGTGCGGGTAGCGGCGGCGTCCCTGCCGCCGATCCGGGCCTGGAGGCCCGGCTGCCCTACTTCTCACCCTTCTTCGGTGCGTCCAGCTTCAGGCTGCCCGGCTTCGTCAAGCGCTCGGGCTTGAACGCCGCCTTCAGTTGCGCCTCGGTCAGGACCGGCTTGCCGTCCGCCGTCTGCGCCGCCTTCAGCTCGTCCATGATCGGCGTGCCCTGCTTGACGGCGCGCTTGACGATCTCCGCCGCGTTCATGTAGCCGATGATCGGGTTGAGCGCCGTGGCCAGGCCCATGCTCGCCTCGAAGTACTTGCGGCAGCGCGCCTCGTTGGCCGTGATGCCGCGCACGCAGCGCTCCGCCACCAGGCGCAGGCTGTTCGCCAGAATCATCTGCATGTGCAGCAGGTCGAAGGCGATCATCGGCATCATCACGTTGAGCTGGTACTGCCCGCTGTAGCTGCAGGCCAGGATCGCCTGGTCGAGGCCCAGCACCTGGTAGTTCACCATGTTGAACATTTCGAGCATCACCGGGTTGACCTTGCCCGGCATGATGGAAGAGCCCGGCTGCACCGGCGGCAGGTTGATCTCGCCGATGCCGCTGGTCGGGCCGCTGGACAGCAGGCGCAGGTCGTTGGTGATGCGCGTCAAGTCCGCGCTCAGCTCGCGCAGGCTGCCGGAGAACTCGAGCTGGTCGGCCATGCTGTTGTTCATCTCGATGAGGCTCTTCGCGCTGGTGATCGGCAGGCCGAGCTGCTTGCCGAGCTGCGCCGCCACCTTGGGCGCGAACTGCGGGTCGGAGTTCATCCCCGTGCCCACCGCCGTGCCGCCCAGGCCGATGACCGCCAGCTTCCGCGCCGCGGCCTCCACGCGCGCCTGGGCCTTGCGCAGGCAGTCGGCGAACGCGGTGAACACCTGCCCCAGCGTGATCGGCGTGGCGTCTTGCAGATGCGTGCGCCCCGTCGTGATCACGCCCTTGAACTGGCGGCCCTTGGCGGCCAGCTCGGCGATCATCAGCTCGAGGCTCGCGATCAGCTCGGGCAGCAGGATCAGGTTACTAAGGCGGATCGCCGTGGGCATCGTGTCGTTGGTGGACTGCGCCATGTTGACGTGGTCGTTGGGGCTGACCAGCGCGTAGCCGCCGCGCGCCTTTTCTTCAGGCGTTTTGCCGAAGCGCTCGCCGGCCAGGTTGGCGATGACTTCATTCGAGTTCATGTTGAAGCTCGTGCCCGCCCCGGCTTGGTAAGCATCCAGCACCCACTCGGCGAGGATCGTGCCCTCGCGCGCGTAGCCGTCGGGCTGCTCGGTGAGCGGGCGGCGCGCCTTGGCCGCCTCGGCTAAGATCCAGTCGCAGGTCTTGACGATGGCGTCGGCCCGGCGCTTGTCGAGCAGGCCTAGCTCGTGGTTGACCACGGCGCTGGCGCGCTTGATGTGCACGTAGGCCAGGATCAGCGCGGGGTGCGCCTTCAGGCCGCTGATGGGGAAGTTCGCCACCGCGCGCGCGGTCTGCACGCCGTAGTACGCCTCAACGGGGACCTTCAGCTCCCCCAGCGAATCCTTCTCAACGCGGTACTTAGCTGCCATGCCCGTCCTCCTGGTTCAGTAATCCTCAATAAGTGTTGCAGTAATTGTAGCGCGGGCAAAAACAATAAACGAAACCGATTGTGGAACGGAAGCCACGGGTCCAC
The DNA here is from genome assembly GCA_964465955.1 of uncultured Planctomycetales bacterium. Classification (GTDB taxonomy): domain Bacteria; phylum 4484-113; class 4484-113; order 4484-113; family JAFGCY01; genus CAYXMN01. Next base: position 12,386 of record CAYXMN010000059.1, read on the forward strand.
GCCCGGCGAGAGCTCTCCCCGCGCCTCGTTGTATGATCTCCGCGTGATTGCTTCACGAGGAGGAACGGTATGCGTTACTTACTGACCCTGCTCGCCCTGGCCCTGGTGCTCATGGGCCTGGCTGCGTGCAATCCCAAGGAAGACGAAGACGACGGCGCGGACGACACGGCGATGCGCAAGCCCGACCTGACCCAGGCCGTCGAGCCGATCAAGTTCGGCTTCAACCTGGAGATGACCGGCGACGCCGCCACCTTCGGCCTGTCGGCGCAGAAGGGCGCGGAGCTGGCGCTGGAGGAGCTGAAGGCGAAGGGCGGCATCCTCGGGCGGCCGGTGGAAGCGGTGTTCGACGACAATGCCAGCCAAAGCGCCCAGGCGGCGCAAGTGGCGAGCAAGCTCATTAACCAGGACAAGGTGCACGTCGTGATCGGCGCGGTCGGCAGCTCGCAGAGCATCGCCATGGCGCGCATCGCGGAAGAGGCGCAAGTGCCGATGGTCACCCCGGCTTCGACCAACCCCGCCGTGACGCTGGACGCCGATAAGGTGCGCGAGTACGTGTTCCGCACCTGCTTCACCGACGACTTCCAAGGCGAGGGCATTGTGGACTTCGCGGTGAACGGCCCGCTCGCCGCGAAGCAGGCTGTGGTGTTCTACGACGCGGAGAACGACTACTCCGTCGGCATCTATGAAACCGTCAAGCGCATCGCGGCCGGGATGGGGCTGGAGCTGGTCGCCGAGGACAGCTACCTCTCCAGGAGCGAGCAAGACTTCCGCCCGAAGCTTAACCGCTTCAAGGGCCTGAGCTTTGATGTGCTGATCGTGCCGGGCTATTACAACGACGTGGCCAAGATCGCCAACCAGGCGCGCGAACTGGGCATCACCCAGCCGCTGCTCGGCGGCGACGGCTTCGACAGCCCCGACCTGTGGAAGAACGCCGGCGCGAATATCGAGGGCAGCTACTTCACCAACCATTACGCCGCCGATGACATGGACCCGGCGGTGCAGGACTTCATCAGCAAGTACAAGCAGCACTTCGGCGGCGAAGTGCCCGATGCGATGGGCATCCTGACCTACGACGCCGTGCTGGTGGTGGCGGACGCGATCACCCGCGCGGGCGGCACCGACCCGGCGGCGGTGGCCCAGGCCCTCGCCGGGACCGCGAACCTCAAGGGCGCGGCCGGCGCGATCACGATCAACCCGCAGCATAACGCGACCAAGAAGCTGGTCGTGCTGGAAGTCGGCGCGGGCGGCGCGCTGAAGTGGGTTTACACCTTCGATCCGCTGGCGGGGGAGCAGGCCGCTCCAGCCGCAGAGGCAGGCGCGGCGGCGGGGGACGGCGAGAGTGCTGAAACTGCCGCCCCAGCGGAAGGCGAGGGCGGCGGCGATGGCGTTGGCATCTAGCAGCAACCGAGCGGCAGTGAATCCCAGGGTGGTGAAGGCGCCGGCGGGGCCGGCGAAACACCCGCGCCGGAGGAGCCTGCCGCACCGGAGGCCGGCGGAGCATAGCTGAACCTGTTCAATCGATCGGCCGTGGCATACGCATCACAGCAACTTAGGAATCACGGTAGCCGTGGGTCCCCGACCCACGGCATGTAGGGTATTTCTCGTTACTTGAGTAGCGCGGGCATCCTGCCCGCGATTAATGACGGGCGGGCAGCCGGCCGCTGCGGGCCGGGGACCTGCAGCTACCGGAGGTTTGGCATTCAACATCAACGCTCTCCGGGGATTCCCTTGCTAAAATGGCGATCCATGCCAGACGACGAGATCACGCTGCCGGAGGGCCAGGCCGCACCGGATGCGCCAGCGGAGCGCGCCGCGCCGCTGCTGGCGCCTGTTGCCGGCGGCCGGGCGGCGGACGAGGCCGGCGAACCCGGCGCCTCACTGTTCGATCCCGCCGCCCTCGACCCGGCGGACCGGCGCTCGCTGCTGGCGGCGATCCTGTTCAGCACCGGCGAGGTGGTGCCAGCCGCGCGCCTGGCCGAGTTTCTCGACCTGGATGAAACCGCGCTGGCCGTCGCCGCCGAGGAACTGGCTGGCGAGTTGCGCCTGGTGGGGCTCGACGTGCTCCCCGCGGCCGGCGGCTTCAAGATTGTCACCAGCGCGCAGTGGGACTCCTACCTCGCCGCCTTCCACCGCCAGGAGCGCAAGGCGCGGCTGTCGCGCTCGGCGCTGGAAGTGCTGGCGATCGTGGCATATGAACAGCCGGTGGCGCGCGGGCGGATCCGTTCGCTGGATGTGTCGAAAGCCGCCGCAGCAACAAAAATGATGACGGTCTACACGCACCACGACGTTCCCAGACTAAACCAAATAGGGCACATTCTGAAGGATCAGCCATTGCTGGCCGTGGATGCGGTGAAGTACATCGGGCAGCCGATTGCGCTGATGGTGGCGGAAACGCAGCGAACGGCGTTGCGGGCAATCCGG
>CAYXMN010000060.1:0-14670 GCA_964465955.1 uncultured Planctomycetales bacterium
GCCGGGCAGTTGATCCTCGCTGCTCAGACCTACGCCTTGCCCCGGCCTGAGCCGAGCCTTTCGCCCAAGGACCAGCGCGCGCTCACGGCCATTAGAACGCGGCTTAATGAATCCGCCGCACCGCCGCAACCCGAGGACTTCGCGGGCGAGCTGGAGGTGCAGCGCGCGCGGGTGAAGGCGCTGCTGGATTATCTCGAGGAGCGTGGCGAGATCGTCTTCACTGAGGGTCTGTACTTCGGCAAGGATATCATCGAACGCTGTGAGCATTACTTGAAGCTGCATTTCCAAGAGGCGGACGGCATCAGCGTGAGTGATTTTAACCAGCTTGTGGGCAGCTCGCGCAAATACGGCATGCCGCTGCTGCGGCATTTCGAGATGAGCGGCCTGTTAAAGCGCGACGGCGATGTCCGGCGTCTGGCATAATACTCGCGGAGGAGCTGGGGGCTGGTGTCTCCACCGGTCTTCAAAACCGGCTGCGGGCAGATAACACTGTCTGTGGGGGGTTCGATTCCCTCCTCCTCCGGTTACACCTCCGCACCTGTTTCGTAGCTAGCACGCTTGCTGCGTTTGTACCCGCTACTAAGAAAAAGAAGCAGCCGGGGTTCGATCCCGGCTGCCCGTTGCCTGCTTAACCTAACATCGCAGACCGGTTACGCTTACTTCTTCTCCGGCTTAGGCAGGTGTTTAACCTCCGGAACTGTACCGATCGGCTTGCTGCCGGCAAGCGTGTCATACAGCGGCTGTGCCGCTTTGATGTCCGCACCCGGCACGTTCGCGACCGACGCCGCCATGATCTTGATCGACGGCTCGCTAGGCAAAGTCAGCGTTTTCGCGCCCGCCGGAATGTCGATGCCGTAGCGGTAGAGGTAGGCATAGCCATAGACATCGTTCTGGCCGCACGGCTCATGGCGGTGCGAACTGAACCATGCCACCGGCGCGCGCTTGATGAATCCCGCGCGGATTTCGGCTAACGGATACGGCCAGACAAAGGCCATCCGCGGCGCTTCCATCTTCCACACCCGGCTGTCCCACTGGCCCACGTACGCGCCCCAGTCTTGCACTTTGATGCTCTTTGCCTGGCCGTCGACCTTGAAGTCAACGGTCGGCTCGCCGGCCGCGGCCATGATCAGGTAGAGCCGGTTGAAGCCGCCCTGCGGCAGCTGAATCTCTTGGCCGAAGCATGCAACCGCGTTCTTCTCGCCGTTGCCGCCGGGGTTGATCTGGAACCTGACGCCGGCATCGGTTAGCTCTGCCGGCAACAGCTCGCTGGGCAGGGCATAGCCTTCAGCATCAAATCCGCCATCGGCTGCTTCCTTATCCACGGTGGCGGTGGCAGCGTTGTAGGGCAACTTCACCGGCTGGCTAGGATAGGTTGCCGCAGCGGGCTGCTCCAGGCTGATGGCGAAAGTGCGCAACTGGTACGCGCTGAAATCCGCCACCAGCTTGCCGCCTTCTAGAGTGGCCGGACCGATTTCATGCTCCTGCCCGTCAAGTTCGCGCGCCGCGACAACGTTGCCCGCCAGCGTGAGCGCTACGCCGGCATGAGCCTTGCCATCCAGCTCGACCAGACGCACCACCAGCTCGTCGGTGTCCTCGGCGCGCTTACAGGCCAGTACGCGCACGCTGGGGTTGTTCAAGCTCAGCAGCTCGTAGCTGCGGCCGGTCCCGGCGTGCTTGCCGGCCTGGAACGCCAGTAGCGGCTGCTCGAAGCGGTACGCCTGCCAATAACCGTGGCCGGTGCGCCAGTCGCCCGCATGTCCGGCCAGGCCGTAGCTAATCTCGTGGTGGCCCCAATCCTGGCTCGCCTGGTCGGCATAATCGTCGCTGTAGACACCCGGCGTGCGCAGCAGCGTTAGGCGTAACATGTTGTCGGCGGGCTTGTCCGTGCCGAACTTGTAGGGGCAGAGCACCATCGCGCCAAACTCGCCGCTGGTGTCGGTGAGGTCAAACCACTGGTGCGTCGGCACCTCATATTTCTTGGGATCGTTATTGGGCCGCTCAATGGTACCCACTTCCCAGCTATAGGTCGCGTGCGGGTTGGCTGCCGCCAGCGGAAATTGCGCCTTGAGGTTGCAGTTCTGGCTCAGCCAGTCAATAGTGTCGCAGAACTCCACCCGCCCGCCGGCCGTACCTGCGGATAGGCTGATGACTTGGCTGAATGTTGAACCTTGGGCTGCGCGCTCCACCTTGAGTGCGACACGCACCGGGCCGTTTTCGATCACGCTGATCTGCGCCGGGCCGTCGACATAGGCATACGGCGGCTGCGACTGCGTCTCCCAATCGATGTTCCACGCCGGCCAGTAGCCAGGGGCGTCATGCGTGAAGGCGAGACGGATCGGCTCCGCCAGCAGCTCGCGGTTTTGCTCCTTGTCGAACACGCTCGCCACGTCGCCCGCTGTGTTCAGCTTCACGCTGTAGCGCGCATTCTCCAGCGAATTCTCCGTCACCGCGAGGTTAGTGGCTGATGTACCAGCATGATCCGCGGCCTGTACATCGAACACAGCGAAGCCGCAGGACGGCACCTGCGCCAGCAACAGCACTTTGGCCGAGTTCCCGTCGGTGCCTACCACCTGCGCCGGAACCTCGTTGCCCGCGGCATCCAGCACGCGCACATACCGCGGCGCTTCGCCGTCAAACGCCACATCGGCTTCCACTACGTCTTCCCGCGCAATCGACAGCTGGTTATAGACAACCAGCGCGTTGCCTTGCACTTGGGTGTCGAGTCGCGCCGCCACCGCGCCCACGCCGGATTCCAACACGTCAGCGAACTGGTTCATCGCCAGCACTTCGTCGTTCCACGAGTACACATAGGAATCGGGATGGCAGGTGCCGGGAAGAATGTCGTGCATCTGGCTGCCCAGCGCAAGCACCCAAGCGTTGTGCAGCTTGTCTTTAGGATACGCCAGCCCTGCGGCCAAGCCCGCCGCCACGCTCGCCTTCTCAGCGCCATCGGCCAGCAGCTCGTTCATCCGGCACCAGCGCTTCATGTAGGCCTGGGAGGTAATCGAGCCGGCGGAGTGCTCCGTCAGCAGCAGATCGCCTTTGTAGGTGGGCAGCTTCGCCGCCTGCGCATCAGTGATGTCCTTGAACATCTGGTCAGCGGGCGAGCTGACTACCGTGACGGGGCCGTCGCCATGGATGCTCTGCTCAATCATCTTGACTGATCCCGGAGTCGGCGCACCGCCCACATCGCCCGTCCCGTAATAATGGAAGTCAGCAAACAAGCCGCTTTTTTGGCCATTGTCTTCGATGCGCTTCAACCAATCCTGGTTGAGGGATAAGTCTTCCGTGATCTGACCGCCGTAGGATCCCGGGTTGAGCGCCGCGATCACGTTGGTCTTGCCGTCCAGGCCTTCCCACACTCCCACATTGAAGGGGATGCCAACTGCCGAGCCCCAGGTCAGCTTCTGCGAGGAGAAGCCGCGCACGCCGCAGTGGCCCAGCACTTCCGGCATTGAGGCAGGAAAACCGAAGCAGTCGGGCAGGATGAATTCTTGGCTGGACTGGCCGAATTCCTTCTCGAAATAACGGTTGCCGTAAAGCACGTGGCGGATCAGCGACTCGGAGGACGGCACGTTAACGTCGCATTCATCCACCGACGAACCGCAGGGATACCATTGCCCCGCTGCCACATATGCCTTGAGCCTTTCATACTCCGCGGGGAAGTACTCCTTCATCATCATATAGCGCCGGGCGCCGCTGAAGTTAAAGACATACCCGGGATATTTCTCAAACAACGCGAAGTTGTCGTACAAGGTGTCGTAAAGGAACTCGCTGATTGTCTGCGGATAGCTCCAGCGCCACTGCGTATCGAGGTGGGCATAGCCGACGCAATACAGCGTGCGCCCCTGGGATAAATCGCGCATTTCCGTATCCTGTGAGGTGGATTGATCTGCCGTGTATCCCGCGCACGGCAGCGCGAGAATGCACAGCAACACTAACAATGTGGCCAGTCTAGGTCCCATGTGTAACTACCTCCGGGTTCAATTCCAAATCCTTCGACAACCGCGCCAGGATCTCCTGAGCGCTGCCAGCGCCGGCCAGCCCGTCGCGGAATTCTTCATGCATCATTTTTCGCGCCAGCTTCGCGAACACCTTTAAGTGCGTGTTCTCCGTGTCCGCCTCCGGCATCGCCAGCAGGATTACCACCTGCACCGGCCTGCCGTCCAACGAGCCCCACTCGATCGGGTCACGCAGCTTGAGCAGCGCTAAGGTTCCACATTTTATCGCGGCGGACTTGCAGTGTGGGATGGCAAAGCCGTAGCCCAGCCCGGTGGAATACGTTTCCTCGCGAGCCCATACCGCCTGCTCCAGCTCGTCAATATCTTGGCTCCGGCCCGTGAGATACGCTAGCCCGCACAGTCCGCGAATCGCTTCCGCTTTCGTCCGGCAATCGGAATCGAATTCGATCAAATCGATGCTGGTTAGCGGATGCGGTTCCTGCGCTTGGGCGGCTTGCATCAGTATTGCAGCCACTGCTGCCGGCGACTCACAGGCAAGCGCATGCTGCGCCAACTCCTGGCATTCTGCCAGGGTGCACCGCGCCACCGCAGCTTTGACTGCCGCAATCGCAGGCACGGACATGCTCAGTTCAGTAAAGCCTAGTCCCACCAGGAGCGGCGCGTGCTCCGGCTGGCGCGCCAACTCGCCGCATATCCCGGCCCACTTGCCGTAGGCGGCCGCTTCGCCGGCAATTAAACTGAGCGAGCGCAACACAGCCGGGTGCAGTTCCTGATACAACTGCGCCACCTGCGGGTTCCCGCGGTCCACAGCCAGCGTGTACTGGGTTAGATCATTCGTCCCTACGCTGAAGAAATCCACCACTGTGCTGAGCTGCGGAACAATTAGCGCCGCCGACGGTACTTCCACCATCACACCGACAGGCATCGCCGGATCGAAGGCGATGTCCGCACCCCGCAGTTCAGCCTGGATGTGCCTGACGCGCTCACGCAACCAGCGAGCCTCGGCGACCGAACTGACCATGGGCGCCATGATACGAACCGCGCCATGCGCCGAAGCCCGTACAATCGCCCGCACTTGGGCGGTGATCAGTTCCGGGATGCTGTCGTACATGCGGATACCGCGATAGCCGAGGAAGGGGTTCTTCTCGCGGGGCAGATTGAGGTATGGCAACGGCTTGTCGCCGCCGATATCCAACGTCCGGATGATCAGCGGCCTTCCATCCAGCGCCAGCGCCGCAGTCTTGAAGATTTCGTACTGCTCCTCCTCGCTGGGCGGCTGCGCCTTGCTGCTAAACAGCAACTCGGTCCGGAAGAGGCCCACGCCCTCTGCGCCTTGCAGGAGAGCTGCGTAGGCTTCGTCCGCTGTGGCGATGTTCGCACCCACCTCAATCCGAACACCGTCGCGGGTTCGCGCAGTGGTTTCGCAGGAACCGAGCACTGCCGCCGCCCGCCGTTGCTCAATTTCATGTTCGCGCGCCACAAAGCGTTCCACCGCCGCAGTGACCGGCATCAGCACTAGGCCGCGGTTGCCGTCCACTACTGCGCGATGCCCGTGCGTGATGCGCGCCAAGTTGTCGAGCCCCGCAACGCAAGGCACGCCGTAGGATCGCGCCAAGATCACCGCATGTGAGGTCAAGCCCGCTTCACCGAGCACCATCCCGGCGATCTGCTCCCGCGGCAAAGCGAGAAATTGGCCGGCGGGCAGATTACGCGCGCAGATCACGGACGGCTCTGTTAGCTGGACTGCTTCCTCTAAAACTTGAATGCCAGGCAGGCTGTATAGCAGCCGCAACCCAATGTCTTGCAGATCCGGCACCCGGTCGGCAAGATAAGCGCTGCCGCTGGCCAGCAATTTAGCGCAATAGCTGTTGATGGCTTGCACCACTGCCGCAGCGGCGCTTGCCCCCTCCTTGATCTGCGCAGTAACGGAGTGCTGTAAAGCCGGATCGCGCGCGAGAGCGAGCAGCGCCTGCGCCACCTCGCCGGACAGCTCACCGCCAACCATCTGGGCTTGGCGTTCAAGGCTCAGCAGCACTTTCTCCACAGCTTGATTAAATAACGCCAGCTCATATTGGTTGCCGGAACTTGGGGGCAATGCGTCGACCGCCGGCAGCACGCAGGCTGCACCAAGCTGCACTACGCGCCCGGCCGCAACGCCAGGACTGGCGGGCATTCCTATCCAATACTCCGTCTCCTCGGCTGCCAGCACCCGCGGCAGTTTCGCTACCGCTGCTTGTTGAGGGGCAGGCAGTGTTTGATCCAACCCAGGCAACACCTGCGCGATATATTCCTCAAAGGCCGCCAATGCTTGTGCCGCGTTCGCCCCGCTGATGTGCAAGACGCACGGATCCCCATCCAGCACGGCGGCGGCGACTATATCGAGTACGCTGTCAAGCCCGGCGCGCGCTCCAGTGCGCTCGTTCACCAGCTCACAGTGCGCGGCAAGCCCCGCGGCAAAAGCGGATAAGTGGCTTGCCGGCCTGGCATGCAGGCCGTTGGGCAGTGGGCAATTAAACCGGTATTCCGAGTTCATGAATACGTTAGCTACCAAGCATGGCGAAGATCGCCTTCGGATCCTTAATTGCCTGCTGGGCGGGAACTTCGATGATGCGCAATCCGTTAAAGCGGTCGCGTTGTTCCACCTCGATATCGGCAGCGAAGATGGCGCAGTCCGCCTCACGGATATCCTGCATGCTCAACTCGTTTTCAATGCCCATCGCGCCTTGAGTTTCCACTTTGACCTGGTGGCCTAAGGCCTTGCCGGTCTTTTCGAGTTGTTCCGCCGCCATGTAGGTGTGGGCAATCCCCGTCGGGCATGCAGTTACAGCAACGATTTTCATCAAGGAATCCTCCTGTTAGTTCTTGGCGGCGTCAGCGGCGGGTAAATTACCTTCAGCTTGCTTGCGGTTGCCGATGGCCTTGAGTAGGTTGATCAGCAGCGCGGTAACAAGCGTTCCAGCGATAATCGCAATGATATACATCAACTTGCCGTCGACCACCGGCAGCACAATCGGCCCGCCATGCGGCGCGTGATCTCCCACATTGCCCAGCATCGCAATGACAGCCGCCACCATCGAGCCAATCATGATTGATGGGATGACGCGCAGCGGATCGCTCGCCGCGAAGGGAATCGCGCCTTCGGTGATGCCGATCATGCCCATGGCCAGCCCGGCGATGCCGGCCTCCCGCTCGTCACTGTTCCACAGCTTGCGGCGCAGCAACGTAGCGAGCCCCATGCCCAGCGGCGGCGTGCAGATCGCCGCGGCGCACGCGCCCATGATGGCAAAGTTGTTCTGCTCGATCATGCCCGCGCCGAAGAAGAAGGCAACCTTGTTCACCGGGCCGCCCATATCGAAGGCGATCATCGCGCCCAGCACCATCGCCAGCACGAACGCATTACCGGAGCTGATGGTCTCCAGCCAGCCCGCCAGCGATTCCATCAAATCCGCGATCGGCATGCCGATGACCTTGAGCACCAGGATCCCGACTGCCAGCGAAGACAAAATCGGAATGATCAGGATCGGCATAATGGGTTTAATGTACTTCGGCGCAGGAATCATCTTGAGCAGGTACACGATGCCACCAGCTACCAAACCAATAATCAACGCGCCGAGGAAACCCGTGCTGGCTTCCTTCGTGATTGTTTCACCTGCTTCAATTACGGTAATCGGGATGTGTCCGCAGAGGTAGCCGCCCACAAACCCCGCGACCAGGCCTGGCCTCCCAGCAATGGCGTAGGAGATGTAACCCGCGATCACCGGCAGCAGTAAACCGAATGCCGCCCCGCCGATGCTCAGCATCAACGAGAGGACTGGACTGCCGGATGGGTCTGGCGCGTGGTTCGCGCCGCGCGGGGCGAAGGCGAGAGCCAGCGCGATGAGAATACCGCCGCAGGCCACAAAGGGAATTGCGTAGGAAACGCCGGTGAGAAGATACTGGCGTAGTTTCATTAAGCTCTCAGAGATGCTGGCTGGCATAACATCACCTAGTGTGGAGTGGTTCAAGTTAACGGGAAAGCGACGCCTTGAGCCTCGCCTATTTTTGCACAGGAAACACCTATTTAGAATGGGAACAAGCTAGGTAAACGGGATTATCCTGGCCGCGAATCGGCCTGCGCCGAAATCATGGTGAAGCATGATAAGCGTTCTACCACCGCTGCGAGTTATGGATTAGGATAGTCATGATGGAACGAGCGCCTTGCGAGCCAGACACACCAGCCACCGATCCAGCGGCTAAGACTGGACTTGCTCACGCTCCAGGTTTGGAGCAGTTTTCCGATTACCCCTCAAACCCGACACTACCTCCTGGTGAAGCACCTGTATCCCCGCGTCCCGATCTCAAACGTGAACGACGCAACCAGCGGATCGCCTGCTGCTGTGCGCTGGTGGTGATGCTGGCGATGTCCGCGCTTGGCGGTGTGGCGGCGTATTACCTGTACTTCAAGCTGCCGCCGCCGTTCTAATCTGTTGGCAAGGCGGCCTTGCAGCGCAGGCATAGAGACTATGCTTCGTGTTCGCCGTCCATCAGGCCAGCTTCCAGCTCCTCAAAGGCTTCCATCTCGCTGGTGATTAACTCGGTCTCCTGGAGGTTTGCCAGCAAGTTGTCGATCTGCACACCCATACCTTTGGGATCGGTCAGCGTGATCGCCTGGTCAATGGTCAGGCTCATGGTGTCCTCAATGGCGTCCATCTGCGCCTGCAAGTAATCGCTGTTTGCCTGCGCCTTTTCGATTTTATCTAACCGCTTTGTGAGTATCTCAATGTTCTTGGTTTTGACATCCTTGATCCGCTCATCCGCTTCCTTCGATTCCTCTTCCAGCCGCGTGATGTTCGCCTTGATTGTCTCAGGATTGATATCGCGCAGATATAACCGGTAGCGCGTCACCGCCATCGCGATGCGCAGGAAGTTTGTCAGCAACACCGCAATCTTACGCATATTCTGTTGAAAATAGGGGTCGCGTTTGCGCAGCGCGGAGATGTCCTCGGCATCCAGCCGCTTGGCCTTTTGCTCAAGCTGCATATAGCGCGCCCGGTACTGGTCTTCAATGTAGGGCCAGAGCTTGTTGCGGATGGCCTCAACGTTAAGTTCGTTCTCATCAGCGATCTGTGAATCAATCAGCCGCAAAAAGCGCTGGTTGGAGATCATCATGTACAGGTACAGCAACTCACCCGCGACGCCAAGATAGAGCGGCGCTTCGTTCTGGAAGATTAGCGCCAGCCCAACCATTAGGCCCATCGCGCCGTAGTTGTACCAATTCTGAAACGCCCGCTTCAGATACACATGCCATGGGTGCCGCAATTCAACCATCGTTGCTTACCGGAGATTATCTCACCGGGAGCCCTCCCCTTGGCCTTGGTATATTAAGTCGAAGATTTGCTGCTCCAGTGCTTGGTAACGGCCCGCCAGCATCTCCCGGCGCGTGTTCGCGGTCGGCGCCGGTGCGTTCAGCTCAGCAATGATCGTGCCCGGCCCTGGGCTCATCACGAAGATCCGATCCGCCAAAAAAATCGCTTCCTCCACGTCATGAGTGACGAACACGAATGTGGTGTCGAGTGCTTCATCCGCCCACAGCCGCGCCAGCAAGTCCTGCATCTCCATGCGAGTACGCGGATCGAGCGCGCCAAAGGGCTCATCCATCAGGATGATACGCGGATGACAGCACAGCGTTCGCGCAATCGCGACCCGCTGGCGCATGCCGCCGGAGAGATTCTTGGGATAAAGCTTCTCGCTGCCGGCCAGCCCGACCCGCTTGATCCACTCTTCGGCAATCTCGTTACCTTGCTGCAGCGGTGTGCCGGCCAGATCCAGCCCGAACCGCACATTGTCGAGCACCGTCAGCCATGGGAAGCTGGAATAGCTTTGGAAGACCATCCCGCGCGAGCGATCCGGCCCCTTTACCGGTTGGCCGTCCACCAGCACATCGCCCGCAGTCGGCTTGATCAATCCCGCCAGCAGGTTCAGAATGGTGCTCTTGCCGCAACCGCTTGGACCGAGGATCACTCGGCACTGGCCGTGCCCAGGGCTGTCCTCCACCAGGAAGTTGATATCTTGGATGGCAGTGCGGCGTTTAAGGGTGCCAGGAATCGTGTAGTCCTTTCGCACATCCTTGAACTCGATGATCGGTGGCTTCGCGCCGGTAGCAGCTGGTGCAGTTTCGGTGTCGCTCAAATGTTCACCTCCCGCCAGGCGAACACCTTGCGCCCGATGATCACGAACAGGTAGTTAACCCCCATCCCCAGCAGCAACACAATCAGAATTAGCGCGTAAACCCACTCGATATGGCCCTGGCGCCGGGCAGCCATCAGCAAGTGTCCTAGGCCGTATTCGGCATTGATGATCTCCGCCAGGATTACATAAGTCCAGCCGACGCCGTACAGTACTCGGCAGGCCTCGAAGATTCCCGGCCAAGCCCCCGGCAGCAAGACGCGGAAGACAATCTGCACCGGCTTAGCCCCTAAGGTGGACGCGGTGTCGAGGTATACCTGCTCCACGCTGTCCACGCTCTCGATCACCATTGGCAATAAGTAGACGATTACGCCCGTGAATAAGAAAGCGATCTTCATCGTTTCGCCCACGCCGAACCACATTAGGAACAACGGGATTACCGCGCTGATCGGCAAATACCGCAAAGGGCCGGTGATGGGCTCGATCACAGTGCGCAGCGGTGGCCAGGTGCCCATGATCAAACCGAGTGGCACCGCCACAAGGCCGGCCAGCGCGAACGACAGCGTGATGCGCCATAAGCTGATTAACGCGCTGCGTACAAGGGCTTGCTCGGTATGCAGATAGGCGATCGACCCCACAACCGCCCAAGGCGAGGGCAGGATATAGGCCGGCACGAGCGGATGCGCGAACGGCAACTCTGCCGGTGGCGGGGTAGCACCATCCAATGGGAGCGCTTCAATTTCCACCCCTACAGCCTCCGGCACCTGGACGGTGGTATGACCAGGTGCGCCAGGCAGGATCGGGGCGGTGAGCAACCACCATACCGCAATGAACACCACAATGCTCACCAAGGCGGCGAATTGGCGCTTTCCGCGGGGTAGTTCTTGGCGTATTTTCATCGGCGATCAGGCTCCTGCCGGTTACTCCTGCGGAATCACTTCGAAATCGGTCCGGCGGTTTTGCTTACGGCCTTCCGGCGTGTCATTGCCTGCCACCGGCTTGTCCGGCCCATTACCAACAACAATGAACTTGTCGCGCGGGAAGCCGTATTTCGCAACGACGTAATCTACCACCGACTGTGCACGTTTGCGGGACAGCTCCAAGTTCATCTCGCGCCCGCCAACGCTGTCTGTGTTGCCACTGACGCGCAGGTAGGCCGAGCCGAAGGTTTGGGCCAACTCCGCCGCCTGCTCCAGCACGGCCTTGGCGTTCTCGTCCAGTTCATACTTACCCGTTTCGAAGTAAATCGAGATGCGCTTGGTCACAACCGGCTCTTGCTTCTGCACTTCCTTGGTTGGTTCCGCAAACTCGAACTCCTTGGTCTCCGGCACCTGTAGTTCCACCGGCGGCGGCGCGATTTCCCCAAGGAACATCGTCTTGCGGGAAAGGTCCGGCCGGGTGGGTTGTTCCAGCTTGCCGATAGTCTGCCAGATACGCGTCGCAGTGGTCCACAGGTCGTCGTAGCCCATCACCGCGTCGCCATCCAGCTCGAAGAAGTTGCGGTTCGCTTGGAGATCTGCCAGCTTCACATCCATCAGCATCCCGTTCGCGTCGTCCAGCGTGATGCCCTGGTAGCTCTTGAGCAGCACCTGCGCGGCGACCTCGGGATCGGCGTTCGCCATATCCACGCCCTTCATCCAGCCCGCGACAAAACCCGCTACTGACTCGGGGTAGTTCTGCGCCACATCGCCGCGGCAGACCACCGTTCCGGCCAGCAGGTTAGTCACGTCCACCGTGGATGCCAGAATGGAGGCACCCGGCACCCCTTCCGCGGCGAAATAAACGAACGGGCTCCAGCTCACACACGCGTCGGCTTTGCCGGCGGAGAAGATGTCCGCCGCCTCAATCGCGCTCGTGGTGTACACCGGTTTGATGTCCTTATTACTCATCCCGGCCTGGGTCAGTACATACAGCAGCAGGAACTGGCTCGGAGTCGCTTCGGCCACCGCGACCTTCTTGCCCTTCAGGCCGGTCACACTCTTGATGCCCTTGCCGACGGCAATCGCGTCTGCGCCGCGCGACCAGTCGGTCTGCAGCACCGTCACCGGTTTAATCGCCGCCAGCGCCTGGTATTGCAGCACGAACATATCCGCGGTGGTCGCCATCAGATCGAGGCCGCCATTGTCCCCGCCGACACGGAAGGCATCCGCCATCTCGATCAGGTCGTCGATTTGAACGAACTCCACTTCCACGCCGTACTCGCTGGAAAACACGCTTGCGGGATTGGGCTTCGTGCCGTTGTTGGCTATCAGACCACCTGCCATGCCGCCGTACATCACAATGCCGACACGCAGCGGGCGCCCGAGCTTGCCGCCGCCGGCAGCTTGGCCGTTATTCTCGGAAGCTTGTCCAGTATTCCCGGTGGGAGTTGTTTCATTCGCTCCGTTTAAACTTTTGGGGAACATGTCCGGCGTGATTTCGCCTTCCGGGGCGCGGTCAGGCGCGACAACCTTGATTAGCGGATCGAGCCAACCCAAGCGCCACACCCCCGCCACTACCAACACCAGCACGACAATCGTCAGAAATACCTTGGCTCCCGGTTTCAGCCGCATGTTACACCCCTCAGGTCATCCAGTAAGTTAATTGATCATTATCCACGCTGCCGGCGGTTTAGCCAGCAACTTGCGATTATTCCAGCGCTACCGGGTTGGCCCCGCCTGCCACGAACGGCGCGGCGATATTGAACAGCCGTTCTTCCTCGGCATGCTTGGCCTCCTGGAACGCTTGCTGCAAGCCTTGGTAATCTGCGAGGCGCTGCTGATTAGCCTTGATTACCGCCGTGCGCGCTGCCACAAACGCATCCATTTCCTGTTGCACCGCGGCGTTGATCCGCTCCACTTCCGCGCGTAGCTCCGCGCCTTGTTCGGCGAGCAGGCGGGCGTAGGCTTCCAGGGCCGCATCGCGGCGGCCTGCGTCGGCCAGGATGTCCGTTAACTCCTTGCCCAGATTCTTGAGCGTCATGCGCACCATCCGCGCGCGCATCGCCGGCTCAAGATCCGCGACTTCCTGGTCTACCATCAGCGCTTCGACCTTATAGATGTCGAACTCCTTGCCTGTCAGATCGGCACGCTGGTACACCCCCGCAAGATCTAGCACTTCGGGCAGAGTCACTAGCTCGCCCGCGGCAGCCTTGGTTGCGCTGGCGGCAGCACCGGGCGCTGTTGCCTGGGACGAACCCGTGACGCTTGTGCCAGGCTTAGCCCCGGCTGGCTTAGGCGTACCAGGCCTGGTCACAGCGCCCTCCCCTTTCGCGCCAGCTTTTGCGGCAGGGTCGCTGAAGTCCGGGGTAATGGACTGCTCCAAGTCGAGGCGGATCTTCTCGATGGCATCCACTACATCGTTGCCGCCGGGCTGCGCCGCACCGCGCGGCTTGCTGCCGAGGGTCTTGCCGGTCGCAGGTTTTCCCGCCCCCGGCTTGCCCGGCTCGTCCTCGGGAAACTCGATCACCAATTCAGCAAGCTTCTTCAGTAGTCCCATCGCGTCCGCCTTGAGGGATGATTACCTAGATAGATTATAAATGGACGCGCGTGAAATCGATTGCCGGTCTGCCTTGGCGGCAGCTTTGAGCGTGCCTGACATACCGCATTAATGCCTGTATAATTCACCCAGTCCATCAAGGAGCTAAGGGCATGGGAGCTTGGGACTATCATCCATTCGACAACGACGACGCCATGGACTGGCTGGCGGAGCTGCCGGAGGGCGGGCCGGAGTATCTCCGCGAGACGGTCGCGACAGCATGCCAGGCTGTGGCGGAGGATTACTTCGACGCGTACGAAGGAGCGATCGTGGTGGCGGCCAGCGCGCTCGTCGCGGCGGCGCGGCAGCCCGCGCTCAAGCCCGTTTTGCCCGCTGAGGCCGCCGCCTGGCTGGAAGGCAGCGGATTCACGCCCGACGGCACGCTGGCGGCGCAGTGCCGCAAGGCACTGACCCGCGTCATGGGCGAGAACTCGGAGCTGAAAGACCTGTGGGAAGAGACCGAGTACTATGATCAATGGAGCACGGAAATGGAGGAGATTAGGCAGGGGCTCTAGTATGAGTACCGGTTACTCTTCGCAAGCATTGCTTTTAGAAACGAGTCCGATATATTACATATTATTGCAGTTCTAGGAGAATATCCATGAACAGCGCGATAATAGTAGCAACATATGTTCAACTTGTAAACAAGCAGACTGTCCTTGTTCAACTTGTCACGGTGATCCTAAGAAATACATTGGGGCATTCCATACTAGTGGCGAACACTCAGATGGTACGGTAACTTGTTTTGTCTGTGGTAGAACATCCTAACGAGCACCGCCCATTACAATTAATGGATGGAACCTCTCCCCACGCGGGTGAACCCTACCTCCGCCGACTTCGCCGCCAACGCCGCCCACAACCGCGCGCTAGCAAGCGGCCTGGCCGCGCTAATCGCCCGCATCAAGCAGGGCGGCGGCGCGAAGTACATGGCGCGCCACCTGGAGCAGGGCAAGCTGCCCGTGCGCGAGCGCCTCGAGCTGCTCTGCGACCCTGGCACGCCGTGGCTGGAGTTCTCGCCGCTAGCGGG
>CAYXMN010000061.1:0-5528 GCA_964465955.1 uncultured Planctomycetales bacterium
GGCGAGAACGCTGCTTGCCGCCGCCCAGGCGCGGGCGAACTCGAGGTGCAGCCGCGGGAAAGCGGGCACCTGGGAGAACGATGTCTCAAGGTGATAGCTTAAGATGACGGATTCCACCAAGCGCATGCCGAGGTGCACCACGGCCCGCGGGATCGAACTGAGCGGATTAACGAGGCCGAAGGTGGCGCTGTTGGCCACCGCCAGCAGCCGAGCGCCAAGAACGGGATCTTGTTCCGCCAGCTTGGCGATTTGATGCGGGTCATAGGTGCCGCGGGCGGTTTCCATAAACAAAGGCGGCAGGTTAACTTCGGCAACCAGTTTTTCCCAGGTCTCACGCGCCGGTGCGGGCAGTTCCGCCCACGTCCGCGACTGATCAGGCAAAGTCATGTTCTACCCTATCTCCCAAATGAAGGGGTTAGATTATACCGGGAGTTGTTGCCAGACTGGCGGAGGTTAGTTGAACAATTCCGCGCCATCCGCCGGCTGCGGCAGGAATTCCTTGACCTTCTTGAGGTTCTGCTCCAGCTTGCTCAGGTAGTATTTCACGTTATAGTCCGGCGCGGCGGGATTGAACTCGCGCAGCGGGCGCGCAGCCTCGAACGCTTTGACCGTGGCTTTGTCCCCGATGATGTAGTAACTCACTTGGTCGCCGGGGCGCAGGGGACGTTTCGCCGTGAGCGCCACTTCATACGCCGCGGCGCGGTTGCGCGAACCCGAGGCAATCTTGCCTTGGTACGCCTCCAGGGAATCGATCAGCGTGTCGGTCTTGGCCAGCCGGCTGATGTCGATGGTGTGCCCGGCAATCGCCTGATGCAGCTCGTCGCGCAACCGGCTGATGCGCTCAGGTTCCCCGCGCAGGATCGCTTCAATCGCGCTGCCGAGGAAGCCGTGGAGGTAGGGTTCCAAGCCGCGGCTCTTCATCCCGCTGCCCTTAATCGTGACGGCGCCATGCTCATCGAGCAGCGCGTAGTTCTTTACCTTGTGGCTCAGCATGGCGGGGTAGACGCCGCCGAGTTCCACGTTGATGCCTGCAGGAAGTTCCGCGTTGAGCTGGGTTACAAGCTTTTCCCGCGCCGCGTCGGTGGTGCAGCCGGACGGGGCGGTGAAATAAACGCCGTCGGTATCGATCTCAATCACTGCGCCGCCGGCTTCCTCCACCAGCCCGGCGAGTTGTTTGACAAGCTGCTGCCCGGTGATCGTGATTCGCTCGGCCTGCAGTGGGTCAGCCCAGTTCATCCGGTTCGTGCCGAGGTAACCGAAAAAGCTGTTGATGAACACCTTGAGCGCAGCCTGGCGCGCATCTGCCCGCACGTGCACCGCCGCGTCGCCGGCCGTTTTAGCCAAACGCTTATACTCCAGCCGCTGGCTAGTCAGTTCGCGCAGCATCGGTTGGAACACATCACCGACGTCCGTGGCGGGCTTGATGCCATGGCTGAGCATGATCGACGGGTACAGGCTGGCGATGTCCACGTTGAGGACATTGCGGATCACCCCGGTCTGGCGCACTTCGGTATGCCCGCCGGGGAAGGTGTGCGCTTCGACCGGCGCGGGGATCGCTACGCCGCGGCGCAGGTATTCGCGCATGAGCAGGTTATTGATCTTTACGCCGTTGCCGCGCACGATGCAATCCTGCAGCGAGAACGGCAGCATCTGCGCCTGGGCGAAGTAGCTGGGCGCAAGGGTGCGGAAGATCGCCGCCGTTGCCTGCAATTCGTATTTGACGTCAGCTACCAGCAGCTCGCGCTTGCTGTCGTAGATCTCGTCTCTGTGCCACGCCGGCACCGGCGCGGGGAAGCTGGCGCCCGCGTCCAGGTAGTTCGCTACATACGGAGCGTCGAATTGCTCCAAATCGCGCTTGACGATGTCGTAGTATTGGGCGAGAAACCAGGTATCCACGATGCTGCGCCCCGCAATATCGATGCGCGGGTATTCAAGCTGTTTTTCGGCGGCGGGAGCGCGGCTGCGGCGCACGCTGGGTTCGCTGCGATCCCTGCCCCAAGCCAGTTTGATCTTGAGGCGCTTAGCGCGCGCGAGGAAATAACTCAAGCCGTGTTTGAAGATGTCATGGCCGACGATGATATCCGGGTCCAGCTCGATGATCTTTTCGCTGACCACGGTGAGCAGGTCTTTCTCGCTCATGCCGCACAACCGGTAAGTACAGTGCCAGCCGTGGTTATCCGCCAGACCGGCAAGCAGGACTTCGTCCGCCGCGACTGCCGGGTCGGCATATTCCGCGCCGCCGCTGGGCCGGGCCGTTAATGCGAAATACAAAATGTTTAGCGCGTCTGGGTCGAGGCCGCCATAGTGCGCGCGCCCGCTGGCGAGCAAGTACTGGTTCACCGGATCAGTGAAACGCAACACCGGTTCGAATTCGTAATCGCGTTTGTGCGCGCGGTAGAGCGCGTTCACCTGGGCTAGCGCGGCGGTGGCGTGCGCCCAGTCCTCGCAATCCACCCTGAAGCCGTAATTGTCGCGGTTCTGTCCGTTCAGTTCGGTAATGCGCGGGGCGGGGGTGAACTGGTCGAGTAACTCACGATGGCTGAGCAGGAAAAACGGCTTGAAAGCACAATCCTCGCGGATTAAAACGCCGTCGCGGCGCCACCACAGCGCTACCCCGCCGGGCTGCGCGGCGATGCCGGCCAGCCCAGGGGCGGGATCGCCGCCCGTCAGCAGCGCCGAAGGATCACCTGCATGCGTCATGCTGCAAGTGTAACTGATGGGAGTAGGATGGCGCAGGTTGGACCGCGGGTTGAAAATGACGGAGCCCCGCTTGCGCAGGGCTCCGGGATTACACATATTTTATGACGGTGCTTCCGCCTGAATGTTCTACTTAGCGCGCCAAGAGCTGCAGGCGCCGCTGCCACCACGCCGCCCGGAGCCCGGCCCCATGCCGCCGAAGCCTTCTTCCAGGCGTTCCTTGACCGTCGCCAGGTCGCAGATCATCACCGCGCCGAGTTCCTCTTCATTGCGCACCACGACCGCCATTACTAGGTCGCCGACTTTGAACGGCAGGCTGTCCGCAAATCCGCCATGCGCGCGGAAGCGGGTGCGCTCGCCATACTTCACAGTGACTTCATCTGGCAAGTCCTCAGGGATTTCGCGACCCATCCCGGTCATACGTTCCAGGATGAAATCCGGGATTTCCACCTTGAGCGAGATTTCATCATCGGTGACACTGGTGATTTTGCCGAACACCGGCGGCATGCGATCGCGCAAGTCAGCCCCTGGGCCCAAACCCATACCGGGAGCGCCGGCGCCGTCCAGCGGCCCCAGGCCTGGCCTGCCCGGACCACCCTGTGCGCCAGGCCCCAGGCCCCTGCCGCTACCGCCCTTAGCGCGGAAGCGTTCCACGGCTTGGCGCGCGGTGTCAGCGTCCGCCATGCGGCGCACCGTCAAGCTTGAACCATCAGCGTCCGTATCACAGAAGGCCGCAATCTTATCGCCAACCTTAAAGCTTTCGAGGTGGGCCGGGCCGCTAGACTGGAGCAGTTTGCTGTCTGCGGTGACCTTGATCTTGATCGACGCCGGAAGCGCAGGCGGTTCCACGCCATGCTCGGCCAAACGGTCAAGCAGTTCCGGCGGCAACTCCGGTTTGACAGTCACCGTGTCACCGTCGATGCTGGTGATTTCGCCGAGAACAATGCGGTCCGGCATGTCTTGCATCCGCCCTATCCGGCCCGAGGGCGCACCGGCGCCTGGTTCCTGGTTGCGCGCCGCCTGGCGGCGCTCGCGCCCCTGCCCGGCGGCCAGCGCGGCCGCCGCCAGCGCCGTTACTAACAACAACGCCACCCCCAAAGTGATCCAAACTGACTTACGAAAAATTCTCATCGAAATCTCCTCATCACAGCGATTTACCTGCTGGCAGTATGAGCGTGATGCAGGCTGTGAAGTTTCATCTGTCCGGTGACGGTGTGAACGGCGTTGCCCGTGCAGAACCTAACCCTTCATCCCGCCCAGCACGAGGCCCTTGGTGAAGTAGCGTTGGGTGAGGATGAACAGGATCACCACCGGGAGCTGGATCAGCAGGCTGGCGGCCATTTGTTGCGGCCATTTCACGGTGTACTGGCTCTTGAACACCGACAGCCCCACCTCGAGGGTGCGCATGCTCTCGCTGTTAGTCATCAGCAATGGCCAGAGGAAGTCGGTCCACGCGCCCATGAACGTGAACACGCCGAGCACGAGCAGCACGGGCCGGGCCAGCGGCAATGCGATATGGCGGAAGATTTGCCACTCGCTCGCGCCTTCCAGCCGGGCCGCGTTCTCCAGGTCGGCGGGCAGGTTGAGGAAATACTGGCGCGTGAGGAAGATGCCGTAAGCTCCCACCAGTCCCGGCACAGTCAGGCCGAGGTAGGTGTCAATCCAGCCCAGCTTGGCCATCAACACGAACACCGGGATCATTGTCACCTGGCCTGGGATCATCATCGAGGCCAAGAAGAGCCAGAAGATGACGTCGCGGCCAGGGAAACGCAACCGGGCAAAGGCGTAGCCTGCCATCGCCGCCAACACCAAGTTGCCCGCAGTGACCACGCAGGCGACGATCAAGGTGTTTTTAAAATAAGTCGGAAACGGCGAGGAAGTAAACTGCGCCCACCAGGCGGCAGGATTGCTGCGCCAGAGCTCGAAGCCGGGCAGCCGCAGCACCTGCGCATAGTTCTCCCAGTGCCAGGTGTCGGGCCATAGGTCGGGGGGGAACACATATACTTCGTGCTCCAAGCGCACACTGGTGACGAACATCCACCAGAATGGAACCAGCATCAGCGCGGCGCCGGCGAACAGCAGCAGGTAGGTTAAAGCCCCGCCTAGCCATGCGCCCGCCCGGCTGCGGCCCGCGCGCGCATCACGGTCGCCGGCCATCCTAGGCCTGCTCCTCCACGATTTCGCCTTCAATGTAGCCGTAATGCTCCTTGGCGCAGAGGGGGCACAGCGAGTGCGTCATGCGGACCCGGCTGTGTTCGTGAAGATAATGCTCGATCGGCACCCAGTCTTGGTCCACGCGGATCTTCTTGCAAAACGAGCAGACGGGCAGGAAGCCTTCCATGTAGCGGATTTGTTTAAGCAGGGCTTGCGTGCTGGAGAGCACCAACAGCATCACAAACAACGCCCAGCCTGTCTCCATCCAGGCTTCGAAATAGTTCGGCGCGGATGACGGCGCGTTGTACACCAAGTACGGCAGGTCCCACACTTCATTGATCCACGAGAACGAAATCACCCCGATGAACGCGATGACCACGAGTTGCGTGATGCGCCCAAGCCCAATGACGATCTGCTGTTGAACCTGGGCCATCCCGGCGCTTGGCAGCGTGGCGGTCTGGCGGTGGCTGGCGGCGATCTGTCATGGCTGCTCCTCCTGTAAAGACCCTTCCTGCTCAGTATAACCGCATTGCTGCTGTGCGCATTCCGGGCAGATTGTTTGGCTAAGCTGCAGTGAAGAAAACTCCTGCAGGTGCTGCTCGATACTCCGCCGTTCGGTTTTGATCCTGACGCGCTTGCAGCGCGCACTGCTGGCCAGGAAGCTTTCCAGGTAGCGA
>CAYXMN010000061.1:5538-14637 GCA_964465955.1 uncultured Planctomycetales bacterium
GTTCAGCAGCCGGCTGCACCGCCAGCCCACCACGCATCCCAGCCAGAAGACGACGACAGCTGCCATCAGGCTATCCACCCAATTGACCGGGGTGCTCTGGAATCTTGGTAGATGCGGCAAGTCCAGTACTTCTTCCAACCACATATAAACCACTACCGCGGATGTCAACAACCACAGCAGCAGGTTAATTCTCACCACTGACTGGCGCATTGTCAGTTTGGACGAGGCCTGCGTCTCCCAGCGGTGGGCAATGCTACCCGGCAAGCTGAGCCACCTCCTTGCGCAGCAGTTTTACCTGCAGCAGCGTGATGATCAGGATTACCGCGAACAGCACTAGTGCTTGCGCGCTGGCGTAGCCGAGGTGGAAGCGCTCGAAGGCCGAACGGAAGATGTGGAACACCACGACGTCCGTGCTGCGCAGCGGCCCGCCTTGCGTCATCGTGTAGACGCTGGTGAACACCTGGAAGCTGCCAATCACGCCGGTCACGGTCAGGAACACCGTGGTGGGCTTGAGCAGAGGCACGGTGATATGCCAGAAGCGCTGCCAGGCCGAAGCGCCCTCCAACTCCGCCGCTTCGTAGAGCTCCGGCGGAATGGCGGACAGCCCAGCGAGATAGATCACCACGCTGTAACCCAAGCCTTTCCACACGCTCATCAGCATCAACGCGGCTAACGCCGTGCGCGGGTCGCCCAGCCAGTCCGGGCCCTGGAGG
Organism: uncultured Planctomycetales bacterium; assembly: GCA_964465955.1. GTDB lineage: Bacteria > 4484-113 > 4484-113 > 4484-113 > JAFGCY01 > CAYXMN01. Next base: position 6,252 of record CAYXMN010000061.1, read on the forward strand.
CCGATCAAGCTTAGGCCGTAGTTCAGCAGGCCGAAATCAGGATGGTAAACCCAGGAGAATACCATCGCCACGGCCACAGCGCTCGTGATCACAGGCAGGAAGTACAGCGTGCGCAGCAGCCCGCGCAGCCGTAGCGGTTGGGATAACAGGCTCGCCAGCGCCAGCGCCAGCAGCAATGTGACGGGGACGGTCAGCGTGAATAAAGCGCTGTTGCCCAGGGCGTGCCAGAACGCGCAGTCATTCGCGAGCAAGCGATAGTTGGTGATGCCTATATATGTTCTGGCATCGCCCAGCAACGGCCAACGATGCAGCGAAATGAAGATCACATACGCAACGGGCCAGAGGGCAAACACGCTTAAATGGGCTAAGGCTGGGGTAATCAGCAGCCAACCGGCCACGGCCTCGCCCTTATTTTTCATGGTAGTATTGTATCGGACGGGACGAATGTACGAGCGGGTTTTTCTCATGATAAAACCCGACTAATCAAACAGTGAGGGGATTTTATGAAAACGATCTTAGTGCTGGCTTGCTGCCTGTTTTCAATCTGCGCCGCCGACATGGCTTTGGCGCAGGTCATAGACCAGGAAGGGGATGCGTTGGAGTTTTCCATCATGGCTTACCAGCATGGTGAGCTGTATGCCGGCGTAGTGTTCGATACCACCACCCAGCGGATGTCTTCGTTTAGTGTCGGAGAGGATGACGGCGCATATGGCTGGTACATGGTGGGGGAATACGGTGAGCAGCCCGGCGGGCAACCAGACTGGATCGGGCCTGAGCTGGCGCGCTTCGGCAATGATCTGCAACAGGTGCGTTTCCACGGCGCGACCTTCACCTTCTATTCCGCGGTGGTGGACTGGATCGAAATTGAAGTGCGCGGCTGCCTGTTTGCGGACCTGATGCCTTACCTGCCGTTAATGGATCTTAGCCAGGGCTTGGATGAAGGGATCACGAACAAGCTGTTCCGCCCAATGGGGCGTCTTGCGTTCGCGGCGAACCATGGCGCGCCAGTACCATGGCCGGAACCCGAGTTGAGCGAAGACCTGGCCAGTGACGGGGAGTAGCCGCTGCTTTACCACGGTTTGAACATTCCTTCCGGCGCGCAGTCTAAACTGCAGATCCTTTGTGCCAGTTTTCGGAGGATGGTATGTTGGTCAGATTGTTCGCTGGGCTGCTGCTGGCGCTCGCCGTTCCAACCTTGGGCTTAGCCAGTGAACAGCCGAGTCAGCAACCGGGTTTCACTGATACTCGGCAGGATCAAACGGCGAAAGCCTACTACCTGCTGCAGATTAAAGGGACGCAGCGCGGTGAGTTAAGCTTTGAATCCGAAGTTAGCGTTGTAGACGGATTCTGGGCGGAGATTCAATGCGGCGACACCAAGGAGATCCTCACCTACGTCGCGATGAAATTCGGTAATGGCGGCGTCGAGTTCGACTATCAACACACACCCTCCGAGATCATCCCGCTGCTGCGCCATTTACGCGCCGGCGATTTGGAAGCGTGGTATTACGTACCGAACAGCGATCAGGTGGAGATTACCTGGTCGCGGACTGATCTCGCGGGGACGATATTGAATCAGGATGAGGTGTCGCTGACTAACCGTGCCGCGAACATCGCATCCCATGAGCCAGAGTACACCCCGGATGGCTCAATCACGCTGTCGCTCTAATCCTGGTTTCACCGGAACTGAATCAACCTCGGCCTCTGCCCCGGTATAATTAGCGCCAATGCGACCCGAAATCCTCCTCCTAGACTGCGGCGGCACGATCACGTGGCCGCCCTTCGACCGGCTGGCCGCCATCGTGCGCGAGCGCAAGGGCGTCGAGCTGCCCATTGATGTACAGTACCGCGCGTTCCACCGCGGCAGCCAAGCGCTGGAGGAATGGCAGCGCACCAACCTCGGCCTGCCGGTGGACTCGAATCTGGAACTGGGAGTGTGGATTTTCAACACCGGCTTAAGCGCGGAAGGTTACGCGGGTGTCTGGGACCTGCCCTGCGCAGAGCTGATGGTCCAGCGCGGGGAGCGCCTGGGCAACTGGGATTACACCTTCGAGTGGGTGAAACCGTGCCTCGATCAGCTCAAGCGCGCAGGCTACCGGCTGGGTCTCGTTAGCAACGCCGACGGGCATGTTGAGAAAATGGTGAGCCGCCTGGGTTTTGCCCCATACTTTGAGGCCATCATCGACAGCGCTGTGGTTGGCGTGGCCAAACCCGATCCACAGATTTTCTATCTGGCGCTCAAAGCGATGGGGCTTGACGAATATGTGCTGATGGCCAAAGCCGCCGCCGATGGCGAGGGCCTCCACCCGCCGGTGTTGTTTGTAGGCGACAGTTTTCGCAATGACATCGCCGGGGCAGCCAGAGCGGGTTTGCATGCCTGCTTGCTTGATCCCTTGGGGCTTCACGCGGATTGGGGCGTGCGAACCGCGGTGGATTTGCGGGCGCTGGCGGCGGAGCTGGTATAGAGCGGCTGCGGCCATGTAACAACCGACGAGCAGTAACAAGCTAGATCATGCCGATCACGGCTCACTTTACCTAGATCGTATTCACGATGCCAGCAGTTGCGGTATCATCAAGGAATGGGTTTAATCCTAGCATCCATGAGCCCGCGGCGCAGAGAATTACTCGCGCAATTAGGACTCGAGTTCACTGTGATTTCATCAGTGCAACTGGATGAAGCGCGGGTGTTGCGGGAGTTACACGGCGACTTGCCGTTACGCCTCAAGCGCTTGGCCCAACTTAAGGGAGGCGAGGTGGCCCGCCAATCACCGGCGGACTGTATTATCAGCGCGGATACCGTAGTCGTGCTGGATGGCGAGGTCTTGGGCAAACCGCGGGATCAGGAGCATGCCGTGGAAATGCTGACGCGCTTGTCCGGGCGCACCCATGAAGTGATCACAGCAGTCGCGGTGCAATGGGTGTTGACGGACTATCTGCGTAGCGATACTGAAACCACCCGCGTCACTTTCCAAAACCTCAGCCAAGAGCTGATCAGCCGCTACATCGATGCAGCGCGGCCTTTCGATATGGCCGGCGGTTACGGGATCCAGGGTCTGGGGGTGCTGCTCGTGGAATCGATGTCCGGCTGCTACTCCAACGTTGTCGGCCTCCCGCTGCGGCTGACCGCCCGGTTGCTGCAAGGCGCCGGCATCGCGATCCTTTAGCCAGACCAGGTAATAGCAAAAGTTAAATTCTGATTAGAATCTATCTAACCGTCCGCACATTTTGCGTGAATGCTCTCTCGATATAGCAGTTTAGAGTAGTTATTAGCCTGCGGATGTTGTTAATGCGGTTTTATCGCAACTGCAGTCCGCAAGTAATCTCTGTATTGGGATATCTAATAGCTACAGCGTCTCAGTTGCTCGACTAAACGGCAAGATATGGGATTTTTCCAAATTTCTGTCAGACCCCTTGTCTCGTGAACCCTAGCACGATATAATTCAATGTCTTTTGACTTACAGCATGGATCTATCCGGGAGTTAGGAAATGGAGAATTTAGATCGAGAGCTGCTGCGCGCGGCTTGCGAAGGCCGGGTGGATGACACCCGCAGATATCTAGGAGAAGGTGCCTCGGTCAGCGTTCGTGATTGCAACGGCCACACGCCATTGCATTGCGCGGCGTACTGGGGATATCCCGAACTAGTGCGGATTTTGCTAGACGGCGGCGCGGACGTTAGCGCCCGCGACCACCAGGGTTGGACCCCGCTGCACGAGGCGGCCTACCATGGCCGGTCCGAGGCGGCGAGGATCCTGCTTGAAGCAGGCGCGGAAGTGGATGCGGCGGATGAGGAAGGTGTGACCCCGCTGCATCAGGCGACGAGCCTGTCCCACTATCCGGTGGTGCATCTTTTGGTGCAAGCCGGGGCGAGGGTGAATGCACATTATAAAGATGGCTGGACCCCGCTGCATGAAGCGGCCCTGCATGGTTGTCCGCGAATCGCGCGCGAGCTGATCGAAGCCGGCGCGGAGGTGGACGCCTCCGACCGGGAGGGCTTGACGCCGCTATATGCCACGGCCTTGGCCGAGCGGGTGATGGAAGAACAGACTGAAGTAGCGCGCCTGCTGATTGCGGCGGGTGCGGATCAGCACGTGCTTGACCGCCATGGGCGGACGCCGCGGGAACTGGCGCTGGAGCAGCGCCGCTATGACCTGGCGTGCCTGATGGACTCAGACCACGTGGATGACAACTTTGATAACGCGCTCTAGCTGGCGGGCTCGCGCAGCCGCTGGCTTGGAGAATAACTGGATGCATGGCTAAGGTAGCCCACGGACCGAGCTAACCCCCATTGATCTAACGGATCACCATGCTGTTTCTTTGGCCGCCGCCTGGTAACTCCCACACCGGTACCAGTGCGGCGGCTTTTGTTTTCAGGGGTGCATGGCAGCAGAAAATGAGCGGTGGCGGAAACCACGTTCCACTCTCTCTCAGGAATGGCGGGAGTTGGAGCGCTTACTTCCCCATGCCTACGCGCTGGCTGATCTGCAGCTGCTTGCCTTCCGTCATGAAGCTCAGGCTGAAGGCGAGCTGGGTCTCGTGGAACTCGCGGATGTTCGCCGCGCCGCACAGCCCCATCGCCGAGCGAATCGCGCCGACGAGATTCTGCGTGCCGTCGGCGACATGGCTCGGCCCCAGCAGCACTTGCTTCAGCGGCACGGAGACATTGCTTTTCACGCGGGTGCCGCGCGGCAGGTTCGGATCAGGCGTGGCCATGCCCCAGTGGTAGGGCGCCGCCGGGCTTTCCGGACAGCCGGCGAAGATGCTGCCGGTCATGATCGCGTCCGCGCCGGAGGCCAGCGCTTTACAGATCTGTCCGCCTTTGCGCATCCCGCCGTCGGTGATGACGAGCACATAGCGCCCGGTTTTGGCAAAGTAGTCGTCACGCGCGTCGGCGCAATCAGCCGTGGCGGTGATCTGCGGGATGCCGACGCCGGTCACGCCGCGGGTGGTGCAAGCCTGGCCTGGGCCGATGCCGACAAGGATGCCGGCTGCGCCTGCTTCCATCAGTGCATACGCCACTTCGTAAGTCACGCAGTTGCCGACCAGCACGGGGATGTGCAGCTTGCTGATCATCCCCGCCACATCCAATACCCCGCCGCTGGCGCTGCGGTGCCGCGTGCTGACGACGGTGCTTTGGATAACCAGCACATCCGCGCCGGCCTGTTCCACCACACCCGCGTACTTGATCGCGCCTGCTGGGGTTAGGCTCACTGCGGCGCGGAGGCCGCCATGCTTGATCTCGGCGATGCGTTGTTCGATCAGCGCTGGTTTGATCGGCTCCTGGTACAGCTCCTGGAACAGCCCCGTCACGCTTTCGTCGTCCGCCGCGACGATGCGTTCGAGGATCGCCTGGTAGTTGTCGTAGCGGCAGTAGATGCCTTCAAGGTTCAGCACGCCGAGGCCGCCGAGTTCGCTGAACAGCCGCGCGATCCGCACATCGACCACGCCGTCCATCGCCGCCGCAATGATTGGCAGGTTGTAGGACGCACCACCCAGCTCGAAGCTGAGATTGCAGTCCTGTGGGTCGATCGTGGAAAGGCTGGGCACCAGGGAGACATCTTCAAACCCAAGTGCCAGCTTGATTTTGCGGTTGCGGGACAGCGCGAATTCCATCTGGCCTCTCCTCCACTTTAGCTAGTGGGAATCGGGCATTATACAGGTGGAATTAGGCCGGGTCAACCTTCCTGCGGGGAAACTGCGGCCAGCACCGTGGCCACGGCCCGCGCCGCCGCGCCGCGGTTGGCTAGCGTGAGTTCACGCGCGCGGCCGCCCATCGCCTGCGCTGCCGCCGGGGCGCTAAGCAGGCCCGCCAGCGTTTCCGCAAGGGTGGCGCAGCCGCCCCCGGCTGTGGCGAGGGACACCGGCGAGGCGCCGGTGCCACTTTCCGCTGCTCCCCGAGCTTGCGCCGCTCTCCCAACCTCCGGCGCTCCAGCCACGGCATCACGCACTTCCGCCAGCGCATCCTTAGGCCGCAGCAGCTCTATTTGCGCCGCAATGCTGTACTGGTAGGGCCCGACGATAACCGGTTTGCCTAGCATCGTCGCTTCGAGAATGTTGTGACCGCCCACCTTGGGGTGGAACGTGCCGCCCATGATCACGATGTCCGCCAGGCGGTAGTAGTCCACCAGCACGCCATAACGATCCACCACTAGCACATCCCAATCCGAGCCGGAGCTGCAGTCCGCCAGCGCGACGGCGCGCAAGCCGTGCCTGTTGCACAGCGCGGCAACTTCGCCCGCGCGCTCGATATGGCGCGGGGCCAGCACCAGTCTGGGCCGAGGATTGAGCTGGGCCATGGCGGAGAGCACCAGATCCTCCTCGCCGGGATGGGTGCTGCCTGCCGTGATCACGGGCTCGCCCTCGCGCAGCCCTTGCGCCGCGCGCCATTGGGCCAGCCGCGCCGCATCCCAGTCCTCCAGCGTGAAATCGAATTTGATGTTGCCGCTGACGCTGAGCTTATCCGCTGGCACGCCGAGCGCAAGGAAGTTATCGCGGTGGCGCGCGTCCTGGCAGATGATCAGGTCGCAGAAGCTGTAAAGCTGGCGCGTCAGCCACAGCCTGAGCCCGTGTTTGTTATGCATATACACGCGAGCGTTCGCCAGCGCCACCGGGATCCCCCGCCGCTGGCAAGCGTGCTGGATGTTTGGCCAGACCTCGGCTTCCGTGGTGATGTATAGATTTGGTTTGAGCTTGGCCAGGTAGCCCCGCACGACAAACGGCAAATCGATTAAGGGGAAATAAGCCAGCACGTCGATCAAGGCGCCAAGTTTTTGGCGGGCCATGGTCTGGCCGGAATCGGTGGTGGTCAGCAGGGCGATTTGCGCATCCGGGCGCTGGCGGCGCAGTTCCTGCACGAAGCTGGTAATCGCCACAACCTCGCCCGCGCTGACGGCGTTAATGAGCACCTTGAGGCCGGTTGCCTCCGGGTTGAAACGCTCTAGGTTGAATCTGCCCAGGCGTGCGCGCAGGGTGCCGCGGAAAGGTGCATAAAGGAGCAACAGCGGCCACAGCAGGGTGATCAGGCAATTCCAGAGCGCCAGCGCCACCGCGCGATTATAGCGGCGGGATTAGTAATCCATCTTGCTCACGCGCTTGGCGTAGTCCGAAGTGCGCGAAACGATGTAGACGTGGCGCGGCAATTCCTCGCCTGAAGCAAGCCAGGCCTGAACCACATCGCGTTCGAGCTGGTCGCTCCGCCCCAGCACGCGGTAGGCAATCATGTCGCTGACCGTGCAGCGGTAAGGCACCAGCGGCTGGGTGATGGAATAGGGCTGCCCGGCGAGCTCCGGCACGTCGGACATCACGTCGCGCACCCATTCATTGGCTTTGGTGTAATCGGCTCCCAGCACGCCGAGCTGGAGATAATAAGCACCGGCTTGATCGATCCGATAATCCACCACAAGGCTATGCGCTTCACCTAGGCCAAGCTTGCCCGCGCGGTTGGCGAACACCGCCACCCAGTAAGGGTAGGAGGCCGGCGAGAAGTCCTCCGGCATGGAGATGGTGATTTGCTGGCCGTCATCCCAGCTCGCGATGGGTAGAGTAGTCGCCCAGCCGCCGAGGACAACCAGCGCGGCGAAGAACGCGGCCACCTTCAACGTGGCGCGCACCCGCGGCTGGCGCGGTTTATGCGCCAGCAAGCGTTCGAAACGCAGGCGCGCAATGGCCGGATCCGCTTCGCGCTCACGGCCGGCGAAGACATGTCCGATTAGCCGTTCAGCGGTGGACTCAATATGTTGTTTCATCTGGTTCTGCTTCATCTCAGTCACCAACCTTTCCGCCTTGCGCCCCTGCGATGTTCAAAAATGGCAGCGCATCATCCGGCAATAGCTTGAGCAGCTTGAGCCGGGCGCGATAAACCCGTTGAATCACGGCGCGCTTGTTCAAGCGCAGCATGCGGGCCACTTCCTCCGGTTCGAACCCGCCAGGTCCGAGCAGTAAAACGATTTCCCGCTCAGCCGGGGCGAGGCGGCCAAGCAGTTCCTTGACTAAGGTGAGCTGGTAGCCAAGCTCAGCGGGATCGGAACTCGTCCGGGCTGTGGCTTCCCAAAAATACTGGCTCCCGGCGGGCTCAGCTACCAGCGTCAGGTTGAACAACCGGGCACGGTTGTAAAGGTTGCGGAAGCGATTCAGGAGTATCGCAAAAAACCACTCACGAAACCGGCCCTGGTCGCGCAAACGCGCGAACCCGGCATAGGCGCGCAGCACGGAGTCGCTGACCAGATCCTCACCGTCAATCAAACTGCCGGTGATGGTCTGGGCATAGGCCAAGGCTTTCGGATACACCGGCATTAGCAGCTCTAGAAACCGCTGCTGCCGCTGCTCCTCAGTCTCCGGCTGGCTAGACCGGGGGGTTGGACCTTGGTTCCCTTGACGGCTGTCGTCCTGTTT
>CAYXMN010000062.1:0-2513 GCA_964465955.1 uncultured Planctomycetales bacterium
GTCTTGCGCCGCGCGCCCGGAAATCGCGAGCCGCACCTCGTAGCTCTCGGCCGTCACCTCAACGCTGTCGCCGTCAAGGGTGATGCCGGCGCGGCTCCCGGTGTGCACGCCGTTATTCAGCTTGAAGTGCAGTTCAAAGGTGCCGTCCAGGCGCGGACGCACCTCGGAGAGGATGTCTTCCTCGGGATCGAGCAGGCGCGCGTCCAGTTCGGGCAAGCCTTCGGTAATCGGCACCGGCTGGCCGTCGCGGTTGAGCAGCTCCAGATCCACCAGGCGCAGCACGCCGCGGACGGCGAAGGTCGCGGCGTCCGCCGCCGCCTGCAGGCGACCCTCATTCGCCTGGTCCACGGCGGCCTGCCCCGGCAAGTCCGGCGGCGTGTATGGATCAATGCCGGAGGACTTGCCGTTGCACGCGGTGAGCGTCAGCACACCGGCCAGCGCCGTGATTGCGATAATCCATTGCACCTGTTTAACCATAACCCACCTCACGAAATCTCGCGCACGCTCGTCATCTCCGGCAGTGCGCGCCCCTCCGGCCGCACCGCGCCTGTACCCAACAGGTCGCTGAGCACCCGTCCCAGCCTCCGCACGCCTTGCCTGAGCTGCGGCTGGGTCAACGTGCTGAACGCCAGGCGCAGGTTGCCCGTGGCGCGGCGGTCGACATAGAAATAATTCCCAATATTGAACTCAACTCCATGCTTGATCGCACGTTCAAGCAATTCCTGGCTGGTATGCGGCGCAGGCAGGCTGACCCAGAACGAGAAACCGCCCGGGGGCTTCTTCCAGCTCACTTCGCTGGGGAAATGCTGGCGCATCAACTCGTCCATCAATTCGCGACGCGCCTTGTAGATGCGATCCACCTTGCGGCAGTGCAAGTCCATGTAACCCTTACGGATGAATTCATAGACAAGTGTTTGCAGGAAATAACTGTCCGAGCGGTCGAAGGCGCGCTTGGCCTTGACCAGGCTGGTGCTAATCCCGTCGGGCAGGCAGGTCCAGGCCACCCGCGTGCCCGGCAGGAACGCTTTGGAAAAGCTGCCGATCTGAATCACATGCCCGCCGCCGTCCAGCGTTTTCAGCGACGGCTCGCGCCGCCCGTCCAGGCCCAGCATCATGCTCCAATTGTCTTCGATGATCGGGACGCTATAGCGCTGGGCCAGCTCAAGCAGGCGCAGGCGCTTCTCGCGGCTCATCACGATGCCCGTCGGGTTGTGCAGCGTCGGGATGGTGATGATCAGCCGCGGCTTGTCGCGCGCCAGCACGCGTTCGAGATAGTCCACGTCCATGCCGTCCGGTTCCAGCGGGATGCCGCGGCAGGGAATCTTGCGCGCCGCGAGCAGGTTCAAAATCGAGTTGAACGTCGGATCCTCAACGGCCACGCAGTCGCCCGGCTCCAACAGCAGCTGGAGCAGCAGGTTCAGCGCCACCTGGAACCCGGAGCAGATCACCACGTCGTTGCGCCCCTCGCCGGTGGGCACCCCTTCCTTGGCGAGCTGCATCTCGATGTGCTCCACCAGCGGGAAGTAGCCCTGGGGGTGGCCGTAGTCGAAGAAGTACGATTGCGGGTCCCACAGCATCTGGCCGTTGACCTTTTTAATCCGCTCGAAGGGGAACAGCCGCACATCGGGAATCGCGCGCGAGAAGCTGATCCACTCCTCCGGCCCATGCCAGCGTTTTTCATAAAGTGGCTTGGCGAAAAAGCTGCCAGTGAGCTGGTACGGCGACCAATCCAGCGGCTCGGCCTCGGGCAGCGGATGGGCGGGGATCGCCTCGACGGGCTGCGGTTCAAGCAGCTCGAGCGGCACTGTACTGGGCGGGACGTTGCGCCCGCCGGCCAGCTTGGCGCGATCGAGCACGTAGGTGCAGCTGCCGGGGCGGCTTTCGACGTAGTTGTCCGCGGCAAGCTCCAAATATGCCTGCAAGACGGTCTTGCGCGACACGCCGAGCTGGCAGGCCAGCTCGCGCGTGCCGGGCAACTTGGCGCCGGGCCGCAGCATCCCGGCGGCAATCAGCTCAATTACCCCATCACGAATCTGCGCGTATACCGCGTCTTTCCTGTTTTTATCGATGGACAGGAACATCCACTTGCATTATATCCACCAGGCAGGAGCTAAAGGGTTCCGGTACCCTTGTTTATCGGGGGTACCAGTTGAGCGCGGCAAGACGTGGCCAGGCAGGAAGCAGGCGGAGGCAGTACATATGCCGCCGCCGCCGTTACTGGTTACCTTGATCTCGCGAGACCGCTAGCGCCTCAGCCCCGCGCGCGACTGGCTTGCGCCGTTGTCCCCGCGCGGCCGGCCGCCAAACCATGACCGACTTATATCGCCGCTCTAATAGTTAAGCACGCAGGCGTACTGCTCCTCACCCCACTCATAGCCTGCGCCATCGAAGGCCAAACTCCCGAAGTCGTGTTTCAGGTTGTCTGAGGAGTCATACAGCTTGACTGCGACAGCGATTTGCGCCGGGGGCGTCTCGGCCTCGTTCCAGCTATATTCCACCGGAATGACATAAAT
>CAYXMN010000062.1:2523-14273 GCA_964465955.1 uncultured Planctomycetales bacterium
AAATGCCGTGCGGCGCCGCGCCAAGTAATTCGGCGCTTTCCCAAGGCTCCCCGCTCTCCAGGCTGTCCTGTGAGAAGAGGATCGAGTTTCCCAGTTCAAACGGCATGTCGGGATAGCCGAAACCGCCGTCGGGGGCCAGCACAACCAGGCTGAAGTCCGCAGCCGTGTCGCCCCAGTCAATCTTGAGGTAGTCCCCCGGCTCCCAATCGGACTCGGGGATGCTGCCGTCGTTGTAGAACAGGTAAGCCACATCACCATAGTACGAGCCAGTTTCTGACAGATTGAACGTGTGGAAGTTTTGAATGACATTGCCTGACTCATCCTCAAGCCAGACAGCCACGGTTTGGCTCGCCACATCCTCGGCGGTCAAGGCTATCGCATACGAACCGCCAGGAGCGCCCGCCAGTAATTCGCCGTACTCTTTTGCAGTGCCGCTGGCCGTGCTATCCTGGCTGAAACCAATGATGCCTGATAGCTGATCCGGTTCAGCCGGCGTTCCGTAGTTGCCGTCGGGATCCTCGACAAAAGGATTGATCTGCAACTGGGCGTCTGACCATTCAGCCACCACTTTATAGCCCGGTTGCCAGGCCAGCATCGGCACTTCCCATTCGTGCTCAACGCCTGCCGGCACGCCGGTCGCCTCCAGCATCGCCAGCCAGCCTGTCGCCGTGTTGAACGCCAGCGGATCATAGCTGAGCTTGTTTTGCTCGGTGAAGTACAGGGTGTCCGGCAGCCAGATGCACAGGCCCGTGCAGGCCGGCAAGTCGTAATTGCCGTTGGCGACGATGCAGCCGTTCAAGGCGGCTTTGGCCGCTGTGATTTTGGCGACGATGCTCGCGTCGGAGCATAAATACAGGTACCCATCCAAAAAGCCGCCTAAATCCCCGCAGCCGTCGCTTAGATCGGGATGGAAAGTGTTTGCGATGCCGGTCTTGACCCAGTCCGACTCCGCCGCAGCCTTGGCTGTCACTTCCGCCGCCAGATCGTGCAGCGCCTCCGCCAGCGTATCCAGCGCCGCGGCGTTCACCGCCGACAAACAGGCTTCCTCCGGGTTGGCTTCGTAGTAGCTCTGGTACCCCGCCACCGTGGCCTGGCAGACCTCCACCGGCGACGACGCTCCGCTGATGTGGTTGAGCAGGTAGGAGTAGTCCCAGCCTGCATTGGGCTCCATCGCCTGGCTCGCGATGAAATAGTCCGCCAGCACGCGGTACTCGCACAGCGCTTCCACTTGCCCCATGTTGCAGGCGTCGAAGCCGAGGATGTCATAGTGTCGCCCGGCCAGCGCCGTCGCGAGCACCGTGTTGTCGGTTAGCTCCCACGGCCCGTCGGTGTCGTCGCTGAGGACCCCGCTCCCCGCCTTGCCGTCGCTGCCCGGCAGCCAGCCGTCGCCGTGGTTCCACAGCACCAGCAGGGAATGTTCCGACGGGAAGTTCTCCGCCGCCCAGTCGAGGAACGCAACCAGGTTGTCCGGATCGGCGCTGTTATACCCCGCCCTGGCGAAGCTCTGGTTCGCCGGGTCGCCGGTGGTGTTGATGCTCAGCGGATCGGCATCCGCCGCCACTTTCAGGAAGTGCACCGCATCGGTGCCGGCCACCGGCTGCGGCAGATAGGTGGTGTCGATATCGTAGCCCGCCAGCACGCGCACCCCCGTGGTGCTGCCCACGGCTTCCATCTCATTCAAGTCGTTGACGGCATCTTCAGCCAGGTTGTTGTCGCCGGAAATCCAGACCAGAATGTTCCAATCCGCAGGCGTCCCCAGCGTGCAGGACAGCGTCAGGTCGGCCTGGTTGCCGTCGGGGCACAGGAGCGCGAAGTAGAACTTGCCCGCGGTGTTGCACCACTCTCCGGACGGCAAGAGAATCTCGAACGGATCGCTCGTGAAGAAGCCGCCGGGTTCCAGCCAGCGCCATTTGCCGGTGGCGTAGTCGCCGATCCCGATCCACAATCCCGCGCAGTTGCCGCTGACGCTGAGCTTGGCCGGCATCTGCCCCGCGCCGTCCGCGCCTACGATGGCCCAGCTCAGGCCATCGTGTGCCAAGGACAGGGTGGCGCCGTCGAACTCTGCCAGCGCCGAATCATAAACATCGCCGCCGGAAAAGGTGTACGGCACGGCTACCTGGACCTGCCGCGCCGGCGCGCCGGCTCCCGGCAGGCCCGGCAGGCCGGATTGCCCCGGCGTGGCCAGAGCGTCTGTGCCGGGCGCTAACGCCGCAGGCCCGGCGGGACCGCCGCCGCAGCCGGACAGCAACAGGCCCGCCAGCAACGCGGCGAGCAGCGTGAAAAGCAATGTGCGCATGTGAACCCCACCTGAACTGTATGCAGATAAAGCCAGCAGTAATGGTAACTCCAATCTCGCTAAAAGCAAGCACCGCCGCCGGGCGATTTGCCGCTGGGTGGTTGCCTGGCAGACTTAATCCTCAGCTGGTGTGGCCAAGGTGTCCAGCAGGACCAGCCAGCCCGTCTCGCGGTTGAAGGCCAGGTTGTGATACGCGGCGAGATCCTCCTGTGCCGCTTCGCCGGCTGGCGGCAGGTAGATCCCCAGGCCGGTGCAGCCAGGGTAGTCCACCGCTGCGAAGTTAACCACGGCGGCGTCCAGTTCAGCCTGAATCACTGCCAACTGCTCCGCCACCGGGCCGCTTTGCGTATACTTGCGGTAATTGCCCACCAGCTGGCCCAAATCGCGGCAGTCATGGCCCAGATCAAAGGTGTAGGTCTCGCTGGCGGCCTGCTGGAAGGGCAACCACTCGGTTGCGGCGTCACTAGAGACCGCTTGGTTCAGGTCCGCGATGGCGTTCGCTAACCTGCCCAATCCCGCGCCATCGATTAGCGCCAGGGTTAACCTTTCGTATCCCATGCTGTCATCGAGATATGCTTCCACCACGAGCTGGCCTAGTCGCAGTGCCGTCAGCGGCGCATGTTCCGGGCAAGCGGAGAGGAACTTGTCATAAGCGAAACCATAGCCGGAGACTACGCACTCGCTGGCGACGTAATAATCCGCCAAGCCGCGAAAATCGTAGAGCGCTTCGATTTGCCCCATGTTGCAGGCATCGAAGGCCAGGATGTCGAAATGGCGCCCGGCCAGCGCCGTGGCCACGGCTGTATTGGCGGTGGCCAGGCTGGGTCCGTCCTGCTCGTCGTTGAGGATGTTGCTGGCCGCCTGGCTCCCGGCCTTCCCGCTGCCGCCGGGCTGCCAGCCGTTGCCGTGCCCCCACAGCACCAGCATGGCCTGGCGCGCCGGGTAGTAAGTATCCGCCCAGTCGAGGAAAGCCGCCAGGCGCTCCGGGTCGGCGCTGTTGAACCCCGCGGCGGGGAAGGACAGGTCGTAGCTTTTCTCCGGTTCGCCGGGATGGCCCGGCTCCTCCGGCCCGATACGGGTAAAGCAGGCCTCGCTGCAGCCGTCATCGTAACCGGCCAGCACTTGCACTTGCGCGCTGCTGCCTACGGCTTCCATCTCGCTCAGATCAACCGTGGCGCAGCTCGATAAGTTGTTATCCCCCGCCATCCAAACCAGAACGTTCCACTCCGCTTGTACTTTCACCTGTACGCGCGGGCTCAGCCGTGCCGCCTCCGGCGCACAGTGCGCCAGCGCGATGTAGAACGTGCCGTCCGCCCGGCACCACTGCCCGCCCGGTAGGATCAGCCGCCCGCCGCCCTGCCGCGGCCCGTCCAGCCAGCGCCAGCAGCCGCGCCGGTAATCGCTGACTGCGGCATAAATCCCGCCACCTGTTCCCGCCAGATCGAGCACCGTGGGCGCCAGGCCTCCGCAGTTCACCCCCAGCACAACCCAGCTGAAGCCCCCGGCCGGCATGGCCAGCCCGCTGCCTGCGAAGCTGGCTCCGCCGGCGGCGTACACATCCGCTGCCGAAAAGGTGTGGGCTTGCAGCGACTGCGCCGCGCGCGGCGGCAAGCCGGCCTCCGGCAGTCCGGGCAGAACGGTGGCGCCGGCCAGTGGCACTGCCGGAATCAACGCACTGCGGGGCTGGTCCGCGCCGCAGCCGGGGCAGACCGCCAGCAGCAGCAGCAAGCTTATCCCACACCAGGACTGGATGTGCCTGTTGTCCACCGCCAGTGATTATAACTGGCTTACATGCCGCCGTGGGCCACTTGCGCCAGCGTTTCCATCCCCTTGATCCGCTCCAGCCATTCCTCGGGCAAGCCGCGGCCCAGCGCCGCCGCCGCCAGCTCGTCGCGGTATTGCGCGCTGGGCTTGCTGGGCAGGTCGTCGGCGATGGTGAGGATGTAGGTGAACGCCGGGAAGATACGCCCGCCGCGATCCTGCGGCCGCACGCCGACGCGGTGGTAGCGGTTGGGCAGGCGCAGATAGCGCTCCAGCTCGCTGAAGTCCTTGCCGCGCGTGTCGTACAGCAGGCCCCAGACCTCGTCTTCGGGGCGGTTGGTGCGCGCCAGCGAAGGCAGGCCCGTGCCGCGCGGGGGGTAATAGTAGGGCCAGATCAGCTTGTGGTGCGGCAGGCGCACCACCTTGTCCGCCAGCATGCCCTTGACGAAGCGGCTGATGGTGGACTGGTCGAGCAGCGTATCGTAGGCGAAGAAATGCGTCGTGCGCGTACTGGCGGGGAACATCGCCGCCTCGCTCGCCTGCTGGCTGAGCTGCGCCAGCAAGGCTTCCGGGGACTGGCCTTCGACGTCCGCGCTGTCGCTGTCGTCCGAGCCGGGCGCGCCGCCGGGATAGTTGTCGTTATCGATCATGAATCCCTACCTTTCGCCTGATGCTTCGTCCCCGGCCTGGCCCGCCGCCTGCGCCAACGGTCGGCGCAGTTCGATGCGGTATGGGCCCCACTCCAATATTACCGCCGAAACTTGCTCAATGCTAAGGTTCGGTACACCGAAGATTTGCTTATAACTCCGGCTCAACCCGCTGGGCACCAGCAGCGGAGCGTTAAAGGATTCCGCGCCCCACGCCAGCTCCGGCCACAACGGATGCTCCGGCGCCAGCGGTTCGGCGCAGAGGGCCGCGCCGTCCGCCAGTTCGCAGGCCAGCGCGCCGGCCTGGTCCGCGGACAGCTCCAGCGCGCTGTGGCTGACCAGCGAGCAGAGCACGATGGTGTAGTCCGCGAACGCCGGGTTTTGCAGCTCGAGCGCCTGGACGCGCAGCAACAGCCGCCCGTCCGCGCTGTAACCGCAGATCAGCCAGGGGCAGTCCGGCTGCGCGTAGAGCCGCGCCAGCTCCTCCCCCGCCCAGGCCAGGCCATGCAGTTCGTGCAACGCCGTCAGCCCGTCAATCGCGGTGGTGTAGGCGATATCGCGCTCCTGCTCCGTCGCTGCGGCGGCCAGCCGGGCCAGGCCTTCGCGGGCCGCCGCCAGCGCGCCGAGCATCGCGGCGTCCGCGGCGTTGGGGAGGTAGTCCACAGCCGGGGGCGGCTGTGCCACCTGTTCCGCCGGCGCCGGTGGCGCAGGCGCCTCGCCGGCGAACGCCGCTCCGGCCAGGGCTAGCGCTGCCAGCAGCACGATGCTCAAGCGGTGAAGTGCGCGCACTCCGCTGCCGTGCATCTAGCCGCGCCGCACCGTGGCCGAGTTCTTCGGGCCGACGGAGACGATGCTGATGTGCACGCCGATGAAGTCCTCGATGTAGCGGATGTAATCCTGCAGCGCGCCGGGCAGCTCGCCCGCGGTCCGCATTTCGCTGGTCACCACCTGCCAGCCCGGCAGTTCTTCATACACCGGGGTGCATGCCGCCAGCACGTCAGGGTCGAGGTCGGGCCAAGCGAGGCGCCGCCCGTTCAGCTCGTACGCGGTGCAAACTTTGATCTTGTCGAAGCTGTCGAGCACGTCCGTCTTGGTCAGCGCCATCTCGGTGAAGCCGTTGAGCTGGGCGGCGTAGCGCAGCAGCACGAGATCGAGCCAGCCGCAGCGCCGCGGGCGGCCTGTCACTGTGCCGTACTCCACGCCCGCTTCGCGCATCAGGTTGCCCGCGGCGCCCTCGTCTTCGGTGGGGAACGGGCCTGCGCCGACGCGCGTGGTGTAAGCCTTGGTCACGCCAATCACGCGTTCGAGGTTGCGCCAGTTCACGCCGGTCCCCAGCAGCGCGCCGCCGGTAATGGGGTGGCTGCTGGTGACGAAGGGGTAGGTGCCGTAATCAATGTCGAGCAGGGTGCCTTGCGCGCCTTCGCACATCAAGGGGCGTCCGTCCGCGATCGCCTGGCGCACCAGGCCGATCGTGTCGTCCACCAGCGGAGCGAGCACGGCGACGGTGGGCTCCACCTCGGCCCAGACTTGATCCAGATCGAGCGGGCCGCGTTTGTAATAACCGGAGAACAGCACGTTCTTGCGCTCGGCGGCGGCTTGCACCTTCTCCTTAAAGCCGGGTTTGAGCAAGTCCGCCCCGCGCAGGCCGACGCGGAAATGTTTATCGGCGTACGCGGGGCCGATCCCGCGGCGCGTGGTGCCGATGGCGTGGCGGCCCTTGGCATCTTCGAAATATTCGTCCTGCGTGGTGTGGTAGGGCAGCACCAGGTGCGCGTGGCGGCTGAGTTTCAGCGTGCCCTGCCAGCCCCCGTTGGCCGTCAGTTCGGCGATTTCGCCGGCCAGCGTCAGCATGTTGACCACCACGCCGTCGCAGAGTAGGCAGGTTTTACCGGGGTGGAGGATGCCGGAGGGCACCAGCTTGAACTTATAGACGTTCTCGCCCACCTGCACGGTGTGGCCCGCGTTGCTACCGCCTTGGTAGCGGAGAATTATTTCGTAATCTTGGCTAAGCAGGTGAACCAGCTTGCCTTTCCCCTCGTCCCCCCACTGCGCGCCAATCACGGCGGTGACGCTCATTCTTCGCCCCTTGCTGGCTGAAGCGGGTCGCAGCCAATAAACATTGGTTCTTAAAGTGAAATTATAGGCGAGGGCGGCGGCAGCGTCAATTGAACACTATTGTGCTATAATTATCAATTAGGCCTTTGACAAGGCGGTACTTTATTCTGCAAGCGATCCCAGGAGGGAAATTTGCGATGAAAGCAACGTTGTGGATGCTCTTTGCGCTGCTGGCGGCGGTCATGATCATGGCTGGCTGCCCGCGCACCGAACCGGCGGAGGGCGACGGCACTGCCGCCGAAGCCGCCAACACGCCGCCGGCGAACGGCGAGATCGTCGGCGAAACCATTCCCGATCCCAACAAGCCGCCCGAGGGTTCCCCGGAAGCCATGGGTCTCAATTCAGAGGAGAACACCGGATTGACGCAAATAGTATTTGAAACGACTAAAGGCAAAATCGTGATGGCGCTGCACCCTGAATGGTCGCCCAAGGGCGTCGAGCACTTCGTGGCGCTGATTGACGCCGGTTATTACAACGGCGCGCCGTGGTTCCGCGTGGTTGACGGCTTCGTCGCCCAGTGCGGCATCGCCGCCGATCCGGCGCTCAATGAGCAGTGGGGCGAGGAGAACATTCTGGACGAACCAGTCGTGCAAAGCAACAAGCGCGGTTTCGTGGCATTCGGCAAGTCGATGGCGCCGGACAGCCGCACCACCCACATCTTCATCAATCTGGTGGACAACTCCGCCGGTCTCGATCCCCAGGGCTTCGCCTGCTTCGCGGAAGTCATTGTGGGTATGGACGTGGTGGACAGCCTGACGCGCGTGGAATATAACGACCAGGCCGGTTTGGCTGCGCCGGGCGGGCTGGAGAAATTCAAGACGGAGTATCCCAACGCGGATTACATCCTCCAGGCCTATCCGCTCCCGGCCGAGCGCAAATTCGAGTCGGAAAGCGCGGTGACTGAGACTTCACCCGCGCCGGGCACGGAGGGCGGCGCGCCGGGCCAACCCGGCACCGAGCCCCCGGCCGCCCCGCCGGCCAAGCCGGAAGGCGGCATGTAACCGCAGGCGCAGTTCCGCTTTAACAAGTTGAACCAACGCACCCGGCTGGCCATTCGGCTGGCCGGGTGTCTCGTTTTCTGACTAACCTAATTCAGTTGGCAGCTGCGGGCTTAGCAACCCGCGAACAGCAGTAACGCGGGCCGTGGACCCGCGGCTTCCGGGATTGACAGCGTTAGACTACCCTTGCTGGCAGTCCGGTAAAATAACCTGTCGCCATGGCGCACGCCCTCGATCCAACCGGCACCCGCCTCAGCCCGCGCAAGCGGGCTATCTTGCGCCGCGTGATCGACAGCTACATCCGCGAGATCCATCCCGTCTCCAGCCAGGCCATCGCCGCCGAGCTGGCGGTCTCCTCCGCCACCGTGCGCAATGAGCTCGCCGCGCTGGAGGAGCTGGGCTATCTCAAGCAGGTGCACACCTCCGGCGGGCGCATCCCCACCGACAAGGCGTACCGCTTCCTCGTCGAGGAGCTGCTCTCCAGCCTGGCCGGCACGCTCGACCAGCGCGCCCGCGTCGCCCGCGTCTACGCCCAGCTCGGCCACCAAACCGAAGCGCTGCTGGAGGGCACGCTCGACCTGTTGACCGAGATGACGGGCTATGTGGCCTGGGTCAGCCTGCCCACGCCGACGACGCTGGATGTGCGCGCGATCAACTTCGTCGAGGTCGACGAGCGCGAGCTGCTGATCGTCCTCGTCACCGGCGGCGGCGTGATGCAAAGCAGGCTGGTGGCCGTGGACGTGCCGGTGAAGGACCTGGCGCTGGGCCGCCTGGCCGAGGCGCTCAACAACTACCTGCGCGGGCGCTCGGTGCTGGAGGTGGATTACGCCGAGCTCAAGCGCATCCACGACAGCATGCTGCACGTGCCGGAGAGCATTATCCTCACGCTCAGCGACTTTTTCACCAGCCTGGCCGACACGCGCGACCGCGTGCTGTTCGGCAACGCGCTGCAGCTCGCACTGCAACCGGAGTTCGCGCGGGTGGAGAAGCTGAGCAGTGTGATCCAGGCGCTGCAGGACAAGGACCGCTTCATTCGCAACCTGCGCCAGCAGCTCAGCGGCCGCGTGGTGCAGACCATCATCGGCGCGGAGAACGACGACCCGTACTTGCAGGAGTGCAGCCTGGTGGTCAGCCGCTACGCGCTGCCGGAGAAAGGCGAGGGCACCGTGGGCGTGCTCGGCCCGACGCGCCTGCTCTACGAGCGCGCGCTGCCGTGGGTGCAGGTCATCGGCGAGGCGGTGGCCAGCTCGCTGGAGGAGTCGGCGGACGGTGAAACAAGGACGGAACCAAGTTAAGCTATGCCAACGCAAGTAGACCTGTACGAACTGCTCGGAGTGGCGCGCGACGCCAGCGCCGACGACATCCGCCGCGCTTACCGCAAGCTCGCGCGCCAGTACCACCCCGACGTGAACCCCGACCCGGATGCCGCCGAGCGCTTCAAGGAGATCAACCTGGCCAACGAGGTGCTCTCCGACCCGGACAAGCGCCGCCAGTACGACGCCTATGGCACCACCGGCGGCCCCGGCATGGGCGCGGGCTCGCCCTTCGGCGGCGGGTTCTCCAGCATCAACGACATCTTCGACTTCTTCTTCAGCGGCGGCGGCGGCGGGATGGGCTTCGGCGGGATGGGCGCGCAGCGGCGCAGCCCGGACTACGAGCCCGGCGAGCACCTCCAGCGCGCGGTGCACTTAAAGCTGGAGGACGTGCTGGCGGACAAGGAAGTGGAGCTGACCCTCGACCGCCGGGAGCTGTGCGACGTGTGCCAGGGCAGCCGGGCCGCGCCGGGCAGCCAGCCTGTCACGTGCCAGACCTGCGGCGGGCGCGGGATGGTGCTGCAGGTGCGCGACACGCTGCTGGGGCGGATCCAGACCACCACGACCTGCCCGCACTGCCGCGGCGAGGGCTACCGCATCACCGACCCGTGCAAGGCCTGCGGCGGCACCGGGCTGAAGGAGCGGCGGCGCACCATCGCCGTGACCATCCCGGCGGGTATCGACGACGGCAATGTGCTGAAAGTGCGCGCCGAGGGCCACCAGGGCCGGGGCGGCGCGCCCCATGGCGACCTGCTGGTGCGCATCAGCCTCCAGCCGCATGAATACTTCAAGCGCGACGGCGCGGATCTGTACTGCGAGACCAGCGTGCACTACGCCGACCTGGTGCTCGGCGCGACGGTGCTGGCGCCCACACTCAGCGGGCAGGAGCAACTGCGCATCCCGGCGGGGACGGGCAGCCACCACGAGTTCACCCTGCGCGGGCACGGGTTGCCGCGGCTGCGCTCCGGCGGGCGCGGGAACCTCTACGTGCGCGTCGTGCTGGCGGTGCCGGGCAAGGCGAGCAAGGAGCAGCGCGAGCTGCTCAAGCAGCTGAAGGAGGCCGACCTCGCCGCCGACCAGCGCGCGGGCGGGTTTTTCAAAAACCTGCTGAAGGGGAAGTAGGGGCGGCATTCTTGGCGCCCGTGGTAGGTAGTAGGTAGTAAGTAGATCGTAGGGGCGAAGCCATGCTTCGCCCGTCGATTTCAGTAGTAAGTTGTAAGTAGCAAGTTAGATCGTAGGGGCGAAGCCGTGCTTCGCCCGTCTTATGTGCGACGCCGTTCGAGCCGGGTCAAGGCCCGGTCCCTGCGCAAGCCGCAGCCGCGCGGCGGCAGGCGTCTCCGCTTCCCGAAATAACTTGGGGCCGGCGCCGCTGCCGGGGCGGGCACATCAACCTGGCGGGCAAGCCTGTCCGAGTCTTAACCCGCTCACCACTCCCGTGCAACACCTTTTCCCGCTGTCCTCCGTTATTGAGATTGATAGGTCTGTCTAAAACGGCGGCTACCGTATCAAACATCGGGTAGGAGCATTCCATGGCGCACAACGCATCTCGGGAAAGTCTCGGGAACGATGAGCTGCAAGCCTTCCGCTCTCATAATGAGCTGAAAGCCTTTCGTTCTAATAAGGAAAAAGGCGAGTCGATCCGCTGGATTTATAGCGCCGTACTCGTGGCAGCCATAGCGATTCTAGTGCGCATCCTGGGATCGAATACCGTAGTGAAAGAACAGGTGCAGATTTCACCTGAGGAAGCGTTTGTCATGATCTGTGTCGCATGCTCGGCGTTCTTCGGCGCAGTGGTGAACCGGGCGTTCATTCTCAGATTCTACGAGATTCCCGATTACGCAAAACGCCCAAATACAATGGTATTCATTGACGTAATAAACTCCTTGATCTTTGTGGCGTATTGCCTGACAGCATTTATCAAGATACATTGGGTTCATTACCTATTGCTAACTATAATTTGGTTCGACTATGCCATTTGGCGATGCTGCTGTTACGTAGACGCTAAACTTGAAAAGAAATGCGAGAATAGTCGAGATGAGTATCAAACGCAAAGTGCCCGCAACGATGAAATTGATAAATACGTTAAAAGTAAGCTGAAAATTACTAATAGCATTTTCTTAAGTAATGATCGGCAAGTCGAAGCAATCAACGACTTACCAAGTAAATACCCCGGAATTGACTTTGAATCTCAACAACAAATCGAAGCAATCAAACTTTGTGAATACAGCTACACCCTTGTGAATTGTAAACGATCCTGTAAAGTAAGCCGGAATATCGATTTAGCGATCACAATCGTGTTATTATTAACAACGATTGTTCTAGCAGCTTATCATCATGCTGGTTTTGAAATGTACAAAGGCGTACCTGCTTGTTTAATCGGCACAGGATTGCTTTTACCATTCCTATGGGATTTGTTTTATAACCTTAGATATTCAGGTCATTGTATCAAATGCCGGGCCGGAGTGTTCCCCACGGGCGAAGCGCCGGTGCCGCGCGTATTACCGGTAGCCCGGCCTTCAGGCCGGGAATGACGGGCGCGGCGGCCCGCCCCACCAGAACACCGGGCCTGCCGGCCCGGCTGCCAGAGGATCATCGGGCGGCATTAATACCGCCCCTACCC
>CAYXMN010000063.1:0-4840 GCA_964465955.1 uncultured Planctomycetales bacterium
TCGCCGCCGATCAAAGCGGCGAGCTCAAGGAGGGCACGCGCAGCAACATCAACGGACCCGGCGCCGGCGGCACGGGCGGCGGGACGAGCGGCAATCCCAACCCGGATTTCAACCTCCCTCCGGCGGCGGACCTGACGCTGCATTACACAGGGAGCGCGATTCCGCTCACCGTCCAACTCGACGGCGCGGGCAGCACCGATCCCGATGGCAGCATCGTCTTTTTCGAATGGGACTTCGAAGGTGACGGCCTGGTGGACGCGTACGGCGTCGATCCGCAGGTCACGCACGTGTATACCCAACCCGGCGAGTATGCGCCGGTCTTGCGGGTGACGGACAACAACGGCGCCTGGAGCACCTTCATTTCACCGGCCTTCACCGCCACGGTGTCGGCGGTGAGCAACATTGAACCGTCCGCGGATTTGTTCGCTACCGACCAGTCGGGCTACGCGCCGCTCACCACCGGCCTGATCGCCAATGGCAGCCGTGATATCGACGGCTTTATCGCCGAGTACCATTGGGATTTCGACGGCGACGGCACGGTTGATTTCAACAGCGGCACCGATCCCTCCGTGCTGCATACCTTTAACGTCCCCGGCACCTTCAACGCGGAAGTCGAAGTGGTCGACGACCGCGGCGGGACAGCCAGCGCCAGCCTGGAACTCATCGTGCTCGACCAGCCGCAAAACCAATTGCCGCAGGCCGAGTTCGACGGCAATCCACTGACGGGGAACATTCCGCTGGAGGTGAGCTTTGACGCCGCCGCCAGCGTCGATCCGGACGGCAGCATCACGGAGTACGCCTGGGACATGGACGGCGACGGCGGCTATGACACGTTCACCACCGTTTCGGCGATTGACCACACCTTCACAGCGCCGGGCACGACCGCCGTCAGCCTGCGCGTGACGGACAACTCCGGCGCGACAGCGAGCGCGGTGGTTGAAGTGTCGGCGAATGTGCCGGGCAACACCTTGCCAACCGCCGACCTGGCGGCGACGCCGGCCAATGGGGTGGTTCCGCTGAGCGTCGGGTTTGACGCCGCCGGTTCCACTGATTCGGACGGCAGCATTGTCCGCTATGACTTCGACTTCGATAACGACGGCGCCTGGGATGCTTACGATGCCAGCCCGTCCATCAATTGGACCTACACCGAGCCCGGCGCGTATACCGCCCGGGTCCGCGTGACCGACGATCAAGGCGCGCAGGACACGGCGCAGCTCCTCGTGGAAACGAACGCCGCCGGCAACGCCTTGCCGGTCGTGCAGGTGACCGCCACGCCGTCCAGCGGCGATGCGCCGCTGAGCGTGCTGCTGGATGCCTCGGGCAGCAGCGATCCGGATGGCGGGATTGTGGCGTATGAATGGGATTTCAACGGCGACAACATCTATGACGGTTACGGCGCGGAGGCGCAGGTGCTGCGCACCTTTACCGCGCCGGGACTGGTCGATGTCCGGGTGCGCGTGACCGATACCAGCGGCGCGCAGGCGGTAAACCAGGTGGCGGTCAATGTGGCCTCCCCGAGCAACACCTCCCCCACTGCGGTGCTGCTCGCCAGCCCCCCGGCGGGCGTCGTTCCGCTGGAGATCAACCTGGATGCCGCCTCAAGCATTGATCCTGACGGCAGCATCGTGAATTATGAGTGGGACTTCAACGGCGACGGCTTGTGGGACGGTTACGGCAGCCAGGCCACGCTCAACCATACCTACACGAACCAGGGGACCTTCGAAGCCAGAATGCGCGTGACTGATAACGACGGCGCGCAGTCGGTGGCCACGTTCACCTTGAACCTGGTCAACCCCGATAATCCCACGCCTACGGCGGTGCTGGTGCCTTCCGTCCCGTCCGGGGTAGCGCCGCTGACGGTGGTGTTCGATGCTTCGGGCAGCTCAGACCCCAACGGCAGCATCGTGAACTACGAATGGGACTTCAACGGCGACGGCCTGTTCGATGCCTACGGCAGCCAGCCCAGCGCCAGCCGCACCTATACGGATCCGGGCGTGTTTGACGTGAAGCTGCGCGTCACTGACAACGGCGGGGCGCAAGCGCTGGCGGTGGCCCCGCTGAGCATCACCTTGCCGGGGAACGCCCTGCCCAGCGCCCAGTTGACCGCCTCGCCCGCCTCCGGGAATGTGCCGCTGGCGGTTGCGCTCGACGCCTCGGGCAGCACCGACGGCGATGGCAGCATTAACCAGTACGAGTGGGATTTCAACGGCGACGGCCTGTATGACGGGTATGGCACGCAGCCGGCGGTCAGCCACCTCTTCACCGCGCCGGGCTCGTTCACGGTCAAGGTGCGCGTGACCGACAACGGCGGGGCCCAAGCGACCGCCACGGCGGAGGTGAATGCCAACCAGCCCGGCAACCAGCCCCCAGAGGCTGCGCTGATGATTACGCCGGGTGCGGGCCCCGCGCCCCTGACCGCCCAGCTCAACGGCGGCAACAGCGTCGATCCTGACGGCAGCATCGTGAAGTATGAGTGGGACTTCAACGGCGACGGGCTCTGGGACGGCTATAGCGAACAGCCGGCCGCCACCCACCTCTACACCACGCCCGGCTTGTTCAGCGTGCGCTTGCGTGTGACGGATAACGGCGGCAGCCAAGGGCAGGCCAGTTTCAGTTTGAACGTAACCGGCTCAGGCCCTGGCGGCCAAGCGCCAATCGCCGCGCTGACCGCGACGCCGACTAGGTTCTCCACCGCGCCGGTCACCGTGTCCTTGAATCCCGGCGGCAGCACCGATCCCGACGGCTCGCTCATCCGCTACGACTGGGACTGGGAGAGCGACGGATTGTTTGACGCCACGTCTTACAGCGACAGCCCGGTGAACCATGTGTTCTCGACGCTCGTGGCGCACCAGGTAACCTTGCGCGTGACGGACGACGATAACTTGTTCAGCTCCGCCTCGGTCAGCATCACGCCGGACATCCAGCCGGTGGCGGACCTGGTTTTAAACCCCAACCCGGCCGGCTTGAACGAAGTCGTCTCCGTCGACGCCTCGGGCAGTTCGGACCCAGCGGGAGCAATCATCAAGTACGAGTTTGACTTGAACGGTGATGGCATCTACGAGCTGGACAACGGCGCGAATCCGGTGACCAGCACCTCGTTTGCGTCCGCCGGCGATTACATCGTGCGGGTCCGCGTGACCGACAACGACAACAACATAACGACGGACAGCGTCATAGCCCGCATCAGCTTTGCGACGATCACGTCCATCGGCGGGACGGCGACCGCTGACGGCCCGATCGGTTTCGCGTTGATCGGCGGCCATCCGGCCATTTGCTTCTACGAAACCGTGAACGACGATTTAAAGTACGTCCGGGCGACCAATCCGGAAGGCACGGCGTGGGGCCAGGTGGTCACCATTGCCTCCAACAACAACTCAGGCCAGTACTGCGATTTGGTAGAAGCCAACGGCCGCCCGGCGGTCATCTACCGGGATGCGACAGCGGACCGGCTGTATTACGTGCGGGCCGGCGATGCCACCGGCTCCTCCTGGTCAACTCCGGTGTTAATCCACTCCGGAGTGACGCTCTCCGCCGACTTGGAAATCATCGGCGGCAGACCGGCGGTGACTTATTTTGCCCTCGGCTCCAACAGCCTAATGTACCGGCGGGCGAGCAATGCCGACGGCAGCCTCTGGAACGCCGCGTTCACCGTCAACTCCGGCGGCTTCAATGGCGGGATCGAGCCTTCGCTCGCAGAGGTGAACGGGATGCCGGCGATAGCGTACTTCTACTGGGATGGCACCGCCGGCATCCGCTACCGCCGCGCTTCGAACATTGACGGCACCACCTGGAACGCCGCGGTCAACGTGGCTTTCAACGCGGTGGTCAACAACAGCTACGACGACGCGGCGCTCGCGGTGGTTGCCGGCTTCCCCGCGGTGGTCTACCATAACCTAGCGCTGGACTCTGTCTGTTACAAACGCGCCACGGACGTCAACGGTACAGCCTTTGGCTCAGAAGTTTCCATTAAATCCGGCGGCGATTACGGCGACGACACCGGCTTGGTGTTCTTCAACAACAAACCGTTGGCGGCGTTTAACGATAACAGCAACCAGGATCTCCTGGTCAGCTTCGGCAGTGATGCGACAGGCTCCTCGTTCGACGCATCACAACTAGTCGACGGCGCTTCCTCGGGCGCCGGTTACAACCTGCAGATCAAGGTAATGAATGGCGAGGCGTGCCTGGTCTATCAAAACAGCGCCGCCCCCGGCAACCTGTGTTTCGCCCGTCTCAACTGAGCGCGAACCTGATGCCTGGCCTCTAGGCGTCAGCGGTGATAAACAACCGGCCAGCTAGTGATCTGCTGGCCGGTTCTTTTTTCTTGTCTGGGCTGAGGAGGGCGCAGGCTTACTTCTTCGCGGGCTGGGTCAGCTCGCCGCCGGGTAAGCCCGCCGCGAAGCCGAGTTCCACCAGCTTGGCCGCGATCGCTTCCGGCTTGACCTTGGCCGGATCGTAATTCACGAGCAGCATGTTGAACATCTCGTCCAGCGCGCAAGCGTCCACGCCGGGCAAGCCCTTGGCGCCATTGGTGATCTTCGCCGCATAATCGCCGGACCCAAAGCCGGTGACATACACCACGCAGCGCTCGTGCTTGGCGGCGAGCGCGGGCAGGGGGGTAATCGTGGCTTTGGTGCCGGTCACCTTATAACCGAGCGCGCCCAGCTTGGCCTGGATGTCGGCGGGCTTGGCTTCCGCGGCGGGGGCAGCGGTTTCCTTCTTCTTTCCGGTGGTCAGCACCTGGACATCGCGGGAGCCGTCGCGGTAAATGGTGATGCCTTTCAGTCCCTCTTCATAAGCCAGCATGTAGGCGTGGGCAATATCCTCCCGGGTGGCGGTACCG
>CAYXMN010000063.1:4850-14161 GCA_964465955.1 uncultured Planctomycetales bacterium
TGGCTTCCGCGGGCTTGTAGGCGCACCACACCGTGCCGGCCTCAGGGTCGGCGACCGCGATGGAGACGCCCTTGACCGTGCCCAGCGCCTCGCGCAGTGCCTTGGCCTGGGTCGCGTTGGTTAGGCCGGTGACATTGAACACAACTTTGGCGTCCTCCGCGATGGCGAGCATCGCCTTGGCCTTGCCGGGGCAGGTCGAGCAGGTGCCGCCGCAGCTCTCGGAGTCGGCGCAGGCTTCTTCGGCGAAAGCGGGAATGGCGCAGTCCAGCATGGCCAGCGCGGCGAGCAGAACGATGATGCGTAGTTGTCTCATGGTGTACCTCAAGGTGCGACCGGCGCGCGGCCGGCCAGGAATGATCGTCTCATTATGCCATAAGGGAGATGTAGACTTTGCCATGTCAGAGGGTAATTCCTCGCCATAATGTTGACATGGGGGGGTATTGAGTTATACTTCTGATACTTCAGTGTCGAGGCGGGGAAGGATATGAACCACACGGTTACGCCGATGTTGAACATAGGACGGATCGTTGCTGTCATCACGTTAGTGGCACTTCTAGCAACGGCGATACATGCTTGCAGTAACAACTACAGCAATGCCACATCAGCCACCAATAAGTCTTCAGTAAGTGAGACTGCGTTGCCAACGGGAGCCAAGCAGGTTGAAGCTACCAATGGCAGAATAGTTGTTGTGCGCGCCATGGATGATCCTGACAATCCTTACAAAGATGAATATAAACCTTGGGATTATTGGTTCTACGATCATCTGTTGACGGAGATACCAATTGAAAAACTATGGAGTGAGCTGTCAGAGGATGAAAAGGCTGAAAGAATCGCTAAGCGTAAAGCTGGAATGGGATGGTTAAGACAACGGCATCATTTAGACAAGGATGGTTTTATAATCCCTGACTCCAGAAGCATTAAGGAGTTTAAAGAAGGAATATGTATAAATACTTATCAAGAAAGAAGTATAAACCTAAATTGGGTGATGGCGGAAGGAGAAATCGATCCTAATATGCATCAAGCGATGTGGGATGCTGGCTATGTCGAGAGTAGCAGGTTCTATCCAGATATACCTAAATGGCTGGCTGACAACCCACCATATGAAGCAATACTATTACCAAATGGTGATGTTGTCACACGTGGTTTATTAGGCGACTATGACAAGCATGGAGATGAGATCGATTGCTGTGGAGGACAAGGTCAGATAATAGCTCGCTATGATAACAGTGGTAATCTAGTCCGTACTTTGCGTGAAGAAGTGTGGTTCTACCTCTATTACGATACAGACTTAAATCCTGTGCCGGAAGGCATGCCTTCAATCTCACTAGATGGTTATACCACTTTCAGAGATGAAAGTACAGGTAGACTGCTTAGTGTTTGGGATTGGGACGGGACCCAGTTAAAAACAGAAGAGCCAACTTGGCGGGATCCGCATCCCTTTACCTGGCTTAATGCGAAGCGTTTACAGATTTTATTCAATGCTGTACACGAGTAATCTGATAGAGAGTTTGCGAAATAAGGAGGTGGCAATATGTTTACTAATAGGATTTTATGGTCAACATTAGTCTTTATATGTTGCATTTCGTCTATACTGCTGTGTAGTGATGCGCATGCGTATGATTGTTTGGTCTACGAATGCAGAAAAGATTATGTGAGTCCAATCCCAGATGATCGATGGGATGATAACGACTATATTTGTGCAAATGGTGGGGCAGCCTGTCATGATTACTCAGTTCCAGGTGCTCCAGATGAATGTCCTCCAGTACGTGTGTGTTTTGTAGGAAAAAATGGTTTTTGGAAAACAACTTGGCATTGCACATCATCTGAGCCACCAATCTATGCATGCAAATCACCCCGTGCATTCATTCATCTCGACATAGGAGATAGTACTGGAGATTTGACAGAGTCTATTCTAGTAGAAACCATTGGAGGTCCAGGGGCGCGAAAAGGTGTAATATGCTTTGAAGAGCCACCACAGGCGTATAACTGTGAGATCCCCGATTGGTTCATGAATGAAATTCAAGATAAGGTCGATGATTGGGAGCAAAATGGGTATGTGGAAACAAACCATTACAGTTTCGAATGTACTGCGGAAGGTTGTGAGAAGTATGACTTCAGTCCATTCTAATTACAAACTACCATTTAGCCGGTAGATAAAAATATCCAGTCGAGGTATAGCTACGCCTTATAGCATCAATTTGCTTCCCAATCCGCTTAAGGCATGGCTTGTGCAAGCTGATGCGTGGTTCCGTAAAGTGATAGCTTGCGCAGCGCCTTGGCCTGGCATGTTCCTTTCCGCAATGTGGCAGCTTGGCCGCAGGCCTGGAAAGCGGTGCGCTGCCCACGCGGGCTGGTGTGTTATACTGCGCGGGAAGCATCAGCTTGGGGGTTTACATTGATTCAACACCTTGTCTGCCGCGCGCTGCCCCTTGGCGCGCTGCTCCCGCTCTTGCTTGCCGTGGCCTCCTGTTTTGGCTTTAACGAGCCGGCCACCCTGGTCCTCGCCGCCGACGGCCAGTCGGTCTTCGTGCCCGACAAGCTTATCGATCAAAAACCCAGCAGCACCTACCAGATCTTCGACGGTAAATACCCTAAACGCTGGCCGGTCTGGCTAAAGCTGCCGGAAGGCGCGTTTGTCGATCCGGATACGAAGTTCAAGGAAACCAAAAACCGCGAATACATCGCCAGCAGCCGCGAGGAAAATGAGATCTGGAAAAACAGCTACGAGTTAAGCCTGCTGATTCACCAACCGCTGGCGGATGTTAACCGCGAGGTGACTAAGCAGTACGATTCGGTGCGGCTGAAGTATGAGACGCAAAATCTCAATGACACCGGCCAGGGTGCCCCGATGTGGAAATACGAGATGTACGAGCCGTCGAACATGATGTTGATTCAACTGCTGACCATCGAGGTGCCCGGCAACGACGAGTGGACCTACGTGATGGTCGCGATAACCTACGCCAAGTAAGGCCCGGCGCCGCTGGATCGCAAAAGCGCCTGGCTCCGGCAGCCGCCTCACTCTGCTAAACTCACAGGCTGTGGCGTGGCTGGAGTTCAGCGGGATCAGGTTCGGCTTCAGTGATGAGCGGATCATCACCGAGGCCTCCGGCGCGCTGCACCCCGGCAACGTCGTCGGCCTGGTCGGCCCCAACGGCGGGGGCAAGACCACGCTGCTGCGGCTGCTGCGCGGCGAGCTTAGCCCCGAGGCGGGGACCGTACAGCGCAACAAGCAGGCGCGGCTGGGCTATGTCTCGCAGGCCGCCGCGGGCGACGACGCCCAGCCGCTCTACGAGTACGTCCGCGCCGGGCGCGCCGAATTGACGGTGCTGGAAGCGCGGATGCACGAGCTGCACGAACGCATCGCCCAAGCGCCGGACGACGCGCAGGCCCTGCGCCGCCTCGGTGAGGCCGAGGCGCAGTTCGCCGCGCACGGCGGGCACACCTGGGACGCGGAGGTGCAGCGCCTGCTGACCGGCCTGCGCTTTTCCGGCGGGCACAGCCAGCGCCTCGACACGTTGTCCGGCGGCCAGCGCCAAAAGGCGAACCTGGCACGGGCGCTGCTGTCCGACGCCAACTGCCTGATCCTCGACGAGCCGACCAACCACTTAGACCTCGACGCGCAGCAATTCCTGGTCGATTATCTGCGTTCCCTGCCCAAGGACACGGCGGTGCTGGTGGTCAGCCACGACCGCTGGCTGCTGCGCCAGCTGTGCTCGCAGATCTGGGAGCTGGAGGACGGCGTGCTCTACCGCTACAGCGGGGGCTACGACGCTTATGTCCCCGCCCGCGACCTGCGCCGCCAGCAGATGCGCGAGGCGTATACGCGCCAGCAGGAGCAAATCGCGCGCACCGAGGAATACATCCGCCGCAACATCGCCGGGCAGAACACGCGCCAGGCCCAGGGCCGCCGCACGCTGCTGGCGCGCATGGAGCGCCTCGAACGTCCCGGCGACGACCCCGACGTGCGCTTCGTGCTCACGCCGCGCCTGCGCACCGGCGAACATCTCCTCAGCGTGGAGCGCCTGGCCTTCGCTTACGGGCCGGAGGCCGCGCCGGTGCCTAGTGGCGACGTGCATGTGGCGGCGGGGCACGCCGGGCTGGATTTAAACCCGCCGCTGGCAATGGCGCGCGGCGGAGCGCTGCCGCTTAAATCGCTGCTGACCGGGCTGGAGTTCTCGCTGCTGCGCGGCGAGCGCCTGGGTGTGATCGGCCCCAACGGCTGCGGCAAGTCCACCCTGCTCAAACTGCTCGCGCAGCAGTTGAGCCCGCAACGCGGACTGGTGGCCTGGGGCAGCAACGCCGAGCTGGGCGTGTTCTCGCAGGACAGCGCGGACTTGCAAGCGGGGCGCGACTTGCTGGCGGAGATTCGCTCCGTCGAGCCGGGGCTGTCCGACGGCGACGCGCGCGGCTATCTGGCGCGCTTCGGTTTCTCGGGCGACGACGTGTACGCCGACGCGGGGCGGCTCTCCGGCGGCGAGCGCAGCCGGTTAAGCCTGGCCAAGATTTTCCGCCGCCGCCCCAACGTGCTGCTGCTCGACGAGCCGACCAACCACCTCGACTTGTATGCGCGCGAAGCGCTGGAGCAAATGCTGCTGAACTACAGCGGCAGCCTGATTCTCGTCACCCACGACCGCGAGCTGCTGGAGCGGCTGTGCAACCGGCTCGTCGTGTTTTCATGGTCGGAGGCAGGCGGCCGGGCCGGCGCTAGCGGCGCCTCGCCGGCGGGCGGTGCGGCGATGCGCGCGGAGTTTTTCCGCGGCGCTTACCGCGAATATCTGAAATGGCGCGAGAGCCAAGCGCAGGCGGCGGCAATGCAGGCCGTGGCCGAGGAAACGGCGCAACGCAATCCCGCAGCGGACCTGGCGCGGCCCGCAACGCTCACCCCGGCGGACATCGCGGCGCTGGCGCGCGAGGCGCGGATGGGCACAAGCGCGTTCTGCGCGCAGCAGGCCGGGCGCGTCGAGCAGCAGATGCACAAGCTTGAAGACGGCATCGCGGCCTTGGAGGAGCGGATCAGGGCGTGGCGGGGGGAGCAGGCGGCGGCGGACTTAGCGCAGCGTTTCGCGGAACTCACGCAGCTCCAGGAGCGCATTGACCGCGCGCACGCGGAGATCGACGCCCTGTTTGAGGAGCTGGAGGCGCTGGCCCCGCTGGCTGCGCAGTGGCGCGAACTGGAGCGGCAGGCGGGATAACGGCCGGCCCGGTTGGCGGCTGGCCGTCCGAGCGCTAGGCTTGGACCAGTTTGGATTCCAAAAATCGACACCGCCCGCCGGAATATTCCACGCCAGCGGTGTGTCTAAGAAACTGTATGCAGGACACTGCGCAGCGGGAGCGGTTTGAAGCAGCGCTAACGGATGAAGCCTACCAGCGCGCCTGGCACTATTGCTGCCGCTTGGCCGGGACGCGCGAGGACGCCGAGGACCTGCTGCAGGACGCCCTGGCGCACGCGTTCCTCAAGTTCGATCAGCTCAGCTCGCCGGTATGTTTCACGCCTTGGCTGATGTCAATCGTGCGGACGCGCTTTCTCAACGAATTGCGCCGCCCGCGCCACCAGCCCGCCGAATCGTACTGGCTCGATACCGTGGAGACGCAGCGGCGCGACGAACCCGGCACCACGCCGTTGGCGGACGCGCTGCGGCGCTTGCCGGCGGGCCAGCGCGAGCTGCTGTGCCTCTTCTACATTGACGGGCTGAGCCAAGCTGAGTTGGGGATTGCGTTAAGCATTCCGGTGCCGGCGGTGGGCCAGCGCTTATTCAGGGCGCGCCGCGCGCTCCAGCGGCTGCTGGGAGCGTGCCCGGCCTGGGGGGCTGAGTTGCAAGGGTGATGCCATGAAACCGACGCGACGCACACACCACGGATACCACGCGCCCGCCCCGGAGCCGGCAGCGCTGCTTGGACTTAAGACGGTCAAGATTCCGCCGCCAGCCCGCGCGCGGATGCTGGAAGCGGTCTATTCGCAGGCGGATCTGCTGCTGCAAGATGAGGAGGAGCGCAAAATGCACCCGTTCTACTCGCTGTTCACTGGCAAACGGTTCAGCACCCGCCTGGCGGCGGGCGTGGCCATCGTCCTCGTGATGGTGGCGTGCTTGACGGTGACCCTGGTGCCGCGGCCCCGCGGCGGCGGCTTCAGCCTCGAGCCGGTCCAGCCCGCGCTGGCGTCCCAGCCCGGCTACCTGCTCGCGGCGTTTTCCAGCGCGGAGGACGAGGCGGCGGCAAAAGCGGAAGCGGAGCAATTGCAGCAGCTGGCGCAGGAGCTGATTACCTTGAAGCAAGGCGAGCTGGAACGGTTCCAGCAAATGCTGAGCGAACTGCAGGCTGAACTTGAAGCAAAGCAGGCGCTGATTGCCCAGGAGCTGTCCGGCCAGGAGCTGGCGGCGCCGGATCAGGCCAAACTCGCCGAACTGGAAGCGAAACTGGCGGAGAAAGCGGCCCAGTTGCAGCAGAAGAGCGCCCGGCTGTTGGAACTGGCCGGCCTGCTCAGTGCCAAGGAGCAGTTCGTGAAGCAGCAGGCGGACGTGGTCAAGCTCAACCTGGAAGGGCTGGATCTGCCGGACGGGGTAAAGATTAAAAGCGCGGTGGAACAAACCGAGGACGGCAAGTATCAGATCTACCTGACCCTGCCGAACGTTCCGGTGGAGGTGGCACAAGAACTGAAGCTGAAGCTGGACACCTTCCCCGGCCTTGAACAAGTCGAGGTTGACGGCGTGTCCATTGTCACCGGCGTGGACGCCGCGGATGCCCCGCAAGTGATGCGCGAGCTAAAGCTGGCTAAAGAGCCCGGTGCGGTGATCTCGAAGAAAATCATCCTGCTGACCGATGGCCAGGACAGCTTGCCGGGCGCCGGCGATGTTGATGTGAAGGAAGTGGACGGCCAGATCGTCGTGCGGATTGAGAGCAACGGCGGCCATGGGATGGTGCTGGACGGCGACGGCACGAAAATCATCAAGAAAAAAGTGGTGCAGCATGGTGCGCAGGAGCCGGCCGACGCGCAGGAACTCAACCTTGAGGAATTGGACAAGCTGTACCAGGTGATCGTGACCGGCGGCGAGGGCGGGCAGTCCTTCACGGTCACCGTGCCGGGCGAGAACGGGTTCGACTTGCTGGACCGCGTTTCGAACACGGTGGACGATTTGCTCGACGCGCCGGGTGCGAAGCTTTACAAAGGCGAACTGGAGCTGGGCCACAACATCGAGCGGCTCAAGGAGCTGCGGGCGCAGGGCTACATCAACCGTGAGCAGGACGCGCGGGAGCGGCTGCAGGAACTGCTCAAGCAAGGCTATCTCACTGAGCAGGACGTGCAGGTGATCACCAAGGAATTACCGGGCGGGGAGCTGGAGCTGAAGATTATTACCGAAGGAGATATTCCGCAGGACCAAGTCCTGAAACTGGATCAACTGCTGGAAATGGATCCGGAGCTGCAGGAGAAGCTGGCGCAGGTTGAGGTTTTCAGCGACGGCATGAACTGGACTGTGCCCGGCGAGAACACCTTGAGCATCACGTTAAAAGACGACAATGCCGGAGAGGGCACCCCGACCTTCGGCTGGGTTAACGATGACGAGCTGGGCAACTTCGTGCTGCTTGGCGAGGAAGGCGACGAGCTGCGGGCCGTGGAAGTGGGCGACGCAAAGGTCTACATCGGCAACCAGGACGCTTACCAAGCCGAGCTTAAGGAGATCCGCGCCTACATCGCCCAGCACTACCCCGGCCAGGGCGCGGGCTTCAAGGCCACCGGCCAGGGCGGCAAGCTGACGGTAAAGGTGCTGCTGGATGGACAGGTGGCCGAGGTGCTGTTCACCGAGCGCGCGCCGGGCGGCGCAGTTGTGATTACCAACCAAGATTAACCGACCAGCTTGATACCGCATGCTGGCTGTGACATCCGCGCCGTGTTTGCGCTAACCGCGCGACGCGGCGCGGTTTGGCATCCGCCCGCGCCTATAATTACCTAGGTGCCTGGTGTACGGTTCATTTCGCTCGCAAGCGGCAGCAAGGGGAATTGCTACTTCCTGGCGAGCCCGCACGCGCAAGTGCTGCTCGACTGCGGTTTAGGGATCCGCGCGCTGGGCAACCTGCTGGCCGGGCTGCGCATCGATTGGCGCGCTCTCGACGCCGTGTTCATCACGCATACCCACACCGACCACGTCCGCGGCCTGGGCGCGCTGCTGAGGCACCTGCCCGGCCTGCGGGTTTACGCCCACGAGCGCCTGGCGGGCGAGGTCTCGCGCATCGTGCATTCGCAGCAGGCGGCCGCGGGGCGGAACCGGGCGGCGGGCGGCAGCGGGCGCACGGGTTATCAGCCGTCTAGGTGGGATCGCGACGGGCGAAACGGCCACCCCGCCGCGGGGAATGGAAACGGGCAGCCCGCGCCGCACGGACTACCCGTGTATCTACAGACTTTCAAAAGCCAGGAAGGTTTCAATTTCCGCGACCTGGATCTGCTCCCGGTGGAAGTCAGCCACGATTGCGAACCGACGGTGGCGTTCAAGGTCTATGCCGCCGGCGCCCGCGTCGGCCTGCTCACCGACCTCGGCACCTACACCGACGCGGTGCGCGCTTCGTTCAACGACTGCGACGCGCTCGTGCTGGAGAGCAACCATTGCCCCGAGCTGCTGCGCACCGGGCCATACCCCGAGAGCCTGAAAAGCCGCATCCGCTCCGGCAGGGGGCACCTCAGCAACCAGCAAGCGGTCGAATTCGCCACGGGCCTGCCCCGCCTGCCGGGGCGGCTGATGCTCGGGCACTTAAGCGAGCAGAACAACACGCCGGCCCATGTGACGGACGCGTTCACGCGCGTGGAGCTGGGGCCGCTGCCGCACACTGTCCTGACGCAGCACGCGCCGGGTCCGCTGGTGGAACTATGATGAAGAACCCGCGCTGGCTGGTTGTGCTGGCCGCCTTGGCCTGGCTGCTGTTCTACGCGGCGACGCTGGCCGTGCCGGTGCATGTGGTGCCGCTGGATGCGGTGGGCTTCGACTGGACCGGCCTGGCGCAGGAGCTCATTTCACTAGTGCTGGGCATCACCGCGCTGCTGGGCGTGCTGTTAGCGGGCGAGCGCCCCGCCTGGCCGGCCTGGAGCCGCTACGCCATGTTCGGCGGCGGGCTTGCGCTGCTCATCGCGCTGTATGCGTTGAACTGGCACATGCCCTGGGCGCGGGCGTTCAGCGCGCTGGCGCTGATGGCGCTGGCGCTGCCGGTGGGCTATTGGATCGGCGACCGGATGGAGAAGGTCACGAACCTGTTGCCGCTGGCCGTCGCGATGAGCATGGCGGACATCTTCTCGGCGGCGGTGCCGCTCCCGCCGGAGATGATGGCCC
>CAYXMN010000064.1:0-4327 GCA_964465955.1 uncultured Planctomycetales bacterium
CTACCTGGCGCGCGGCATGGACATCAACCGCTTCGCGCCGAACCTGAGCTTCTTCTTCAGCAACGGCATGGACGCGGAGTACAGCGTCATCGGGCGCGTCGCGCGGCGCATCTGGGCCGTGACCCTGGCGCGTAAGTACGGCGCGGACGCGCGCTCGCAGATGCTCAAGTACCACATCCAGACCTCCGGGCGCAGCCTGCACGCGCAGGAGATCGAGTTCAACGACATCCGCACCACGCTGCAGGCGTTGCTGGCGACCTACGACAACGCGCAGAGCCTACACACCAACGCCTACGACGAGGCGATCACCACGCCGACCGAGGAGAGCGTGCGGCGCGCGATGGCGGTGCAGCTGATCATCAACCGCGAGTTCGGGCTGGTGAAGTGCGAGAACGCGACGCAGGGCAGCTTCATCATCGAGGAGCTGACCGGCCTCGTGGAGGAGGCCGTGCTGAAGGAGTTCGACCGCCTCAGCGCGCGCGGCGGCGTGCTGGGGGCGATGGAGCTGCAGTACCAGCGCGGCGAGATCCAAAGCGACAGCCTGAAGTATGAGCACCTCAAGTATAGCGGCGGGCTGCCGTTGGTCGGCGTCAACACGTTCCTACCCAAGCACGGGCGCGAGGCAGGCGCCGCGCGCGAGGTGGCGCTGACGCGGGCGTCGGCGGAGGAGAAGCAGGAGTGCATCGCGCGCCTGGAGCGCTTCCACGGCGCGCACGCGAGTGAGGCACCCGGCGCGCTCAAGGCGCTCAAGGCGGCGGCGCTCAACGGCGGTAACGTGTTCGCGACCCTGCTCGACGCGGCGGAGCATCTAAGCCTGGGGCAAATCACGCAAGCGCTATATGAGGTCGGCGGGGAGTATCGGAGGAATGTGTAGGGCCGTAATGAAGTAGAATCCACATTATCTCTATCACTCTGATGATCAACGAGATGACAGTAATGGAGTAGTAACATGGATTTATTCAACCTTGCAGTTTTCAAGCACTCACCAGATCACTACACCTTTCAACTGGAACAGTGCGAGGTTTACTCCATCAATATTATTAATTTCGTCCAATGCCAGATAGTCACTGACGATCAGAATTTCATTCTGTCGATTAATACCGGCAGCTTCTATTCAAACGGATACGAGCATAACTTCAACATCGATGACATTACTTCTCTTATCCCTCTGGCTCATCTCATCGGTGCTTTTTGCGTTCACCTTGATGCTGATGAAACTGGGCAATTAACCGCGGAATTCAGCAATGGTGATTCCCTGCGACCTCCTGATAATGACTACGAAAACTGGGAGTTCGTTATTCAACAATCAGCTAGTAATTGGATAGTCGGCTCCAGCCCTGGTGGCGGCTTCTGGGTGGTTGCACCTTAACAGGATACTTCTTCGTATAAACCGGGTAGCGGCGGTCTCCGTGCCGCCGGATCGAGCACCAGGGACGGCGCAACGATTACCAAACAGGAATGGCAGGCTGGCAGCCTGCCCCACTGGGTTGTGGTGCTGCTGGGAGGACAAGGCTTGCCTATAACGCTGTATGCTGCCTGCAACACTAGTCACGATATGCTCTGATGTATACCTCAAAGCTGAGATAGCTACAAGTCAGTGGCGCAGGCTGCCAGCCTGCGATTCTCTTCAATCAGACATAACTCCCGAGCCTGCGATTCTCTTCCAGCGGACTCAGTTCCCCAGCTTACTACTCACTCCTCAGCAAACCAGCCTACCCACCTATATTCCCTTGCCTCCGGCCAGCGCCGGATTGGGTTGGTCAATACATACTCCAGCTTCTGGACCAACTCGGCCTCATCGCGCACCAGCCTGTCGAAGCACTCATCTAGCCAAAGCGCGCCTTGCCGAGTCCGGAGTTTGTTGATCACATTCGCAGTGTAGGATTTCCAGCTATGGACTAAACTGGAGACGGAGTTTTCGCCAATTGGCCTGGCAACCACATGCACGTGGTCATCCATAACCACATAAGCGAGTATTCCATAGCGCTCGTCCTTGAAATGGAGCAGGTTCTCTACCACAATGTCCCTTTCAGCTGGACTGAGTGTCGCAACACCTCGGGCTAGCCGCCAGGTAATGAAGTAGGTCGAACCTGCCAAAGTCCAATGCGGCAACCGGCGCTTTGTTATCTGAAGGTCACCATCCATAATGCAAGTCTAGTTGATGTGTTAGGCAGGCGAGACACCGGCGCCCCCAGACCCCCTACCCAATCTCCGAGCCGAAGCACAGTACATAGCCGTCCACGTCCATCACCGCGAACTCGCGCAGGCCGTAAGGCGCGTCACGCAGCTCAAACACGACCTTCGCCCCCGCCGCCCGGCAGCGGGCAAAGTGCGCGTCGGCGTCAGTGATCCACACGTAGGCGTCCCAACTGAAGTTGTCCTGGCTGAAGTTCGGCAGAATCTGCGGCGCTTGCTCGGGCTTGCTCAGCATGATGTTGCTTTTGCCCAGGGTGAGGATGGCGAAGCACGGCGGCTCGCCCCAGGTCTGAACGCGCTCGAAGCCCAGTTGCGCGCGATAGTAGGCCGCCGCCGCGGGCACATCCCGCACCAGGAATACCGGCGCTACGCCAAGCCCGCGTACGGCTTCATTGGCTTGAGTCTCATTCTCACTCTGACCCATCGCTCCACCTTAATCTTGAATTCTCTTGCAGGGATGCCGGTGCTGGTTGGGTTGCTGCTGCCGGCCGCTGATAAATATTAACCGCGCCCGCGCCGCTTTGCAGCTAATACAGCCACGCCTCCCCCGCCGGGCGCGTCTTGAAGCGCTTGTGCCCCCAGAGCCACTGCACCGGGTCTTCAGCCAGCACCTCCCAGTACGCCTGGTTGATCCGCCCCAGCAGCTCCACCAGCGCCGCGTCCTTGTCCTCGGGCAGCCCGCTCACATCCAGCGGCGCCTTGGCCACGAAGCGGTGCCGTCCTGGGCCGAGGCGCTTGGTGTACGTCACGATCAGCGCCGCGCCGGTCTTCAGCGCGAGCCCCGCCGGGCCGGGCACTGTGCTCGCAGGTATGCCCGCCAGCGGCGCGAAAGTGCCGGTCGAACCGCCGTTCTGATCGGCGAGCAGGCCCAGAATGCAATTGTCCTTCAGCGCGCGCAGGATGGCGCTGTTGGCGCGCTTGCCGGAGAAAATGTTCTGCATGCCATACTTCGCGCGCCAAGGAAACACCAGGTTCGTGAAGAACTCGTCGCGCTGCGGCTTGCCCACGGCGTAGAGCGTGCGGACAGTGTTTTGCAGGTATGCGCCGGAGAGGTCCCAGTTGCCGTAGTGCATCGCCAGGCCGATCACGCCGTGGCCCTGCTCCAGCGCGGCGCGATAGTGCTCCACGCCCTCGGTCTCGACGACCATCGCCAGGCCGTCCTCCTTGGAGTGGATGCCCATCTGGATCAGCTCGATCACGTAGTAGCCGAGGTGGATCGCCGACACGCGCCCGATCGCCAAGCGCTCCTCCGGGGTGTAGCGGTCGCCGAACATCAGTTCGAGGTTGCGCGACGCCGTTTTGCGCCAACGCGGCATAGCACGCCACGCCGCCAGCGCCAGACCCCGTCCCAGGCCGTAGGCCGCGCGCACCGGCAACAGCCGCACCAGGCCGATGATTAAATAAGCGAGCAGGTGCGACGGCAGGTTGCGCAGCTTGTACAGCCCCCGGCGGCTATACTTGGCCGGTGCAGCTGGCTACCACGCCGCAGCCCTGGCAGCGCCTTCCCGCAATGCAGCTTGCGGCGGTGCTGGCTGCCTGCGGTCCAATCTACGGCTTGGCGATCTGGTCTGGGTTCGCTACCTTGACCCAACCGGCAACTCTCATCCCGTCTGTGCAGGAAAGCATCCTCACCGCGGTGATGTCTGTCGCGCTGTTTGGCGGCCTGATCTGGCTGGCAATGCTGCTGCTCAACGGCGAACTCCCCTCCGCGTTAGTCCTCCAGCCCGGCAGCTTGGTGCGGGATATTAGCAGCGGCGTACTTCTATGTTTACTTCTGCTTGGGCTGCAAGTAGCCTACATCTGGATCTTCACTGTGTTTAACAACGAACCTGTCACCCCGCCGCAGTTTAACAGCGAACTGGGTAAAGCGTTGGCTGCGGATCCATTACTGTTGGGAACTTGGCTCACCCTGGTCGCTTGGGTTCAAGCAGGCTTGATCGAGGAGTACACACGTGTATTCTTGCTGTCGCGGCTCTGGCGCGTCTGGCCGACACCGCTGGGACGCTGCCTTGTCCTCATCGGCTCATCGCTGCTCTTCGGCCTGGGGCATGCTTATCAGGGCGCGGCGGGTGTGTATGGCACCGCGCTGATCGGCTTTCTCGGCGCCGTACTTCAGGATGTCACCCTGCTC
>CAYXMN010000064.1:4337-9239 GCA_964465955.1 uncultured Planctomycetales bacterium
ACCACTACATGCGTACTGGGCGGGTGCTGCCGCTGATTGTCGGGCACGCGCTGTATAACTCTGTCGTCATGGCCGCGCTCGCCTACGGCAGTACTCTTCCTGACGCGGGAATGTAGCCAGGCTACTTACCCCCTTAACCGCGATTTGTCAACATTTAGTCCACCGCTTGCGCACAGGTTATCAACAGCCAGTGTTATAATGGCCGTGGCGCAGTGAGCGCTTAGAAGGCGGAAAACATGCACACACTGGCACGAGGTTTTGCCGTGGTGTGCGCGCTGGCGGTATTGGGAGTGGGCTCTCCCGCGCTGGCCGCACCCGACCGGTTGAATGATGATGTGCCCAGCGCGTTCCCGGATAATCCCGGTGCGTGGGCGTTCAGCTATAACCGCGAGATGATCGACTTGGAAGGGGCGCTGACCACTTCCAGCACAGCGCACGACTATTTCAAGCTGCGCTATACCCTCAGCCCCAAGGTGGCGGCCTCTGTACGCTATACCGTGGACGATTTAAACGGAGGGCTGGCGCTAGTGAATCCCGTGTTCAACAACCAGGATTCCGGGAACTCCTTCGAGGTCGACCTGCGCACTAACCTGCTCAACGTGCCGCAGACTCCCGCCGACGCGGATAAACAGCAAGAGTTCGCCGCCGGCAGCGCGTTCTCGCTCGGTGTCAGCGGAACCTTCTACCAGCTTGATGCGGGAAATCTGGGGCGAGACGAAAATCTGATCAAAGCGTATCTGTTATACACAACCGATTTAACAGAAGAAATGACCGCGCACACGTATTTCTCCAGCGGACGCCTCGCCGGCGATGAATCAAGCGGCAGCGTGAACCGTATCGGCGCGGGCATCGACTATGTCCTAATGCCCGGCGACCATCCGCTGACGTTGATGGCCAACGGTATTCTTGATATCTATAACTTCCGCGAGCCAAGCTTCAACACCAGCCGGGTCAGCCGCTTTGATTTGGGCT
Organism: uncultured Planctomycetales bacterium; assembly: GCA_964465955.1. Classification (GTDB taxonomy): domain Bacteria; phylum 4484-113; class 4484-113; order 4484-113; family JAFGCY01; genus CAYXMN01. The sequence continues at coordinate 5,310 of CAYXMN010000064.1, forward strand.
TGCGTTACCAAGTGAGCCACGACTGGTTCGCCAGCCTGGGCTGGGTCACGGTGAATGACAGCGAGAACGACGCCTCGGGCAGCGGGATTTTCGCGGGACTAAACTACGTCCAAATGCCGCGACCGGTAGTCGAATGCCCGCCAGCCGAGGAGACACCGGCGGAAGCAGCGCCACCGGAAGAGGATCAAAGCGCCAGCGTGGCTGACGGCCAAGCCTTGGCCGCCCTGCCCCCGGCCGGGGAGTCCAACAGCTCGCCGGTAGCGGTCCAGTCCGATCAGCAAGCCGCCGGCGCACCTGAGACACCGCCGCTGATGGCAGGCGTGAGTTACACCGGCAGCGTGAACCGCTTTGATGAGCCAGTCCCTGAATCTGCTACAGGTAAAACTGCGGCCTCGACTGAAATTCCGCCAACCGAGCCGGAGCACGAAGCCAGCCTGGCGGAAACTGCCAGCCTGCGCGAGGCATCGGCAAACACCACGGGATTCGAGCCACTGGAAGTCAGCGGCGGGCCGTATTACTTCGATCCGGAGCGCGCCGAGCAAAACGAACAAGCAGCTGGCGAACTTGATGTACAGCCTAGCACCGCCAACACCGAGACTGAGGCCAGTTTGGTGCTGGAACCCTTACAAAGTACCGAGCCTAGCGGAATCGACATTCCAGGTTTCCCCAATGCGCCACCGCAACACACTCCCCTGCATGCCGTGATGATCCGCGCCGGAGTGGCGTTACCGATGGAAGTCCCGCGCACCACCGCGCCAGGCCAGCAGATGACTCGAGCGCCACGCCTAGGAGAAAATGCGCCGACAAGTGTCACCGAGGCAGCCGAGGATGTTGATGTAGCGCTGGAAAAGGCTATTAGCAGCGACACCTACGCCGATACCGGAGCTAGCACAACGAAGGCATGAACAACTACTTGGCGGAGTTGACCGGCATTGCGGCAGCCCTACTGCTGCTCGCCCCTGCCGCTACCGCACCTTTGCCGCGCCAAGGTAACGCGGATGAATCGTCCGCCCAAGCTACTGTCGACTGGAACAACTGCCTGGCTTGCCATCCGCAATATGCCTCCAGCCTGCCTAAGTTGAGTGAACTCCGTCCCGCCGGGATGGGCACCACGCTTGAAATCAGTTGCACGACCTGCCATCAGCAAGTTGAACTACTGCGCTTTCCCGGTGACTGGCTCCACCCGATCCGTCCCGTCGGGGCGCATGTGAGCTGCACGGCTTGCCACCCCAGCGGTCCGCACGATGCGGAGAATCCACCCCAGCTGCCCAGCGGCGATTACGATGCCAAAGGCTGCTACAGCTGCCACGGCACGGTCCAGCTGGATTTCGCGGGGAGCATTGGACACGACAACCACCCGGCCATCCGCTGCAAGGACTGCCACCCGCCGCACGAGCCGTTGCAAGCCGGGATACCGGCGGAGTTTGTCTCACCCGGTGCGCGCGCGGTGTGGCAAGGCAGCTATGATTGGTACGAGAGCAACGCGTTGTGCCTGCGCTGCCATCCTTCCGGCGAGCTGTTCTTCTCCACCGACCGGGGCGGTTTCAGCACGCTCAATACAGTGAACTATCATGAGCTGCACGTGATGACCGGGCAGATCCTGTGCATCGAGTGCCACAATCCGCACGGCGGCTCACGCGAAGCGTTCATGCGCAAGGCGCTGCTTACAGGTGAAGTGTTGACATACTACCGCCAGATGGACGGCGGCACTTGCGCAGTGACTTGCCATAGCGTCGACCACGATTACTGGAAATATACCAACACGATCTTTTAAGGCCATCCCTGCCTGGCCGCAGTAAGTGCCAGGCTAACTCAGCCCAACGCGCGCCTGGCGGATCATGTCATTCAATTCACGATCGCCTACCTGCCGCCGTTCGATCTCGTACCGCACTGCGGGTTTGCCGCCGACGCTGGGCGGCGCCACGGGAAGCTGTTGCATATTGACTACGCTGAGGCCTTGGATATCGATGGTTTGGATGCGGCCTGACTCTATCGTCACCCGCTTGCGCACAATGCCGGTGCTTTTAAGGTTTGCCCCCTGGTTCTCGTAGACTAGTGCGTGCGAGCCAGGGTTAAGCGGCATCGCCATGAGGTACCTAGTCATGATGCGCTCTTCCAGTTCGCGGACTGTGTAAACACGCTTAGCAAACAAGCTGTCGGCGTCGAAATGCACGAAGCATTCGGTGCTATCCTGGAACCCCCACGGATTAGACAGCACCGGACAGACATAAAACCGGCTGGCGCTGATCTCAGTGACAGGCCTGGCGTCAACCTCTAATCCGGCGGTGTAGAACCAGTTCTTTTCAATCTTGTCATTGATCTCCGCGGTGAACTCGCGATCATCGTAGTTGACAGGACAAATACGCGAGAACCAGACCAAATAGCCTTCAGTCATCGGGCCGTCATATGCGAGCCTGGGAGGCGCTGGACCAAAAAAAGTTTCAAACGCATCCGCATCACCTGTTGCCGTGGTCTGTAGACGCGAATAGCCCACATCGTATGAACTGGCGAGATAGGCCGTGAGATAGGTCGCTGATATCGCGTAGCCCGTGGTGTTTCCGCCAGCGGACGGCACTCCTCCAATGAGCATGCCTACTACATTAAAGTCACTGCTACAAACCAGCCCTCCGGCACTGCCGGCATCAAACGGACCGCTCAGCTCAAGCAGGACGACTTCAGGGGCATAGTCCGTAGTAAACGGTACAGCAGAATACTGCCGGGCCACGCCACGCGAGATCAACTCGCTCTGATATACAACTTCCGCGCCGGCAGCCGGATGATGCAGCACAAACAATGTGTCACCCGGCTTGAGCTGGGTGTCATCCACCAGCCGTGCTACGGGAAGTGTTGGATACGGCCAGTCGCGCAGGGCGAGCAGCGCTGTATCGGTCCGCTGGTCGACACGCAGCACCCGGTCGACGCTAAAAACGCCGTGCTTCGCGTGAAACACCAAGATGGATTCGGCATCGGCAATCGCGTGAAACGTTGTCACCACATATCCGCTGCTGTTATATAGCATCCCGGTGCAGCGGCGCGTTGTGCCAAACCTTGTTTCGACAATGATTTGTGCAGTGCAGTCTACGCTGCGCTCGCGATTGCTGCGGGTCGTGGCAGCACTCGCTGTTCCAGCAATGCTGAACCATACCGCCAGCAGTAACGCAAGCAGGATGGTGGCGCGGTGCCGCCGTAAGCTTGACCAGACACCCGTAACTCCAAACATCCCAAACCCCGCCATGGTATTGATTACCTAACCATTTTATAATATGAACATCAAGCTTCACATATGTTTACATTAAGGTTGCGAGTAATCACGTGAAACTAGAATTGTCCTTGATTTCCACGTTGAATATATTAAATATACACTTCAGATAGTTCAATCTAATATGATTATTATCGGACATTGTAGGGCGTGGATAGCTGGGTTCTTGATAAATGCGGGAAGTTGAATTATAATACACATTCTGTTGATACCTTTTCATCGACCGAGGTGAATTGTGGCGGGCAATACAACAGGCCGCAGTAAGGCGGCTGGGGCGAAAACGCAAGCCACGCGGTCAGCGGGCGGGGACCCACAGGTGGTGTTTGATCGCGTAGTTAAAAAGTACTTTGATTGGTTGGCGCGGCAGTATCCGGGTTTCGCCACCTATGTTGGCATCCATGATTACGACACCCGGATGACTGATTTCTCACTTAAAGCCCATACCGAACGTCTAGCCAAGGTCAAAGAGTTTCTCAAAGAATTCCAAAGCGTTGCAGTCCGTGGTTTGGATCCAGAAAGCAAGATTGAACGCCAATTAGCCATCGACAACCTGCAGGTGCAGATTCAGCTCGATAAAGCATATTGCCAGGAAGAGCGGGATCCCGGCTTCTTCCTCAACGACGGCGTCAACGCGTGTTATGCCATCACGGTGCGCGATTGCGGAGACGCCG
>CAYXMN010000064.1:9249-14112 GCA_964465955.1 uncultured Planctomycetales bacterium
ATGACCCAGAGGTTGCTTGGTATCCCCAAGCTGCTCAGCCAAGGCCGGAAACTAATCGTCAAACCGACCAAGATCAACTGTGAAACAGCTGTCCTTTCGGGCCAGGGTGCGGTTGCATTCTTCAAGGACACCGTAGCTAAATTCGCCAAGCGGGTAAAAGACGCCTCTACCCGCCAGCAGATGCGTGATGCGGCGCAAGTCGCCGAGGAGGCGGTGCAGGAATACCTGAATTGGATTGAACAGGAACTGCTGCCCACTGCCGCCGATGAGTTCGCCATCGGCAAGGACCTCTTCGACTTGCTGCTCAAGAAGCGCCATCAACTAGACTTTGACAGTGAAGAGCTCCTCAAACTGGGCAAACGCGTCCACAGGCAAACCCTAAAGGATCTGGAAGCCACAGCAGAGCGCATCAATAAGAATTACACCTGGGAACAGCTCGTTGAAATCTTGAAGCGCGACCACCCCACTAACAGCGAGTTGGTGCAATATTACGCCGACGAAATGAAACGGGCCAAGCGCTTTGTCATCGAACACCGGCTGGTGGACATTCCCGAAGGCGAACGGATTGATGTGGTGGCCACACCCGAATTTGCGCGTCCGATCATTCCATATGCCGCCTATGTCCCGCCTGCCCCTTATGAAAAAGAGCAGCGCGGCATCTTCTGGGTCACGCCGGTGGATAAAGACCGCCCGCCCGAGGAGATGGAAGAACAACTGCGCGGACACTGCACCCACGGCATCGTGATCACTGCGCTGCATGAAGCCTATCCAGGCCATCATTTGCAGCTCACCATCGCCAACCAGCTCAAGGAACGCCCGTTGCGCATCCTTTACGGCACTAGCGTCTTTGCCGAGGGTTGGGCGTTGTACTGCGAACAAATGATGTGGGAGCAAGGGTTCTATGACGACCTACGCGCGCGCATCCTGCAGCTGAAAGACCAGCTCTGGCGCGCCTGCCGGGTCATTCTTGACGTGCAATTGCACACCGGCGGCTGGACGTATGAGCAGGCGGTCAAATTCCTGGTGGAGAAAGCCAGCATTGAGAAACCGCATGCGGAAGCGGAAGTCCGGCGCTATTGCCAGACTCCAACTTATCCGATGAGCTATATCGTCGGGAAAGAACAGATGCTCGCCCTGCTGGCGGACTACAAGGAAAAGCGCGGCAATGCGTTTAACCTGCGCCAGTTCCACAACGAGCTGCTGCGGCACGGTACGCTGCCGATCAAGCAGCTGCGCCTGCTGATGGACCTCCCGGAATCTGCGGCCGGGGAGGCGGTGAAAAAGGATACGGTCGCCCGGCCAGCCGAGCTGACGCGCCGTGAAGCCGAGCAGGCCGCAAAGCGTTCAGTGACGATGGCGGCGGTGAAGCGTTCGAGCGACAATCCGCGGCGCCGCGCAACGCTGGAAAGCAAGCAGGCTGCTGATAAACCGTCTGCCCAGGCAAGGCCCGTCGTCACTAAGCCAGCGTCGCTCAAGGCTCCGGTAAAACCGCCAGCTAAACCCGGCGGCGTAAAACCAGTAGCGGCTCCCCCCAAACCTGCCGATAAACCGCCAGCTAAATCTCCTGTAGCGGCTGTGCCGCAGAAGGCTGCAACGTTAAAGAATGTAAGCAAGCCCTCGGTTAAAGCTGCACCCAAGCCCGCCCCTCAGGCCGCCGTCAAGGCCAAGCCAGGCGCGTCGCCAAAAGCTCCGGTTAAACCTCAACCGGCAGCAAGTACTGGGAAATCGAGAGCAAAGAAGTAAAGATCGCCGCCCGGTGGCCGCTGATCAATGTTGTGCTGGTGCATCAGCGACAGCGCTAGTTGGTTGCAGTTCCGTTAATTGGCTGCCCCGGCCTTCGTAGATCGCGCGAATGATATCGCTGAGCTCAGGCTCCCGCAGTTCGAGATCATCCACCTCAAACCTGCTAAGCAACTGGGTAATCACCGCGCTGGCCGTATAGCGCGTGCGATCGAAACTCACCTGGAACTGGCGCTGGTTCAACCGGCGCACCCTTAAGTACGCCCCGTCAGCCATCACCTGCGCCAAGGCTGCCATGAACTGCCGCGCGCCAGGTTCATCTAAATTGCTGGGAGCCGGCGGAGCCGCGGGACCAGCGGCGGCTGCCTTGCTCTTGCCTACCGCCGCAGGGTTGTAGGATTGCCCCGCAAAAACCACCGGCACATTCTCGCTTGGCAAAGGTTTGCTCGCATACTCCGGCAGGTAATCCCGCTTGAAGCTGCACACAACGCGGCGCCGGCGGCCAAAGCGGTCTTTGATATCCGCGGTTGGTCCGTCGTAGAGGATTTTGCCGCTGTCGATGATGATGATGCGCGGGCACAGCTCTTCAATATCCGTCAGGTCATGGGTGGTCAGGACAACTGTCGACTGCTCTTCGCGATTAACTTCGCGGATGAAGCGCCGAATGCGCTCCTTGACCGCCACGTCGAGGCCGATGGTCGGCTCGTCGAGGAACAACAGCGGCGGATTGTGCAACAGGCTCGCGCAGAGGTCGCACTTCATGCGCTGGCCCAGGCTGAGCTTGCGTACAGGCTGGTGGAGCTGCTCGGAAATGTCGAGCACCTCGATAAAACGGTCGAGACGCTGGCGGTAGATCGGCGGCGGAATCTCGTAAATCTTTTGCAGCAGGTTGAACGCCTCGATCACGGCAAGATCCCACCATAATTGGGTGCGCTGGCCGAAAACCACCCCAATCTGCCGCGCGTGCTCGTAGCGGTTCCTGCGCGGGTCAAGGCTGTTCAGCCGCATCGTGCCGGATGTCGGAGTCAGAATGCCGGTGAGCATCTTGATCGTCGTGCTTTTACCCGCGCCATTCGCCCCGATATATCCCACCATTTCGCCGCGCGCGATGCTAAAACAAATCCCATCTACCGCGCGGATGGTTCGGTAGCGCCGCTTGAACAAGTCGAGCACGGCGCCGCCCAAACCTTCGCGTCGCTGGCTGCTGCGATAGACCTTTGTTAGCTGCTCCACCTTGATAACCGGCTCGGGCATGGGGATATATGTTACCTTCCCGCCGCGCAAACTCATTCATAGCCAATCCGCGCGGCGAGTGGTATAAGCGTTGCCATGAGCGAGTCACAAGAACACATCCTGCATTGCTGCGCGTGCAGCCGCTACGTGAAGTTCGCCGACAACCTCGGCGACGGCGACACCGTGGTGTGCCCTTTCTGCCACACGAAGAACCTGATCCGCGTTCAAGCGGTGTTCATCGGGGAGCCGGTCGAGCAGGCGTGAGCCCTGCCCCGCCTAAGCGCGCCACCGGCCAGGCCGGCGAAGCGGCGGCTGAGCGCTACTTAAAGCGCCAAGGTTTTAAGCTGCTCTATCGCAACCTGCATCTGGGCCGCGCCGGCGAACTGGATCTGGTGATGGAGCAGCGCGGCGTACTGGTGTTCGTCGAGGTAAAAGCACGGCTGGCTGGTGAAACGCTGGGCGGGTTTGTGAACATCACGGACGCCAAGCAGCGCAAGCTGTGGGAACTGGGCCAGCTCTACCTGCAGCGCTACCCCGGCACTTGGCGGGGCGTGCGCTTTGACGCGGTGGAGGTGGAGTTCGCGGACGCGCGGCTCACGGAGCACAGCGTGAAGCACCTGCCCGACGCGTTCAGGTTATAACCGCGCCGCCTGCGACAACCTGGCGCCGCGCTTACGATTTGCCCGCCAGATGCGCATTCTTCTCGCGCCTACTTGGCGGAAGCCGCGCGCACCGGTACAATACCCGATCCGCGGAGGAGTGGCAGAGTGGTTGAATGCGGCGGTCTCGAAAACCGTTTTCCGGGCAACCGGAACCAGGGTTCGAATCCCTGCTCCTCCGCCAGCCGATTTAAGCGAACCCAGCTCAGTAAAAAATCCACCATGCCGCCGCGCTTCCCCCATGCCCACGTCACCGTGCACGTTGAACCGGCGCAGGGGTAGGGGGATGTACCAGAGGTTGGTGGCTGGCCGGGGTTGCCGCCCCGGCTGTTTCCTATGAAGCCGAAGCTTTGATCACATACGTGGATCCACACGGTGGCAGAGGTAGACATTGTCGGTGGAATCAGGAAGGGTTTCGCTAACAACACAGAACACGGAGCCATCGGTCGTTTCTGTTGCCGTCCCAAAACCGCTATAAGCACCTAATCCTTGCGTGTCATCGACAAGGTATACACGTTCTGCTGACCTTCCCCCCGGAAACAGGACCAAAGCAGGAGTGGGAAACCCCGTATGATGGGTGGAAGGAGCGAAGCGCATGAAGGGTCAGAGATTCAGCGAGGCGCAGGTAATTGCCGCGCTCAAGGAGCACGAGGCCGGGGCGAAGGTGGCGGATGTCTGCCGCAAGCTCGGGATTGTCGAGAACACGTTCTATCGCTGGAAGGCGAAGTACGGCGGGATGGAGCTATCGGAGGCCAAGCGGCTGCACGAGCTGGAGCTGGAGAACAGCAAGCTCAAGCGATTGCTGGCTGAGGCGATGCTGGACAACGCGGCGCTCAAGGATATGCTGTCAAAAAAGTGGTAACGCCTGCCCAGCGGCGCGAGGTCGTGGGCAGGCTAACCCAGCACCACCGGTTCAGCAATCGCCGGGCTTGCCGGATGGCGGGGCTAAGCCGCAGCGTCAACGCTACCGGGCCAAACCACGCGATGACGCTCAGCTGCGCCGTCGGATGCATGAGCTGGCGCTGAAATACCCGCGTTACGGCCACCCGCTGCTGCATCCCGCGCTTCGCGGGACTGTTTGCCGAGGGGCTGGTGGTGAACCATAAGCGCAGCTACCGGATCTACCGTGAAGAGCGCCTGAGCCTGAAACGTCGGCGGCCAGGCAAGATCAAGCGCGAACGGCTCAGCCTGGCCCGGCCTGCGGCGGCGGGCCAGCGCTGGAGTATGGACT
>CAYXMN010000065.1:0-874 GCA_964465955.1 uncultured Planctomycetales bacterium
CATCATGCGCTGCTGCTCACGGAAGTCCGGGTCGTCGTCAACAACCAACACATTGTGAATGCCGGGGATCGACAGCATGCACTACTCCTTGATTTGATTTACAGCGGCGGGTTCGGAACTTGCCGCTGCATTGCCGTGGCGTGGGATGGTGATGGTAAATGTTGTGCCGGTCGGTCCCGCACCTCGGTCGGCGTTGCTTTTCACAGTGATTTGACCGCGATGCATCTTAACGATGCCGTAGGTCACGGACAGCCCGAGCCCCGTGCCTTTGCCTTGGGGCTTGGTGGTAAAGAACGGCTCGAAAATACGTTTTTGCAGTTCCACAGGGATACCGGAACCGGTGTCTTGCACAGACATGGTGAGTTGTTCTGCGTCACCACGCACTCCAAGCGTGAGGGTGCCGCAGTCCTGCATCGCGTACGCCGCGTTGCTTATCAGGTTGATAAACACTTGCAGCATTTGATCGCTGTCGAGATCGCACAGCGGATCGTCTACCTCGTAATTCCGATTAACGATGACGTTCTTGTTGAGCTTCACGTTCGCCACCGCACGGTCTAGCAACTCGCGGCCATCCGTTTTCTCGTGGCGCACTTTGTTTTGGCGGGCGAAATCGAGCAAGCCCGCTACGATTTTCTTGCAGCGTTCGGTCTCCCCTACAATCCGCTCAATGTCCTCACTCAAAGCGCTGCCGGTTTCCACTTGTTCTCGCAGCAGATGGGCGTACATCAGCACCACGCCCAGCGGATTATTCACCTCATGGGCGATACCGGCGGCGAGCTGGCCCATGCTGGCCAGGCGTTCGCTGTGCATCAGCTGCTCCTGGGTGGTGGCAAGCCGCTCGTGCGAGACGTTGAGCTGTTCGACCGTGGTGTGA
>CAYXMN010000065.1:884-2716 GCA_964465955.1 uncultured Planctomycetales bacterium
ATCGTGAAGGGCAGGCACATCTCACTTTCGGCCAAGCCCTTAAAAATGGCGATGGCGTGTTCGCGGCAACTTTCGTAGCCACAGGCCCCGCAGTTAAGCTCATCAGCAGGCGTCTGCTTGCCCATCTGGCGCAAGATGTCCTCCATTTCGTCTTCAGAAGGCACCTTGACGCGCTGATCTTGAGGCGCAAATGTCCGGGAGACATCAACGTTCACGAACTGCGCAACATCATTCCGCCACTCGCTCTCGTCTAATTCTTTCAAGCGCTCGCGCACATAGCGGCTGACATGCGAGCGGCGGGTGAAGGCGGACTCGTGGCTGGACGAGCCCTGGCCCATCACGCAGCCTTCGCAGCACAGTATGTTCAACATGCGCGCCTTGATGTCCCCGTGGGCGAAGGCGCGGATCGCTGAGACGAAATTCTTGTGCCCGTCCACCGAAATCACATCGTCAGCGACTAGGTCTTCGCTGATCCCCGCCGCCTGCAGCTCACCGCTGCTGAGCGGGAACAGCGCACCGAGCCGCGGGTGCGGGCCGTCGAAATCGCTGGGCTGCACACCGTGGGGTTTGAGCTGGCGGTGTAGCAGCAGCTCGCGCAACTCCACGAATGTAATGACGGCGTCGATTTCGTTGGAGACTTCCGGCTCATGCGCTTCGGCTTTCTTGGCGATACACGGGCCGATAAACACGATCTTCAGCTCCGGCCCGTGGATTTCCCGCAGCACCCGCGCCATCGCGACCATCGGCGACACCACCGGCAGCAGGTTCTCCACCAAGTCGGGGAAGTATCGCTGGATATACGAAACCGTCGCCGGGCAGCTTGTCGTTATCCAATGCCGCCTACGGCCTTCCTTGAGCAGCTCGCGGTACTTGCGTGCCACCAAATCCGCGCCGAATGCGACTTCACAAACCAGTTCAAAGCCTAGCGCGCGCACCATGCCCACCAATGTACGGTGGTCATATTCAGGAAACTCCGCCGGAAAGCTCGGGGCAATGATTGCCGCCAGATTAGCGTCAGTGAAAAACAGCTCGCGCACATCCGCGACTGTCGAGATCATTTGCTTGGCGTTCTGGCTGCAGACACGGATGCAATTGCCGCAGCCGATGCAGCGTGCACCGATCACTTCGGCCTGGCCTTCCTGAATGCGGATCGCCTTGGCCGGGCACTCGCGCACGCAGGTATAGCACATCCGGCAGCGCTTCTTGATCGTCGCAACCAGTTTTGGGCCGCTGATATCGTTCATTACGATTAAACTAACACAGATTCCGCGTGGTAATGGGTGTGTAACAGCTGATGGCTGCGCTCACCCAACGGTTTGCCCAGGAATTCTTCATACAAACGCCGTACATCCGGGTTGTCATGGCTGTTGCGCAACTGCGAATGCTGGTCGATGCGGTACAACGCCTGCATCCGGGCGCGCAAATGCTCCTCATCCGCGTTGTAGGGCTGTCCGCCGCCGCCGATGCAACCGCTGGGGCAGGTCATGATCTCAATGAAGTGCAGGTCGTCACGACCGGCCTTGATCTCCTCCACCAGTTTGCGGGCGTTGTTTATCCCATTACAGACCGCCACACCGACTTTGAGCCCGTCGATTTCCAGGTAGGTTGTTTTCACGCTGTCGCGTCCGCGTAGCGCAGGCATCTCGCTCACCGGCAGGTTGTGGCCGGTAATCATGAAATATGCACTGCGTAGCGCGGCTTCCATCACCCCGCCGCTCGCACCGAACAGCTTGCCGGCGCTGGAGCGCGTGCCGAACGGAGTGTCGGCATGCTCCGGTTCCATGTGGGCGAGATCTAACCCGAAACGCCGAATAATCCGCGCCAGCTCGCGG
>CAYXMN010000065.1:2726-3086 GCA_964465955.1 uncultured Planctomycetales bacterium
GTCGATATCCGCGGTGCCGTCGCGCAGCATCTCCGGGCGGCCTGCCTCGAACTTCTTGGCGGTACACGGCATGATGGCCACCGAAAAAATCTTTGCCGGGTCGATGTGCATCCGCTCGGCAAAGAAGGTTTTGATAATCGCGCCCATCATTTGCTGGGGGCTCTTGCACGTGGATAAATTAGGGATCAGCTCGGGGTAGAACTCCTCCACGAAGCGAATCCAGCCCGGAGAGCACGAAGTGAACATCGGCAGCGTGCCACCGTTTTGGATGCGGTGAATCAGCTCGCTCGCCTCTTCCATGATGGTCAAGTCGGCGCTGAACGAGGTGGGGAAAACGTAGTCAAAGCCGAGGCGGCGCAA
>CAYXMN010000065.1:3096-9843 GCA_964465955.1 uncultured Planctomycetales bacterium
CCGCGATCTCCTCGCCCATCGGCATATCGAACTCTTCCGCCAGCGAGACGGAAACCGCCGGGGCGTGCTGCACAACGACAATGCGCTCGGGATCTACGATAGCGTCCATTACCTGCTTGATGTGACTCTGCTCGCGCAACGCGCCGGTGGGGCAGGCCATCACGCATTGGCCGCAGGTGATGCAACTCGAAATGTTGATGCCTTGGTTGAACGCTGTGGTAACCTGCGTCTTGCTGCCGCGGCCGCTGAAATCTATGCAGGCGATCCCTTGGACTTCGTCGCAAACGCGCACGCAACGCCCACAGAGAATGCACTTGCCAGGATCGCGGATGATCGACGGGCTGGACAGGTCGAGGTGGTGGCCGCCGGCGTAATCGCCATAACGGTGGACGCGCACTCCCAGCTCGCCGGCTAGCTGTTGCAGTTCGCAACTGCCATTGCGCACGCAGAAATTGCAGTCTTCGGGGTGGTCGGCGAGCAGCAGTTCGATAATTGTCTTGCGGGCCTGGATTGCACGCGGCGAGTGCGTTCGCACCTTCATGCCGGGGGCAACCGGAAAGGCGCAGCTCGGCACAAGATTGCGCTGTCCCTCGACCTCCACCACGCATAAGCGGCAAGCACCGCTGGGCGACAATCCCGGCACGTTGCACAGCGTCGGGATCTTGATCCCCTGACGCCTGAGCACGGGCAGCAGCATCTCGCCCGGTTCCGCCGGCACATTTCTTCCGTTCACTTCAATGTTGATCATGGCGTTCACCTAGTGGGCGACTACCGCCCCGAATTTGCACGCGGTCAAGCACTCGCCGCAACGGATGCACTTGTCGGGCTTGATGTAATGCGGTGTCTTCTTGGCACCCATGATGGCTTCCACCGGGCAGCGCTTGGCGCAGACGGTGCAGCCGGTGCAGCGGTCTTCGATGATGCGATACTCCAACAGCTCAGTGCAGACACCCGCCGGGCAGTGACGTTCGAAAATATGTTGTTCATACTCATCTTTGAAGAAGCGCAGGGTGGACAGCACCGGGTTTGGAGCGGTCTGACCCAGTCCGCACAAGCTGGTGTCCTGGATCACCTGCGCCAACCGTTCTAAATACATCACCCCGCGGAAACGGTTGAGCGCGTCCATTTCCTTCTCGCTTTGGCGCCCGCTGGTGATTTGCTGAAGGATAGCCAGCATGCGCCGCGTACCCTCGCGGCAGGGGATGCACTTGCCGCAGCTCTCGCGCTGGATGAAGTCCATGAAGAACTTCGCCACATCCACCATGCAGGTTTTCTCATCCATGACGACCAGACCGCCCGAGCCCATCATCGCCCCGATGGTCTTAATCGACTCATAATCGATTTCGATGTCGAGATGCTGGTTGGGTACGCAGCCGCCGGACGGTCCGCCGATTTGGACAGCCTTGAACTTAAAACCGCCGGGGATGCCGCCGCCAATGGTGAAAACGATGTCGCGGATGGTCGTCCCCATCTCCACTTCGACCAGCCCGGTGTTGACCACCTTGCCGGACAGCGCGAATACCTTGGTGCCCTTGCTGCCCGCGGTGCCGGTGCCGGCGAACCATTCCGCGCCTTTGACGAGGATGGCCGGCAGGTTCGCCAGCGTCTCCACGTTGTTGACGCAAGTCGGCTTGCCCCACAAGCCGCTGACGGCGGGGAAGGGCGGGCGCGGCCGCGGCATGCCGCGGCGGCCCTCAATGCTGTGGATCAGCGCTGTTTCCTCGCCGCAGACGAACGCGCCAGCGCCTTTTTTAATCTTGATTTCCAAGTCAAACCCGCTGCCGAGGATGTTCTTCCCAAGCAGCCCCAGCGTTTTCGCCTGCTGAATCGCCAGCTTGAGGCGCTCGATCGCCAACGGGTACTCTGCGCGGATGTATACATATGCCTGCGTTGCGCCGATGCTGAAAGCGGCGATGGCCAGGCCCTCGACCAGGCGGTGCGGATCGCCTTCGATCACCGCGCGGTCCATGAACGCGCCAGGGTCGCCCTCATCGGCGTTGCAGATCATGTAGCGCTGGTCGGCCTCGACATTCAACGCAAACTTCCACTTTCTGCCGGCGGGAAAACCGCCGCCGCCGCGCCCACGCAAGCCGCTGGCTTCCACCAGATCACACACGCTATGTGGGTTGTGATTCAACAACGCGAGCGCCAGCCCGCGATAGCCGCCCTTGGCGATGTAATCTTCAATGCGGCTAGGATCGATGCGCCCGCAATTAGCCAACACCCAGCGCAGTTGCGGCTTAAAAAATGGGTGCTCTTCCATGTAGGGGATGCCTGGCCATGGCTCCTGGCCGCTTTCCTTGAATTGCATAAGTGCATGTTCAACTGCGGGCGAAGCGGCGAACAATCCGTCAAGTATTTCCGGCACCAGCGCGGCGGTGACGCGCTTAAAGCTTAGGCGGCAGCGCCCCGGCAGCTTCACGTCCACCAGCGGTTCTTCAGCGCACAAGCCGATACAGCCCACCTCAACGATGGAGGCGGCGATGGCATGTTCAGCTAAGTACGCTTCAATCGCGGCCAGGGTTTTACGCGCTCCCGCGCCTAGACCGCAGGTGCCCGCGCCAAGGTAAATCACCGGAAGTGTTGTATCAATATGGGTGAGTTGGGCATGCAGGCGTTCCAGTCCGGCCGGATCGCCCGTTAGCAATTCGCGCGCCTCGTCGGCGTTGATCTTCAACTTCAAACCAGGCTCAGCGACGGCGTTACTGGGCATTGCTTTGCTCCTGGGCTTGTTTACGGTATTCTGCGATGACCTTCTTTACCTTATCGCCCGTCATCCCACTGTGATAGTTCTCGTTAATGCATATTACCGGAGCGAGGCCGCAGGCGCCGATGCAGGCCACAACCTCTAGGCTGAACAGCCCGTCGCGGGTAGTTTGCCCCGGCTTGATGTTCAACTCGCGCTGCACAGCGTCGAGCACGCCGGCGCTACCCTTAACGTGGCAGGCTGTGCCCCGGCAAACCTGGATGTGGAACCGTCCCGGGGCGTTGAAGCGGAACTGGTTATAGAACGTGGCGACGCCGTATACCTTGCTGGTTGGCAGATGCAGCGCCAGACAGATTGCTTGCACGCTGGTGGGCGACAGATAACCGTCGTGTTCCTGGACTGCCTGCAAGATCGGTATTAGCGCGGCACGACCCGTGCCGTACTCGGCGACTAATTCCGCCAAGAGGCTGGTTAAATCCACATGCGTAGGTGTTGGACTGGTCATGTAGGACTCCCGGGACGAGCCACAGCGGGCTCGCTGTCACAAAAATCGTGAATCATAGGGCAAACAGATTATATCACTAAATGCTTATATCTATACATCCGAAATTGCGAATATTTGATGAAGCATGGGTTAACCGCTCAACAGGCTTTCAAAATAGCGGCATGGTATTTTCATACCATGAACCAACCGGTGTGGGAACCTGGTTTAACACGAATTCATGATTCTAATGCCGCGCGCTTCATGGACTGGCTTAGCTGTGCCGGCCTCGCCCCGCTCGAGGGCGGTACGGCCTGGCAGGACTCCGCGCAAGCACGGGCCAATTGGGACAAATTATATCAGTGGAGCATCGAGAATCCAGGTGAGTTCTGGCAGGCCTTCGCGCGTTATAGCAATTTACATGCTGAGGGCGAGGCTGGCGATGCCTGGTCGGGGATCGGGTGTGGCCTGGACTGCATGGCGGTCCCCGATGCGCAGCTTGGTCCACGCTGGTTTCCGCAAGCAAGGCTCAATTTCGCCGAGAACCTGCTGCGTTGGTCAGTCCAGCAGGATGCAGCCGGGCGTATCGCGATCGAGCAATGGAGCGAGCATGGCCAGGTGCGACGGTTGACTTATGCTGAGTTGCGCGGTGAAACCACCCGGTTGGCTGCGGCGCTGCAACGCGACGGGATCGGACCGGGCAGCCGGGTCGCGGGATTCCTGCCCAATATCGCGGAAGCGGTGATCGCCATGCTGGCGGCGGCCAGCTTGGGCGCGGTGTGGACGAGCTGTTCCCCAGACTTTGGCGTCAATGGCGTGCTCGACCGTTTCGGCCAGGTGGAGCCTGAGGTGCTGATCGCCGCACCAGGCTACATTCACGGTGGCAGGTGTGTCTCCGTGGTGGGCAAGCTTCAGCAAATTCGCGCCGCCTTACCGGGGCTCAAGCGCTTGGTTCTGGCTTCATATCCGGCGGATGGCGCAGGTGCGGAAGAAGTGGCTGGCGCGGTGGGCTGGGTCGCTTACTTAACCCCAGGTGGGAAAGAAAAATCTGATGCAGCCGGCGCTGGCCTAAGTTTCGCACGCCTGCCGTTTGACCACCCGCTCTACATCATGTACAGCTCCGGCACCACCGGATTGCCCAAATGCATGGTGCACGGCGCGGGCGGCACGCTGCTGCAGCATTTAAAGGAGCTCGCCCTGCACTGCGACATACGTCCGGGTGATCGGGTGTTTTATTTCACCACTTGCGGCTGGATGATGTGGAATTGGCTCGCCAGCAGCCTGGCCTTGGGAGCCACTCTAGTGTTATTCGACGGCAACCCGCTCAAGCCCGACCCGCGTATCCTCTGGCGGATGGCGGAACAGGGGCGCGTGACGCATTTCGGCACCAGCGCGAAGTATTTAGCGCTGCTCGAAAAGGAAGGCGTCAAGCCTGGCCGCGAGTTCAAGCTCGACGAGCTGCGCGTTGTGCTCAGTACGGGCAGCCCGCTCGCTCCGGAGAGTTTTGACTATGTGTACCGCGAGATCAAGCCCGAACTGCAGCTCGCTAGCATCAGCGGCGGCACGGATATCATCTCGTGCTTCGCGCTGGGCAATCCGCTGGCTCCGGTTTATCGAGGCCAGCTCCAAACGCGGGGGCTGGGGATGGCGGTGGAGGTTTGGAGCGCCAGCGGGCAGCCGGTCATTGGCGCAGCCGGCGAGCTGGTCTGCGTCAAGCCATTCCCGTCCATGCCGGTGTCATTTTGGAACGACCCGGACAGCCAAAAGTACCGCCAGGCATATTTCGAGCATTTCCCTGGTGTGTGGCGGCACGGCGACTGGGTTGAATTAACAGAACAGGGCGGGCTCGTCATATACGGGCGCAGCGATGCGACGCTCAACCCCGGTGGAGTGCGCATCGGTACGGCTGAGATTTATCAGCAGGTCGAAGCCTTCCCGGAAATTCTGGAGAGTATCGCCATCGGGCAGGACTGGGATGGCGACACCCGCATCGTGCTGTTCGTGCGCCTGGCGGACGGTGGAACACTGACCGAGGCGTTAATTTCCCGCCTACGCCGGCGCATCCGTGAGCAGTGCAGCCCGCACCACGTGCCCCGTAAGATCATCGCTGTAGCGGACATCCCGCGCACGCTCAGCGGCAAACTCTCGGAATCCGCGGTGCGCGCGGTGGTGCATGGGCGGGAAGCAGGGAACCGTGAAGCGCTGGCGAATCCGGAAGCGCTCGAATACTACCGCGGATTAATTGAGCTTGAGACTTAATTTACAAGGTATTCGCTATACTCGTTACATATACCGGTGGCGAGTAATAAGCAGCAGGCAATGATAGGAGGCAGCAATGTCAGGTAATCCGTTAGAACTGAAACGCATCCACCACGTGGAGTTTTTCACGGGCAACGCCAAACAGGCGGCCATGTATTACCGCAAGGCGTTCGGCTTCAGCCAGACTGGTTACAGCGGGCTGGAGACCGGCAACCGCACGTCCACGCATTTCCTGTTGGAGCAGAACAACACCCGGTTCTTGATCAGCAGCGGACTGACCGCCGGCCACGAGATCAGCTGCTTCGCTCATAAGTACGGAGATGCGGTCAAAGACATCGCGTTTGAAGTGGCCGACGCGCGCGCGGCGTACAGCGCGGCGCTGGAGCGGGGCGCGCAGTCGGCGCAGGAACCCATCGAGCTGCGCGATGAGCACGGTACGGTTACGCGGGCGGCGATTAAGACATATGGGGAGGTGGTGCACAGCTTCATCAGCAAGCATGGCTACACCGGCCACTTCCTGCCGGGTTTTATCGAGCAGCGTGTTGACGAACCGGGTTGCGGGATTCTCGTGATCGACCACATCGTGGGCAACGTCGGCTGGGGCGAGATGAACCAATGGGCGGATTTCTACGAGAAGGTGCTGGGCTTCCACCGCTTCATCACCTTTGATGACAAGGACATCAGCACCGAGTACTCGGCGCTAATGAGCACGGTGATGAGCGATGACAAGATGGTGATCAAGTTCCCGATCAACGAACCGGCCCAAGGGCTGAAAAAGAGCCAGATTGAGGAATTCATCGATTGGCACCCCGGCCCCGGCGTGCAGCACATCGCGCTGCTCACCAAGGACATCGTGCCGACGATCCGCGATTTAGTATCCCGCGGCGTGGAATTCTTGCATGTGCCGGACACCTACTACGACAGCATGCCCGAACGCGTCGGTGCAATCGAGGAAGATCTCGCCGAGCTCAAGCCGCTAGGCGTGCTGGTCGATCGCGACGACAAGGGTTATCTGCTGCAGCTGTTCAGCAAGCCGGTCCAGGACCGTCCGACGTTGTTCTACGAAATCATCCAGCGCAAGGGTGCGCGCGGCTTCGGCAAGGGTAACTTCAAAGCGCTGTTCGAAAGCATCGAACTGGAGCAAGGCAAGCGCGGGAACCTGTAGCGATGGCTTATCCAATTGTGCAAGCGCGGAACCAGTTTGTTAGCACGGCGGTGCAGTTGCCTGAACGTATGCTACCTCTCGGCAGCTTCCGCGACTGCTACGCTTTTGAACAGCATGTTAAGACGGCGCGCGGGC
>CAYXMN010000065.1:9853-14083 GCA_964465955.1 uncultured Planctomycetales bacterium
TGGATGTGCCGCCGGAGTGGTATCAGGCTCCGGTTTTCTATTTCAGCAACCACCGCAGCCTGCTGGCGGGAGCTGCCCCGCTGAAATATCCGGCACAAGGCAATCAGCTGGACTTCGAGCTGGAAGTGGCGTGTGTGATCCGATCCACAGGAGCCGATATCGCCCCCCGGTATGCCGAGGACTTCATCCTGGGCTACACCATCCTCAACGACTGGAGCCTACGCGATTTACAGCGCGAAGAAATGAAGGTCGGCCTCGGCCCGGCGAAAGGCAAGGACTTCGCCACTAGCCTGGGGCCGTATCTCGTCACGCCTGATGAACTGCAAGACCGGCGTAGCGGTAAGGGCTACGATCTCGCAATGGTGGCGCGCGTCAACGGCGTTGAACTGAGCCGTGGCAACTGGCGCGACATCCACTTCAGTTTCGCCCAGATGATCGAGCACGCCAGCCGGGGTATGGCGCTGTATCCTGGCGACGTGCTGGGCAGCGGCACTGTGGGCACCGGCTGCATTCTCGAACTGACGCCGGAGGCGGTGGCGGCCAAGCTGCGACGGTCTTCCGGTTGGCTGATGCCGGGTGATATTGTTGAGCTTGAAGTCGAAAGGCTCGGCATACTTCGCACAGAGATTGTGGAAAGCTAGGAGGCGCTCATGCCCATCTACCATCAGCTCGGTGACATCCCGCCCAAGCGGCACATCGCCTTACGCAAGGAATTCGGCGGAGTTTTCCAGGAACAACTCGTCGGCAACTTCGGATTTTCCGGACCGGCCTCGCTGCTGTACCACATTTATCCCCCAACCCGCGTGAAGAAAGTGGGTTACAGCCGGGTGATCGACTTCCAGTCCGATCCTGATCCAACCCTGCGTTTGCGGCATTTCCGCACCGGTGCGCTGCCCGGCGGCGGCAGCCCGACCCTTGATCGCATCCCGCTGCTGTTCAACCGCGACGTGGCGATTCTCTTCTCCAGCCCGACCCAACAGGACCAGCACTTCTTCCGTAACGCGATGGGCGATGAGCTGTTGTTCATCGCGGAAGGTACAGGTGTCCTGCAAACCCAGTTCGGCCAGCTGGATTACGGACCCGGCGATCAATTGATCATCCCGCGCGGAATTATGTACCGCCTGCAGCTCGGGAGTGGAGTGCATAAGATTCTCGTGGTGGAAACGCGCGGCTTCCTACGCACGCCGAAGCGTTACCGTAACGAATTCGGCCAGCTCGTGGAAGGCGCGCCGCTGAGCGAACGCGATATCCGCCGGCCGGCTAATCTCGAAACCGTCGATGAGCGCGGAGACTTCCGCATCGTCGTGAAACAGCATCATGTGCTGAACGAAGTGATCCTCGACCACCATCCCTTCGATGTGGTGGGTTGGGACGGCTACTACTACCCGTGGGTGTTCAACATCCGCGATTTCGAATCCATCGTTGGCCGGATCCACCAGCCGCCGCCGGTGCACCAACTCTTTGAGTGCGAAGGCTTGGTAGTGTGCAACTTCTGCCCGCGCCCCTTCGACTTCCACCCCGAGGCGATTCCGGCTCCGTACGCGCACAGCAACGTGATGAGCGATGAAGTGCTGTTCTATTTCAGTAAGGAATTCATGAGCCGCAAGACCATCGAGTTTGGCTCGATCACTTTGCACCCGGATGGACTGCCGCACGGCCCGCACCCCGGCCGCTATGAGGAGAGCATGGGCAAGGCCGGTTCCGAGGAATTCGCGCTGATGATCGACACGTTCCACCCGCTCCATGTGGCCAAGGACGCGTTGAAGATCGAGGACCAGAGTTACCAATTTAGCTGGCTGGAGGAGGGCTAGTGGCCGTCTTCGAAATGACTGCGCTGGACGTGCGCGCGCGTTATGCGCTGATGACGCACCTAGCCGTGCCGCGCCCCATCGCCCTTGTATCGACACTGAGCGGTGCTGGCGCCTCAAATCTGGCTCCGTTCAGCTTTTTCACCCTGGGCGGGGCGAATCCGCCGAGCTGCGTGATCTGCCCGCTCAACAACCGCGCTGGTGAGCCCAAGGACACCTTGCTGAACATCCGTGAGACAGGTGAATACGTAGTGAACGTTGTCACGCGGCGAATTGTGGAGCAGGTGAACCAGGCTAGCTGGAGCTACCCGCGCGGCGTGAGCGAATTTAAGGAAGTGGGGCTGCATCCTGCGGCCAGCCGGGAGGTGCGCCCTCCACGCGTCGCGGACAGCCCGGTGGCGATCGAGTGCAAGCTGTTCACCATCGTGGAGCACGGCAGCGGCCCGCTGTCGGGCAGTTACATCATCGGCGAGATGCTGGTCGTACATGCGGCGGACGCTGTGCTCACAGACGGGCAAGTGGACGAAACAAAACTCGACGCCGTCGGGCGTCTTGGCGGGGAGTGGTACTGCACGACCATGCCCGCCGCGCTATTCGCGCTGCCCCGGCCCACAGAACCCCAAAGCCAGCCCAGCAGTTCCTAGTCCATCAATAAGAGCACCGGATCGCCGAGGAGTTGCTCGATCCGCGTGATAAACCGCGCCGCATCCGCGCCGTCGCAAATCCGGTGGTCATAACTCAGCGCTAGCGGCAGCAGCAGCCGCGGCTCAGGTGGGGCATCAGGTCCAGTCACGTAGCGCGGCTCCCAGGCCGCGCGGCCCAGGCCGAGGATTGCTGCCTCGGGGTGGTTCACCAGCGGCGTGAAATGCTCGCCGCCGATACTGCCTTGGTTGCTGATGCTGAATGTCGCCCCGCGTAGTTCCGCCAAATCCACCTTGCCGCCGCGCGCGCGCTGGGCCAGTTCGTCCAGCTCAGCCGCGAGTTGCCAGATGCCTTTGCGCGCGACATCACGCAGCACGGGTACCAACAGCCCGCGCGGAGTGTCGGTGGCGATCCCGATGTGGAGGTGGCGCTTGAGCACCAGCTCGTTGCGCGCTGTATCAATGCTGGCGTTGAAACGCGGGAATTCAGCAAGGACCGCTGCGAGTGCGCGCAGGATGAAGGGCGTGAGCGAGAGCTTGATTTCACGCCGGGCCGCCTCGGGCTTGAGCCGCAGTCGCGCGGCATCCAGCGCGGTGATGTCGGCGCGGGTGAATTGCGTCACCTGCGGCACCTGGAGCCAGCCGACGGCAAGGTGCTGCGCGATGGTCTGGCGCACCTTGCTTAACGGTTCGATGGTTATCTCACCCCATTGGGTAAAGTCGGGCAGCTCCGGCGCACAGACCGGGCAGCCGCGCTTGGATGCTTGCTCCACCCCGGAGAGCTGATTCTTCACGTAGTCGCGCACGTCGTCCTGGTCGATGCGGCCGTGGCGGCCTGAGCCGGGGACAAGGCGCAAGTCCACGCCGAGTTCACGGGCAAGGCGGCGGGTGGCCGGTCCTGCCGCCGGCGCCACTTCGCCCGGCTCAAACGGCAACTCAGCCGGATGGCGGCGCTGGAGCGCCTCTAGGTTCGGCAGCTTGGGTATCGCCCCTAAACGGCGCTCGGATTCCTGGCGCACCGGCTGGTCCCCGTTAGAGGTGCTGTGTGCATTATCCTGGGGCGCGCTCTCCTGCGGCTTGTCCGGAGTTGATGTCGCCGCACGCGCAGACTCATCCTCGATAAAAGCTATTTCTGCACTAGCTTCACCAACCGTAATCAACAGCGCACCGACTTCGATGCGGTCGCCTGCTTTAACATGGATTTGCTGGACCGTGCCACGGGCTGAACACGGCACTTCGATGAGCGCCTTGTCTGTTTCCAGTTCTAAGACGGTCTGGTTTTCCTTGATAAAATCACCCGCGCTAACCGTCACGCGCACTACATCGCCGTGCGTCACACCCTCGCCCAAGGATGGCAGTCTTACCTCTTGCATCGCTCTTTGTCCTCCAGCCGTCTTAGGCTTGCCACGCGCCGGTTCGCTCCGGATCGAGTCCGAACTGCTTCATCGCCTGCTGCACCCGCTCCGGATCCAGCTTGCCGTGCCGGGCCAGTTCAAATAGCGCTGCGACAGCGATGTTCTCCGCATCTACCTCGAAATGGCGGCGCAACGCTGCGCGCGTCTCGCTGCGGCCAAAACCGTCAGTACCCAGTGCGCGCAGGCCGCCGGGCACCCACTTGGCCACCCCGTCAGGCAGCGCTTTCATGTAATCGCTGGCCGCCACCACCGGGACGTTTGCGTCGCTGAGCACTTGCGCGACGTATGGCACGCGTGCCTGCGCGCCGGGGTGCAGCATGTTCCAGCGTTCGCACTCCAGGCCGTCAACGCGCAGCGCGTTATAAC
>CAYXMN010000066.1:0-1517 GCA_964465955.1 uncultured Planctomycetales bacterium
CGTGCTGGCAGGACTCGCCGCTGTGATGTACTGGCAGGGCCGTAATCCGCGCTACATCTACTACGAACGCGGCAAACAGCCCAAGAGCGAATTCGCAGCTTTAGCCCCTAGCTTGAGCGTTGACCACGACAGCATCTACTGGATCGCCGATCTGGCCGAAAAAGCGCTGCCCTTCGTCGTGAATATCGAAACCAAGATCGACATCAACACCAATAGCGACGCGGCAGGCTCCAAACAGGCCCAAGATTTCATGGAGCAGTGGCAGGAAATGCTGCCCGAGCCGTTTAAGAACATGCCCGAGAACCAGCCGCAGTTCCAGTTACCGGAGGACCATCCAGAAGTCGGCGGCACCGGCAGCGGCTTCATCATTCGTGAAGACGGTTATATTGTCACGAATGCGCATGTTGTCGAAAGCGCTAGCGCATTTACCGTGCGCTTCGCCGACGGCTCGGAAAAGGAAGCTAAGTTAATCGGATCTGATCCTTATAAAGACATTGCCGTATTAAAGGTGGAAGCGAATGACTTGCCCGTCGCTGCTCTGGGTGACAGTGATGCTTCTCGCGTCGGTGAGCCGGTAGTGGCCATTGGCAGCCCGTTAGGCTACCAGCAAAGCGTTACCAGCGGCATCATTTCGATGAATAAGCGCACCTTGGAAGACTTGGGCCGGCAAAACGACGTACGCCGCCCGCAGCAGTATATCCAAACCGATGCCGCGATCAACCAGGGCAACAGCGGTGGGCCATTGCTTAACGCCAACGGTGAGGTTATCGGTGTGAACCAGGCGATCGTGCGCTGGGAGAACAACGGCAGTATGTTTACCAACCCGGTGCCGGTTGAGGGCATCGGTTTCGCGATCCCAATTAACGCAGTCAAAGGCAGCATCGAAGACATCGTGCAGCACGGCAAGGTGGTTTACCCCGGCATCCAGGCTGCAGTGATCAGCCTGGAAGACTTCTTGAAGGTTGAACCGGATGTCAAACTCGATGTTACCGAGGGCGTGTTCGTGCGCAGCGTCGTCACCGGCGGCCCGGCGGATCGCGCCGGGATCCAAGCTGGTGACGTGATTTTAACCTTGAACGGAGAGAAGATGCTGTCCGGCCAGCAACTGATTGAAGAAATCCAGCGCCATAAAGTTGGCGAGCGTCTCACCCTGCGGGTGGCCCGTCAAGGAGGCTCGCAGCAGGAGGATGTGACTGTGGTGCTTGGAGAGCTGGACACGAGCCAGGTCCAGATTCAATAGGACGCAACATTCCCCCCAGGCGTGCTGGGTCCGGCCCAGCGAGCCCCGGAGCCTTCGGTTTCGGGGCTTATTGTTTTCTCAAAAAGTGGATCGCTGGGATTTGGCAAAACGAGGTAGAATCAAGCATGCGGAACATTACACCTTTAGCAGTGCTGATCGTGTTGTTGTTTACCGTAGCCTGTGGGGGCGGCGGTGAATTTGTCCCGGATAACGGACCGTTCAGCGGCCAGTTCCTAGTGGACACAACTTCCAACGGGACGTTTACCTTTACGGTCAA
>CAYXMN010000066.1:1527-14013 GCA_964465955.1 uncultured Planctomycetales bacterium
ATCACCATTTCAGCCAACGTCAACGGGCATACGATTGACGGCGTCATCCAAAACGCCAATTTGGGCAGCGGGACATTCGCGGGGCAGTTCCATGACTCTAACCAAGCCAATGGAACCTACTCCTACACGGATGCCGGCGGAATTACATCCCAGACTGGCACTTGGTCCGCCCAAATCGACTAACAACACCAGCTTAACTCACCTGTCCGGCGCGACAGCTAGCGCCAAATTTTGTGAGCGGCCATCATGCACAGATCCAGCGGGATAATGCCGCTCTCTCGGGCGATCTGCGCACCTTCAGCACTCTCCGCACCTGGTTGGAACACGATGTACTTCGGTTTCGGCTGCATGTGCGCTGCTTGCCGGACCAGCTCAGGAGCGAATTGCGGCGCACGGAACACATCAATCACGTCGAATTCAATGCCAGCAGGCACGTCGGCAAGGCTTTTGAAATTCGGCAGGCTGTCAACCGACTCCCCGTATTTGGGGTTGATCGACGTGATGTTGTAGCCTTGTTCAGCAAGATACCGCGACACATAGTGCCCCGCCCGTTCTGGCTTATCTGAATAACCAACAATCGCGATCTTGCTGATCCCGGCGAAGAATTGCTTGAGGTCAAATCCTACTGGAATACTTGTTACGCCACTCATGCAGGCCTCCTGGCTACGATCATAACGCTAATACCTTCACGATTAGCCGATCAAGTTTTCCCACACCCACGATTTGAACCCCATTGTTATAATATTCGTCCCGGATGCCGTGGGTTTAATCACGGCGCGGTAGAGGAAGGCGGAAGATGAGGTTAATGTTGCTTGGCCGCTGCGGCCTCGCATTAGCGCTGGCCTGCCTAGTGCTGGCAGGTTGCCAGGGTTCAAACCAGAATGTCAATAATCCGCGCCCGCGGTCACGCGAGGCTTCGGGCGATCGCGCTGAACTGCCGTATGCCGCAGACACCAGCAACCGCCAGGCGATCGACTCCAGCGGCGGCGAGGTGGAATACCGCCTGTGCAAACTGGTTGTGCCGCGCGGCGCCGTGACCGAAACCATCTTTATCGAGATTGCTGTGCCCGATGAAGCGCAGCGCGATGTCCTGCCTGACTCCGCCTACCAGTTGAATCCCGATGGGGTAGAGCTGCTCAAAGATTCCTTGCTGATTCTAGGGTTTTACGACGACGACCTGCCGCCGGGCCGTGAAGAAGCAGACATCACCGTGGTCCAGAAGGTTAACAACGTCTGGGTAGAATTAAGCAACGCCAAGGTAAACATTCACAACAACACCGTGGAAGTCCCCATCCGCTACCTTGGCATCTATGCCCTGCGCATTGTAACGATCGATTCGCGTGAAATGAACACCCCGCCGGTGGCTGACTTTGAATTCAGCACCACGCCATACCCGGAAGCTCAAGGGACTCCTCCGAGCGAAGCCGCCGGCCCGCCGCCCACCGTAGAAGGCGCGGTGAATGGCGAGCCCGGCGTGGAAGACGAAGATGGGAAAATATACAAAACCAACATCAACCGCGCCGGTATCGATATGCTCGCGGAACTGCCCGGCGTGGACCGTGCGCTGGCTACGGCTATCACCCAGCATCGCGAGAAGTACGGCGAGTTCCGGACCGTCAACGACATCACCCGAGTCAGCGGCTTGACCGGGGAAATTTTCGATCAGATTCTGCCGTACATCAGCGTGCGCACTGACGAGCCGCTCCAAGATCAAGACCAGCAGATGCGCACTGGCGGCGGCGCAACCGGCGCCGGTGCGGACGGTACGGAGGGAGAGGGCGATAATGCTGCGGGCAACGCGGGCGCTGCTGAGCCTACCGGCCCGGAACCCGGCCAGCCGGGCACAGCGCAAGCGCCGAGCGGCCAGTCCGGGAAACTGGTCGCCGCGGTCGTAGAACGCCGCATCGTATCAGGCCCGGCGGCAGGGCAACTCATCCTCGCACAAGCCAGCGCACCGGAAGCACCGCCGGAGAACAGCGAAGCCGGACGCGACACCAACCAAGCGGAAAGCGCCGGCAACGCCGCTGAAGCGGCCAGTCCTGGCGAGGGGGAACCCGCCGCCAGCGCTGGAGACGACGAATCCCCCGAGATGGTTTCCGGGGAAGGTGCGACCACCACAGTCTATTTCGATGCGTCGGCGAGCCGGGATAGCGATGGCTCCATCATCCAGTACGATTGGGACTTCGACAGCGACGGTGTGTTTGACTACACCAGCCACGCCCGCCCCTTCGCCCAGCACACCTACATGTACAACGGCGACTATACCGTGACGCTCAAAGTCACGGACAGCGGCCGCTATGCGCAGTGGGGCTATACCACTGGCGTGGTGCGCGTGCGCAACACCGCCGCGCCACCGCAGGAGCTGGCCGCGCACATCAACGCCTACCCTGCGGCCGGTCCCTGCCCGCTCACGTCATACTTCACCTCGACCGTCACCGGCGGCACCGCCCCCTACGATTATGACTGGACCTTTACCGACGGCAGCCAAAGCAACCTGCCCAATCCCTATACGACTTACCCTGAAGCCGGTTCGCACACGATCAAATTTACCGTCACCGACATCACCGGCAAAAGCCTGTCCGGCAGCGTGTTCGTACAGGTGGAAGGCACTAGCGTGCCGCGCAATCCGCTGGAGCGCATGACCCTCGATATCACTCCCAGCACTGATCGAGGCTACGCCCCGTTCATGGCCAAATTTTCGCTCTCCGACGAGCGCGCCACCGCGCCGGTGACGTACCGCGTCTCGTATGGCGATGAACCGGATGACGCCGCGCCTGTGATCACCGACTCGCCGATCCTAAGCCACACCTACGGAGCAAGCGGGTTCTACCTGGTCAAAGTCATCGCCACCGACGCCGAGTTGCGCACCGCTTCCACCTTTGCCACAGTAAATGTCGCCGCGCCTGAAAGCGCCCGTGATTTCACCCTGGCGGAGACCCAGGCCGCAGGCGACTCATTCAGCTTCGGCACAACGTTGCGCATCCGGCCTGACATCACCGAAGCCAGTGCGCGCACCGTCAAATTCTGGGCAGAACAGCCCCCGGCAGAACTTGACCAGTTGGCTTGGCAATGGGATTTTGGCGACGGCACTTTCAGCACCGAAGCCAAGCCCGACCATACCTATGCAAAGGACGGCGTCTACGAAGTGCGGCTGACCGCGAGTGATGCCACGCAGCGCTGGCGCACGCGTCTCTGGCTGCCTATCGGTGCCAGCCAGCCTGCCGCCGCTATCCAGCGCCCGTATTATCTGGAAGGCCCGGCGCCACTGGCCATGAGCCTCGATGCCATCGTCACGCGCGGCCAGGAGCCGCTCAGATATGACTGGCAAATCGGCGAGGCCAAGCGCTCCGATGCCACGACGTATTACACCTTTACCCAGCCTGGCCAATACGAGGTTAAACTAAGCGTCTACGATAAGGACAACCAGGAGATCAAAGCACCGCTGGTGCGGGTGATGGTGCGCCCCCCCGCCAGCGACTACCGCCTGCCCATCGCGTTGCAGCAGCCGCTCTCCGGCAGTACGCGCGCGATGGTGGTGGATTACAACGCAGGCAACCCGCTGCCTTATTCCAGTCCGTCCAATGAAGGCCCGGTGGCGCAGGTCAGCCTGGCCAGCAACGGGCAGTACCTCGCACTGACGGGGCAGGACTGGCTGCTCGTCAAGCAAATCAACGACGGGTCGCCTGTCCTTAGCTTCCTGCCGGCGGGCGGCGAGCTTACTGCAGTGCGCGCGCTGGACTATGGCAGCGCCTACGCTTCGGTAGATACGGCGGACGGCTTGCGCACCTACCTGCTGCGCGCGGAATGCCCGGCCCTGCTCGTCGGCAACGGTACGTTGGCGGCAACCTCCGGCGACGGCGGAGTGGTTGTGCTCAAGAGCCAACTGGATAAACTGGGGGAAGGCTCTGTCTACATGGTGGACGTGGCCGGCGGGCAGGTCGGCGAGCCGCAGCAACTCGGCGGTATCTACGAAGCAGCCTTGCCGCGCGCCGGTCGCGAGCTGTGGGTGGTGGACGCGCAATACCGCTTGTTGCGCCGCGAGTTAGCAACCGGGAAAGACAGCTATTACGGCAGCCGCGATGATCGCAAGAGCGGACTGGCGGTAAGCGCGGATGGCTCGGCTGCGGCGTTTTGCAGCACAGTGGGCAGCAAGTCCGACATCATCTACGGCCGGTTTGACGAGGCGGGCGACTTCCGCCTGACCAGCGTCACGGCGCAGACGGGCTGGTTCAGCGCATATCTGGAACTGAGCGCGGATGGCCAATACTTGCTCAGTTACGGCCAGCGCCAGCATTTAAGCGAGCTGGTACAGGCGGCGCGCGGCAGCGGGGCAGCGGCGAGCGCGGGTGATGACGAACTCGTGCCGGAAGCCGGCGAGGCGGAGGGTGTTGAAGTCTATCCCGCGCCACCCAAGCGGCGCGAGCGCTTCGGCTTGGTGCGCTTTGACCTGTCGGCCTCGCCCAGCGACTGGTCGATTATTAAAGTTAACCCGAAGTTCCTGGCGGAATGCGGCGCGCAGTTCAGCAGCGCCGGGCCGTTCTAGTCCCTGATGGCTTAATCTCTCAAGCCGCGAATAACTGTGGTCCTATTCCGTGCTACTGGCACTTCTTCTTTCACGCCTTCCGCTAACAGGAAATCACACAGCGCGACCAACACGCCCCGGCTGGCGATGTAACGCCCGCCGTATATCAGGTAGATCATCACAACAATCAGCCAGACGCCGCCATGCAAAGCGCTGAAAAAAACCAGGCAACCGCAGACCCAATAAACCCAGTTCTCCTGCATAAACCATTTGCGGCTTTTATACAAGCTCTCTTCGCGCCTGAGCTGCCAGATGCCCAGATCGCTATTCCCGCTCGCTAGCCTGTGCAACGCCGGATAATGGCAGGCGCAGTAATCAAGGTGTTCCTCGAATTTATGGTACACGCTCCGCCCCACCATCTTGATCCAGGCGCGTTCGGCGAGAGTGACCTGGATCGTTTGGATGAAATCTTCCTGTGCAAAAAGCACCGCCAGTCCCGCATTGTTGAACTGGCCCATCGCCTCCTGGTAGCTCGTGGTGAAGAGCAGGTTGGCCTTAGTCAGCACGAAAATTGCGTAAGCGCCGACGCTAGCGCAGATGATCAAACCAAGGATGGCCGTGCAAATCGAGACCAACACCATAACGTAATCCGAGCCAGTGCCTGCCGGATCTGAACTTCCGATGGAACTTAACGTGATCAGAAATCCTGGGATGAACATGACACTGGATAAAATCCCCACCGCGCACAAGCCGGCCGCCAATCCCGCGGCGGTGTTTGTTATCGTGGTACCGCGCGCGGCGTGCTGGCGGTTGATGTGCCTAAGATGGATGAGGCGTTGGTGGAAATCCCAATGCGCACTGCCGGGAGGTAATGGCGGCGGCGCTAAGACCGGTTGGACTGCGGGTACCGGCGGACTTGGGGTTACCTGTTCCGCTACGAGGTCTGTTGCCGGTCCGGATGGTAGCCCTGGCTGCCCCCCGCCAGATTGTGCGTCCGGTTGTTGGCTGTCCGAGCCCATCCAACAATTCTAGCGCTTGCAGGCGCGTTGCGATGGCTGTTCCTGCGGGAGCGGCGCGAGCACACCGAGCCACTCGCGCGGTTTATTACTGAACCAGTCCACCAACGCTTGCTGCGCCCCTTGACGGTTAACGTACAGTGGCAGTACCACTAAGTACAGCGGTAATAGCGGCAGGAACAGCAGGAAGCTGGTTAACAGCAGCAGCACCCAGATCATGCAGCCATTGAAGCAAAAGACTGCGGCGGTATCGCTCAGCCGCGCCAGGCTGCCCCAAGTCACGCGCCAGGCCAGCCGCCGCCGGTTATGGCGCACCATGGCCTCGATGACCGGCCAGTAGTCGCTGGCCAGCTCGATCTGCTCATCCAAGCTGTGAGGCAAGCGCAGGCCGGTCAGCTTGAGGAACGGGCGGCGGTTGAGTATCTCGAACACCTCGCCCCACAACTCCTGGTCGGCGACAAACTTCGGGGCATCGGTGTATTTAAGCCAGCGCCAGACATGCCGGTAACGTTTGCGATAGCCCAGCGTCAGCCAATGCCTCACCAGAAATACGGGGGCGAGCATGCCGGCTAATACCAGCACGCACAGCACAGTGACGTGCACGCCGAAGAGAAATCCGTGTTCCAGCTGGTCCTCGATGCCAAGCAACATGACGAGGCATAAGTAGGACAGCACCAGGATGAACAGGCCGAGAAATATACCCAGCAGCCCGGCTCCATCCGCCACATCGCTCAGCTCGCTTTCGAGTGCAGTGCGCTTAGCCTCTAAGCGCTGCCGGGCGGACATGTCGGTCATGCCTCGATTATAGGCGCGGGTTCAGGCGCCGGGCTGCGGCTTAACCTGCTCTTCAAGCAGCCGCTCCACGATGGCGCAAGCGGCAGCGTTGCGGCGCATGTATGGGTGTCCCCCTGGGAGGAGAAGCGGGTAGAGTATCAACATCCCAATCCAACCGATGAATTTCACGAATCTGGGAAGGGCTGCAACTAGACTCCCCAACCCTACTACCCAGCTACCTGTGTTAGACGCAAGCCAATTGGAAACCGCGAGTTCCCGGACGAGTCGCTCTCCGCCAGCGTGTTCGATTTCCCAGACCGGGAGCGCTGTGAGAAATGCCGCGATGATCTCGATTCGCTCCCTGAGTGGATCTACCCAAGGGCGATTACAATTGCTTCTGTGCCTACTTGAAAACTTTGCATCCTTGATCATGGAAATCAACTCATCGCCAAAGAAAGCATCCATGAAGGTCGGTTTGATCACAATTTGCGCTGCTGTTTTACTCCATTTGTGCCACCCGAAATACAGTGCGATGTAGTGCACAATACCTAGCAGTAAGCTTATCCCAAGTCCGATACAGAATATCCAGAGTCCAGAATCTTCCGCTGCCAGTCTGGTGTAATAAGGTATAAACGTCCCATGTAATAACCACAGCACCTGGAACGCTACAAGTAAAATCAGGAAGAACACGAACGTCGCAACAGGTAGCCCGTATAGCACCTGCACACGCTCATCTTTGAGCTGCCTGGCCAACTGCACTAATTTTGTCCCGCGCTGCGTCATCGGCATGATCTTAAGTGCGCAATGCACTCTCCCCAAACAAGCGGTAGGCAGGCTAAACCTCTACCAGCTTACCCTTCGCCCTCGGGCTTGTATGGTACGAACAGCGCGAACAGCAGGTAGATCAGCGCCACCGCCAGCCCGGCGGGCACCAGCAGCAGCAGCAGCACGAACACCAACCGCACCAGCACAGGGTCATAGCCCAGGTGCGCGCCGATGCCCGCGCACAAACCAAGCAACGTGCCGCCTTCGGTACGGCGCTTCCGCCATAACCGCGGTTCGCGCGGCGGGCCGGCTGGGCTGCCCTCGGCCATGCTAGATCTCCCGGATGTCAGAGCGCGGCAGAATGTAAAGAATGCGGTGGCTGCCCGTGCCCCGGCTCTCGGTGGTCAAATAAGGATGGCCGGTTAGGTATTGGTGGATGAACTTGCGTTCCTTGGGCAGCAGCTCGGGGATGCGGCGCTCGCGGTGGTCGCGTTCGATGTCGCGGATGATGCGCCGCACCAGGTTTTCCAAGTAAGCCTGGCGTTTGCGGCGGTAATTATCCACGTCGAGCGTGACGGATACCCAGCGCGGGAACTGGCGGCTGACGGTGTGGGCGATCAGCGTTTCCGCCGCGTCCAGCGTGGTGCCGTGCTTGCCGATGAAGTTGCCCGAGCGGCGGGTCTGCACGATGACGAAAAAGTCGGTGACGGCGCGGTTGCTCTTCACCTTGAGCTGCGCGCGGTCGTCAAGAATCTTGATTACCGGATAGGCGAGCTCATAGATGCGATCGAGCACCTGCGTCCGGGGAAAGCCGTACATGGTGTACTCGCCGCTTTCGGCGGGCTCGGAAGACTGGTAATACAGCTCCCGGCCCTGCGCCATCTTGAACAGCTTAGCCTGCAGCTCAGCTTCGTCAGTGCCCTCAACCTGGAACAAATCTATGTTCGGCGGGGTGCGCACGATCACTTCACTGTCACTCATCGTCTTCTCTTCTTCCTTGGCGGACGCTTTAGCGCGACAACAGCTTCACTGCCATCGGCGGCGAGCTCCGCCTGGGTTTTGTCGGTGTCAGCGGCGCTAGCCAGCGCCGGCATGTCCTTCGATCTGTCCGCCTTGGCTTCGGCCACGCCAGGCTTGCCGGGCAGTGGTGGTGGCGGACGCTTGATGAATGCCTTCAGCTCTTTCGGATCCAGGGACGGCGTGTTCCCCGGCATGGCGGGGATTAGCTTATACTCCAAAATCATCAGGATGTTCTGTACGATGAAGTACAGCAAAGCGCCTGCGCTGAAGATGAAAGCGAAAAAGATGATCATGATGTTGAGGAAGCCCATCTGTTTTTGCATCTGGGCCGCCATGTCCTGCGGGTCCTTGGCTTTATCCAGGCCCCGATCCTTCATCTCTTCCTTGAACGCCTCTACGAATCCCTTATCCGGCTGGTTCGCCAGGCGGATAATGCGCTGCATGAACAGCGTGGTGACGATGTAGATCGCCACCAGTCCAAGCGCGGGGAGATACCAGAAGCTGCCGCCAATCAGCGGAATGTTCTGGGGAATCTGGAATAGCTGGTGGTGCAAATCGAGTTGCGCTACCGTGATGTCAACCAGGTCTTGCAATTCAGGACCAACGCCGAAGCTGCGCCCGCTGGTCACGTTGACCGGGAACAACAACTGGATCCCCATGAAGCTGTGCCCCGCGAACATCGGGTCATATAACGCGCGGTACACGCCGAACAGGATCAGCATCATGAACACCATCGGCAGGCAGCCGGATAGCGGATTGATCTTGTACTGCTGATACAGCTCCATCATCTTGGAGTTCTGATCGTTTTTATTGGGATAATACCGCTGGATTTCCTTCATTACGGGCTGCAGCAGTTGCATGTTGCGCATGCCCCGGATTTGCTGGATCGTCAGCGGCAAGATAGCTACGCGCACAAGAATGGCAGTCAGGATGATGGCAAGACCATAGTTTTCCACCACACCGGCGATGCCGGTAACAAACATCAGGAAGATCCTGGCGATTTGCCCGAACATGTCGGCATAAGCATTAGGGTCAGGCGCAAGCGTGCCGCCGGTCTCCAGCGCCTTGGCGATGGCGTCGTTGCTTTGGATCAGCACAGCTAATACCGGGGAATGCAGCAGCTCTATCATCGCAGCGGATCATACCCCCCGGGATGGAATGGATTGCAGCGCAGCACGCGCCATACCGCCAGCCAGCCGCCGCGGATCGCCCCATACCGGCGCAAGGCATCCAGCCCATAGCGCGAACATGAAGGGGTGAAGCGGCAGGTCGGTGGTGTAATCTTTGAAATGACGCGCCGGTGGAAGAGCACGATGAGCATCAGCGGCCAAGCCGCCGGGCTGGCCAGCCCCGCCGCGCCGAAGCCTAAGTTGGGCGCAGGAGCGCTGGGGCTGGGGGGCGTGGCGAGCTGCAGGCTAGGCCGGCACATTTAGCATTCCTTCGGACAATTGCGCCTTGGCTAGCAGCCGCGCCAGGTGTTCAGCAAAATGTTGAAAACTGGCGGCGGCGGCACTGTCGCGCGCCGTGATGATCAGGTCGTAACCTGGGGCGAGTTCGCTGTCCCAACGGCGCAGAAGCTCACGCGCCCAGCGGCGCACACGATTGCGCACCACGGCCTTGCCGACGGCCACCCGTGCGGCAACCCCGTAGCGGTTGGTCTCATTCCCGCTGTAAAGCCAGAGCAGCGCCAATCCGTCACTGGTCAGGCGGCGGCCCTGCTGGGCCACCCGCTTAAAGCTGTTCTGGCCGCGCAAGCTCGCCAGTGCCACTATAATGCGAGCCGCTTCCGGCCCGCCGCGCGGCGCGCTTTAATAACACGACGGCCGCCGGGTGTGCTCATCCGGGCCATGAATCCATGCCGCCTCACGCGGCGGCGCTTCTTGGGTTGATACGTTCTTTTCATAGCGCCCCCAGGCACCTTCCTTTACCACAATTTGCTAAGTTACCGGCGATTAGCCGCGCCAGACCGCAGTCCGGCGAACTATAATTCTAGCATAAATAAGAAGTGCGATTCTAGTGGGACCGCAATTCTTTTGTATAGGTAATATCAGATCAGTTGTAGTTTATATGCTGCTGATTCGATGTGACGCTAACCCCACGGGTTACCAGTGGATACCTCAGCCACCACCGCCGCAGGACGGGGCCGCCCCCCCCGGTTTGCCGGAGCCGGTATTCGTACTGGCGAAACACGACGCCAGGCGCTCTGTCTTGCCACCGCATTGTTCGCATTTAACCGTATCAGCGTTAGCGAAGCTAACCAGCTCATCGAACTCGTGTCCGCATTTCTTGCACTTGTATTCGTAGAGAGGCATGTCCGAAACTCCTTCGGCAAATTATACCCCATAGGGTATATTTTTGTCGCAATCCGGGAATGGTATGATACCAGCTTTGATGCCGGTCTCAACCATCCAGTATCCCTATCTCGCCGGCGCACTTGTGCTAGGTTCGCTGGCGGTTTTGAGCGCCGTCTTGCAGCGCCGTCGCGCCCGCGAACTGGGTATGATCGCCGTCCTTGGCTTGCCGTTCGCTGTTTTCAGCTTTGAGTTCATCCCGCAGTATTGGCGCCCGAACCTGGTCCTCTGGCTCGGCTGCTGTAGCCTGGAAGACCTGTTGTTTGCCGCCGCCACCGGTGTGATCGCTTGGAGCTTTGCCGCTGAACGCCTACATGTCTGGCTGCCACGCCCAGGCTGGTTGCGCCGGTTCCTGCTCATCTACGCGCTCGGTGTCGGCACGGGCTACTTGCTCAAGTACACCTTGCCCCACCCTAACGTGATGAACAGCACCATGGTGGGGATCGCCCTTAGCGCCGGCGTGAGGCTCTGGCAGCGCCGCGACCTGTGGCCGCTGATGCTACGGGGCGGGCTGCTCTTCAGCTTATTCTACGCGATGTTCCTAAAGCTCACGCTGCTCGCCTGGCCCAGCTTCATTAGCCAGTGGAGCCTTACGGTTCCCTTTGGCTATTGGCTGGGCATGCCCGCCTACGAGTTGTTTTGGGCGGTGGCATTTGGCGCAGTCTGGCCGTTGTTCATCGCTTACACATGGGGATACAGCCTGCAACCGCAGGCTGCGCGGGCTGCGCGCCGCAGCTAGCCGGCGGACTGGAGCTGTGCCAGGTACTTGCTGACCTTGCGCTCGTAGGCCGTGGACTTCAAGCGCTTGCCGGTGTTGTAATAGCTGAGGGCAACCTTTGTATCGTCGCCGCCCGTCTTGAGGATCAAGGCGCCGGCCATGATATTGTCGGTCACGTTGTATAAATCCAGTTCGACTCCGTAGGTCTTCTTCAGCGCTTTACTCCAAAACGGCTTAATCTGCATGATGCCGACTTCACCGCTGCCGCCGCGTTTCACGCGACCGTCCGGGTGCATGTGAAAACCTTTGGACTCAGTAAAGGCGACAGCCCAGATCACTTCCGGCGCCACGCCGGTAGCCAGGGCGGCCTCGTGCACGGCATCAATTACTTTCACGCCGTAATCGTTCTGGGTGCCGAGAGCTTCACGCGCCTGGGCTACCCACTCCGGCTGAAACTCGCTAGCCGCCTCGGCCGCGGACATGACGGCAATGTTTACATCCAACGCTGCCGGACGAATTTGGGCTGGGGTATCCAAGCCCGCGAGCATTGGTAAAATCAACAGCACCAAGTGATATCCAATCATGATTTCTCCTCTTCCCTCCTAACCCAACAGACCACGCCGCTCAGCTCCAGGTTGGATTGCCGTGGTTAACGCACCTTGTTAACCCGTGTGGTTGAAGTGCGGGATTGTAGCATGAAGATGGGGCGTACTAAAACTTTGTTCGA
The DNA here is from genome assembly GCA_964465955.1 of uncultured Planctomycetales bacterium. Taxonomy (GTDB): domain Bacteria; phylum 4484-113; class 4484-113; order 4484-113; family JAFGCY01; genus CAYXMN01. The sequence goes on from CAYXMN010000066.1 coordinate 13,421, forward strand.
GAATATCCAAACTATCGGATCTACCGATAAAACTTGACATGCAGGCATTCTTAACACTACACAATATTCTGGTAGTTCATTTTTAACAAGCTAGTAATGGGAAAGTAGTCCTGCTCTTCGCGTAGCGCGTTCCATCAGTTTGAATACAATGCTGCCGATTAGCGCATAACAGGCTGAGTCCAGAGCCAGCCAAGCAGCCGCCGGTTCTAAGCTGCTGAGCTGCGCGCCGGCGAATAGCTGCTTGAGCAGCGTAACTCCGCCAGCCATCGGCAGGTGTACGACGATCGCCGGCCACGGAGCGGGCAAGCTGGCGATATCCATGCTGGCCAGGAAGAATAGCGAAAACTGAATTATTGCGCTAAGTTGTCCGATGCGTTTGAACAACAGCGACATACCGCCAAGAAGCAACCCGACGCCGCATAGGCCAGCCAGGGTGAGGATAATCGTCACCACCGCCGCCAGCCAGCCCGCCGGAGCGAGGGTCAGGTAGTTACCGGTCGATGCCGAAATCGCCAAATTCAAGACGATGACCAGACCCGCGCCAAGGAATAAATGTGCGCCGGCCCGCAACCACAGCACACCAAGAAAGTCCG
>CAYXMN010000067.1:0-675 GCA_964465955.1 uncultured Planctomycetales bacterium
CGTTACGGCAATTGATCGCCACGATTCAACCGGGGAATCCGCAAGCACTCGGAATGCCGCGCGGCGCCCGTCGCGGTGTGCCAGTGTTTGACACGGTGCCCGCTGGCTTGCTGAAGGAAGCGAATGTTGTTGAGGCATATTCGGACATTGAGCAATTGGTATTAACTGAAGACGAACTGGCCTACGACCCCAAAGCGTTTGCTATGGTAGTCAAAGGCGACAGCATGATCGACACAGGTATATTAGATGGCGATGTCATCATCGTCAGCCCTGGTACGAGTGTTGCCTCCGGTGATATCGCTGTTGTCCAAGTTGATCACACCAACACCACGGTGAAGATTATTTACTTTGAAGACAACCTAGTGATGCTGCAGGCTGCCAACTCAGCTTATAAGCCAATCATCCTCACTTATCCGAGTGAAGTGGAAGTACTGGGTAAGGTGGTGCTAGTCCGCCGGAAATTAGTCTAAACCTTTCGGATACGATAAACCGAACTCGACCAGGTACAATCTGTCTGGAGGTTAACATGACAGATGAAATGAACGCGGCTACCAGCGAACAGGCTACTTGCCCCGGCTGTGGCTGTGGGAAGAATGAGCCCGCCAGCTTCGAGCAGCGTCTGCGCAACGTACTAGATAAAGTACGCCCGTTCCTGCAGATGGACGGTGGTGACAT
>CAYXMN010000067.1:685-5661 GCA_964465955.1 uncultured Planctomycetales bacterium
GAGCTTGTCGCGATCGAAGACAAAAACGCGCTGGTCCGCCTCACCGGGGCTTGTCACGGGTGTCCGAGCGCGATCTACACGCTGAAGATGGGTGTGGAAAGCGCTATCCGCAAAGAGATTCCAGATTTCGGCGAGTTAGTCCAAGTCGAATAGCCTCGGCATCCTCAAATGGGTATACTTGCCGTGATGCAAGACGACCTCCACCGGAGCGATATCACGCACAGCGGTGCGGGGCTGCCATGGTTAATGCTTGTGAAACCAGGTACTGCGTGGCGCCTCCTTTCCACGGTAGGGACAACTGAAGCTTGGGGTTATGCGCTGTTTGCGCAATGGCTTCTGCTGGGCTTGGCGCAGGTCGTTGCCATTAAACCCAGTTTTGAGCTCGCCCAATACGCCGGGTTAACCGCTAGGCAGTTGCCTCCCAGCTGGCTTGCCGTTGCGTGGCAGCTGCTGCTCTACGCTCTCGGTATTTCTCTTGGGAACGCATTCCTGGCGTGGTTGATTTGGCTAATTGCCAGGTTAACCAGCCAGCGCTTAGCTTACCGGTCGTGTTTCACCTTGACCAGTTTTTCTTTGCTACCTGTCGTTGTTGGCTCATGCCTAGGCACCCTGGTTTTTGCGCTGGTCCAACCGCTGACCCGGTCGCCGGCGCATGCGCTGGGCATGCTCATCCGTCCATTCTCGTTCAGCCTGGCGAGCTTACCGCCATTGGTTAACGATCCGTTAGCATTGGGCTGGGTTTTCGCATCCTATCTTGATGTTTTTAGCATTTGGTCGCTTGCACTATTCGCCATGGGCAGCATGGCGCTTTTGCGCCAGCCACCTAAGCAGACGGCATGGCTAGTCCTAGGCGTAGTGCTATTATTAGCCGCAGGTTTGTCAGCTTGGTGGCGCATCTTGCAGGCTGTCACTATGCACTAGAGTTGGATTGGGTTGAGGAAGGCAAGTTATGTGGCGTAAGATAGGATGCATCGTGCTGATCATCGCGTTCTTGGGTATCGCGGGCGTTGCTGCGTGGAAAATCAGCTCAGGCGAAGGCATCAAGTTTGGCGGCGAGAAAAAGAGTAAAGAGGATCAAGAACCCATCTTTGAAGAGGCCAAACGCGGCGAGTTAAAGCTTGTCGTCGAAGCCACCGGTTCAACCGAACCTGTGACCGACATTGAGGTGAAGAGCGAGGCGACCGGGCGGATTACCGAGTTCTTTGTCAAGGAAGGCGACACGGTCCAGGTCGGAGATGTTATATGCAAGCTTGATCAAAGCAACCAGCTGTTAGCGCTGCAACAGCAAGAACTGCTCACAAAGCAACGCAAGCTTGACTACGATCAGACGAAAAACAGCACGACTACCACACAGCGAACCTCGCTGGAAGTCGCGGTTGAAAGCGCAAATACCTCGCTGAAAGAAGCCAAGGATTCCTTAACCAAAGCGCAGGCGTCCTACGACCGGGTTGCTGAACTGCATACAAAGGGCTACGCCACAGATCAAGAACTGGAGAACGCCAGCAAGAGCGTCAGTTCAGCCCAAGCCTCTGTCGATGCGGTGACTTCTCAACTAAAGCAGGCGCAAACAAACCTACAGGCTTTCCTGGATGAATCGAACGCCAACAGCGTCGAGCAAGCCCGGCTAGCTTACGAAAGCGCGAAGGTTTCGCTGGCTCAAGCTAAGAAGGAGCTCGGCGACAGCGTGATCTATAGCCCAATCGCTGGGATTGTGCTTGAAAAGCCGCTGGATATCGGTGACAGCGTGGTTAGCATCAATAGCGCGTATAGCGGCGGCTCAACCATTGTGACTGTTGCGGACCTGTCGCGGATCCAGATTCGCACCAAGGTCGACGAAACCGACATCGGCACCATCACGACTGGTCAGACCGCCGAGGTTACCGTCGACACTTATCCTAACGAGAAGTTCGCCGGTAAAGTGACGAACATTTACCCGCAAGGCGAACAAACCGGCACGGGATTAATCAGCTTCATCGTGATCGTTGAAGTCGACAACGCCGAAAGTAAACTGCTGGGCAACATGACCGCATCGGTAAAGATAGAAACCAAGACGGTCGAACAGGCTTTGCTGATACCCCTGGCAGCAACCCGCTCTGGTTCAACACCTGACACGACCATCGTCTACGTCTTGAAGGAAGGCGAAGATCCTTTCGATCCCAAGGCTAAAACTGATGAGCGCGAAGTCGAGCTGGGTGCGACGGATTATTACGACGTGGAAGTGCTTGAGGGGCTCGAAGAAGGTGAAAAGGTTAAAGTCCGCGGATTCGAGTCCAAGCTTCAATTCGGGGGCTAGTAGGTGAACACCCTGCTCATCAGCCTCGGATTAGCGTGGCGCACTTTGATGCTTAACAAAGTGCGCAGCATCCTCACGCTGCTCGGCATGATTATCGGTGTTGGCGCGGTTATCGCCATCGTGAGTCTTGGCGAAGGCCTGCGGGCGGACTTTCAATCGCAAATGTCCTCGCTGGGATCTAACATCGTGTACATGATGCCGCAGGCGCCGCAGCGCCCAGGCCAGGCGGAAGGCCGGATGGAACCTTTCGACATGCGCGACATTGAGGCGATTAACAACTATGTTTCTTCGGTCAAATTAGCTACGCCATCCATCATCGCGGGTGTGAATGCGAAATACAACAACAATGCCATGGATACGCTAGTCGTGGGCACGGATGAGCAGTATCTCGAGTATTCATCGACCGCCAAGATCGAGAAGGGCGCGTTCTTCACCAAGACGGATATTCAAGGCGCAACTCGCAAAGTGATCATCGGTGACGAATTGGCGGATGAACTATTCCCGGAAGGCTTGGATCCAATCGGACAGATTGTGAAGCTTAACGGGGTAAACTACATCGTCCTCGGCAAGTTCGAGCATTACACGGGCATGATCAACGAGGGGGCGGACATTAACACTTCGTTTGTCGCCCCGGTAACGACTGTCCAGCGCAGGATCATCGGCAGTAACGACGTTTTTTGGGTCACCATTTTTCTAGATGAAGACGTCGACATCCAGGCCGCCAAGGAGGAGCTGTCCGCGCTGATGCGCCAGCGCCGCGGCATCCGCAATGCCTCCGACGACGATTTCCAGTTCATCAGTCCGGATGATTTCGCAGATATGGGCAACCAGTTCATCAACGTGATGATCGCAATTTTCGGCGCGATTGCCTTCATGAGCCTCCTCGTCGGCGGCGTAGGCATCATGAATATTATGCTAGTGTCGGTGACAGAGCGCACAAAGGAAATCGGGCTGCGCATGGCGCTCGGCGCGGGGCGCACCTCAGTCTTGACGCAGTTCATGGTCGAGGCGATTATGCTAACCCTGCTCGGCGGCTTGCTCGGCCTGCTTGCCGGGTACGGCGGGGCGTGGGTGGTGTCGCTCTTCCTTAAATCCGCCCTCAATGAGCAGTGGAGCCCAGCGATTCCGTTCGTGTGGGTCTGCATCGCCATCGGCGTTTCCGTACTGACAGGCGTGATCTTCGGCACCTATCCGGCATATAAGGGCAGCCAGCTCGATCCGGTGGAGGCGATGCGCTATGAGTAGTGCCTACGTCTTCCTTGTCACCTGCATCAAGCTTGCCTTAAGGCAACTCGTGCGCCACAAAGTGCGCAGCTTCCTCACCATGCTCGGCATCCTCATCGGCGTCGGCTCGGTCGTCGCCATCGTGTCGCTTGGCGAAGGACTGCGCGGCATGTTCCTGGGACAGATCGCCAACCAAGCCACCGCGGACATTTTATACGTCATGCCGGATGCACCGATGCAGCCCGGATACGTGGCATCCGGAGTTAAGCCGTTTAAAAACCGCGACGTCGACATGATCAAAACCAGCGATCTGGTGGCGGAAGCATATGGCATGCATCTGCTTGATGTGGTCGTGAAGCACGGTTGGCGCACTGCGTCTGTGCAGTGCGGGATTGGGCCCAAAGAATACTTCCCCATTGAGAATTGGGAAGTCGATCGCGGCAGGTTGTGGAACGAAGCCGAGCAGCGCGGCGGCGCGCTGTTGACAGTCGTCGGCAGCGACGTCGTCGACAAGGTTTATGAGGAAGGCGAGGAAATCCTGGACTCGTTCATTTACATCAACGGCACGCGCTTCCGTGTCATCGGCACGCTAAAATCCCGGTCCGCGATGATGGGCGGCAGCCAGGCAAATTCGATGGTGTTCGTGCCAGTCACCACCGGCCAGTCGAAATTACAGGGAAGCGACGACCTGTACTTGATAATGGTTCGCGTCAAAGACAGCAATGCACTCCCACAAGCCAAGGAAGACATTGCCTCGCGCCTGCGCGCCAGCCGGCGGATCCGTTCCGGCGCGGATGATGACTTCACCATCTCCTCCACCGAGGACTGGGCGGAATTCACGAACCAGTTTGTCACGACGCTAATCCTGGTTTTCGGCGTTGTCGCCGTAATCGCACTGATCGTCGGCGGAATTGGCGTGATGAACATCATGCTGGTCAATGTCAAGGAGCGCACACGTGAAATCGGCCTGCGTAAGGCGCTAGGCGCGACGCCCGGTCAAATCACCTGGCAATTCCTCCTGGAAGCTATGACGCTGACCTTGACCGGCGGTTTGATGGGAACAGGTTCCGGGTATCTCCTCGGCCTGGCAGTTGCCATAGTCATGAAGCTAATGTGGGACGTGTTCTGGTGGCCGTCCGTGCCGTTTACCTGGATCGCCGCGGTGCTGGGCACATGCATCGGCATCGGATTAATCTTCGGCGTTTACCCAGCGTATCGTGCGGGCGGACTCGATCCGATCATCGCGCTCCGTTACGAGTAGCGGGTACAATGCCTGAGCCATGCGCGCCGCTGAACGATACGCCAACTTGGAATTCGGACGCCTGCTGGAGCAGGTGGCGAATTACGCGGGTAGCGAACTTACCCAGAACTTGATACGCAATGTCGAGGTGGTCTTCCACCCGGCGCGGATTGAAGAGAACTTAGACCAAACCGCGGAAGCCGTCCGGTTCTTGGACGA
>CAYXMN010000067.1:5671-13856 GCA_964465955.1 uncultured Planctomycetales bacterium
AGAAACCGAGCGTCATCCTGCCGTACTTCAGCCAGATCACCGACCTGGTGCCGCTCTGGGAGCATATGTCCGCCGGGGCGCTGGTGGACAACGCCGAAGCGCGCCAGTGCATTCGTTTCTTTGATGTCTGCGGCCAGTTCGACGCCTTCAGCCGCCACGTGACATTGGCGGAGTTCCCGCGCCTCAGCGATTGCGCGGCGTCGTGGCAATCTATGTCCGCGCTCGCTTCCAAAACTAAAAACATCTTTAACGAAGATGGCGACGTGCGCGACGGAGCCAGCCCGGAGCTGTCACGCATCCGCGAGAAGCTGCGGCGCTTCGAGTCTCAAGTACGCTCCAGTCTCAGTTCGTTGTTTAAAGATCTGCGCAATTACGTGGAAGATGATCCTGTGCTGACCATTCGCGGCGGACGGTTCGTGGTGCTGATGCCGCGGTCGATTGCCGGGCACTACCAGGGCAGCATCGTGGATTTGTCCGGCACAGGCCAAAGCGTCTACTTCGAGCCGAACCAGCTCGCGCCGATGAATGCCGAGCGCCAGGGGCTGTTCCTGGAAGAAGGCCAGGAAGTGCGCCGCATTCTGCGCGAATACTCGATGGCCATCGCCGGGCAACTCACGAACCTGAAGGCGAACTTGGCCATTCTGGTGCGGATGGATTACATCTATGCGCGAGCGCGCCATGCCAGCGCATTAAAAGCCACCCGCCCGCAGATGAATAACCTTGGCCGCCTGCGCCTCGATTACGCGGTGCACCCGCTCCTGTTTAAAGAGTTCGTGCCTGAGACGCTGGTGTTCGAACAACAGAAAGCGCTGATCGTCTCGGGCGTGAACGCCGGCGGCAAGACGGTGCTACTGAAACTGATGGGTTTGTACAGCTTGATGGCGGCTCTCGGCTGCTTCGTGCCAGGCCAGGCGGAGCTGCCGTTCCTGTCGGGCATTTACGCGGATATCGGTGACGATCAAAGCACGCTCGCCAACCTCTCGACTTTCACCGCGCACCTGCGCTATGTCTCTGATCTCTGGGATGTATTGCGCGAGCTTGAAGCAGGCGCACTACCGGTGCTCGTGCTGATCGACGAAATCGGCACGGGAACCGAGCCCAGCGAGGGCGCCGCGTTTGCCTACGGGCTGCTGGCCCGGCTGCTTGATTATCCTGTCAAAGTCGGCGTCACCACTCACTACGACTTGCTGAAAACCATCGCGTTCGAGCGCAATGACGTGAAAAACGTGTCGCTGGAATTCGACCGCGAAGCGCTCAGGCCAACCTATCGAATCCTGGACGACCAGCCCGGCCAAAGCTTCGCCTTGGAAATCGCTACGCGCTGGGGAATCGACGCTGGAGTGCTCGACACCGCGCAAAGCGTGTTGGGACAAGAAGAATTAAAGATGGCCTCCGTCATTGGCGCACTGGAAGAGGCGCGGCTCGACGCCGACGACACGCGCAAGGCTATTCGCCAGCAAGCCCTCGAACTAGAGCGGATCAAGCGGGAGAATGAGCAGTTGACCGCGGAGCTGAAGGAACAAAAGCAGAAATTCGCCAAGCACGCGGAGCAAGTTAAACAGGATCTGACGCGTAAAGTTGATGATCTGCTCAGCGAGACTAAGCAGAAGTTAAAGAAGAAAGCGCAGCAATCCTCGCGCAAGCACGATGAGTATGTGAAAGCCGCCAGTAAGACGGCGCAGGTGGCGCGGCGGCAAAAGGACGAAGTGGACAGCGTGGTCGGCGCAGTGCTCGCTGAAATGGAAATTGATCCGCTAGAAGCCAGGCCCTTGCCAGGCGTGGTCGTTGAAGAGGGGATGCTGGTTGTTATTGAAGGCTCGCGGGTGCGCGGAAAAGTGCTGGAGCTGGACAAACGCCGCAACAAAGCTATTCTAGAGGTGCATGGTCGGCGACTGTCCGCAGACCTCGATAAGCTCATCGCGCTGAGTGAAGCCGCCGCGAAACCGCTTGATCCCCTTGCCTCGTATAAAGCCGCCCAAGGCCTAGAAAAGTTGGAATCCAACTTCGCCCAGGGAACCCCCATCGCCGCCGATACCCTGGACCTGCACGGGCAAACCGTGCAGGAAGCCTTCGAAAGCCTGGAGGAGTTCATCAGCACCTGCATCATGGCGAACCTCGCCACGGTGCGGATAATGCACGGTATCGGCACCGGCAGGCTGCGGACATTCGTGATGGACTACCTTAAGCGGAATACGCATATCACCAACGTGCGCCCAGCTTCAGTCCATGACGGTGGCGCGGGCGTTACGCTGGCGGATCTGAAGTAGGCTTGTCTTCCGCAGCTCCCTCGCGTGCTTGGTCATCCGCTGCCGTGGCCTCAGCCTCGATAGGCTCGCCATTGTGCACCGGGGCGCTACTCCGCGAAGATGGTGCAACAGCAGGATCATAAGGCGCTTTGCTCGCCTCCCGCCCCTTTACGATATACAAGGTAATCTCAACTTGCAGTTTGGGATCTTGCCGCAGCTTCTCGATCCGGAGTTCCACGATGCGGTTCTCATCAGCATAACTGATGCTATACCCCGTCGGCAGCGAGATATACATCGTTTGGCGCAAATCCTCTGCCTCAATCCGTGCCTTATAGAACTCGTATACAACTTCCTTGTCTTCATCGATCTGGCTCAACACATGCCACTTGTCCATGAGCGCGCCATCGTCAGCCTTGGCCTCTTCCGAGCTGGCGCTAAGCAGCTCGACGCCAGGATAGAGCGGCATAAAATCCGCCGGATATGTATCCGGCAGCCCGACCGCTTGATTCTGCAGCGCGAGTTTTTCACTGCGCTGTTCCGCAGCCTCCAAACGAGCGCGCAGATCAGCCTGCTGAAGGCGTTGCTGATATTTGAAGACAGCAATTAGTCCTGCCGCGATTAGAACCACCACTAAATAAAGAATCCAGGTGAATACCGGACGCGCATTCCTTTCAGCCGCGGCTGCCTGGTTCACTTTCTTACGGATTTTGCCTTCACTCATTGCAGCGCCGATTATATAGTAGTGGAAGCATTTAGCAGACCTAGCCTAATAACATTACGAAGTGACAGTGTGCTAGAATGACTTATCAACCAGTTATCAACAGGTTTCCTATGTTGCGGATAAACGGAATACTGATCGGGGCGATCATTATTTGCGTGTTGGCGCTGCCGCTGGCAGCCAGGGCGGACACGGCGAACTTGTCCATCCTGTTCACCGGCGATACGCACGGCCATCTACGCAGCTTCTACCAAGGCGGTCCAAAGCCAGTCGGCGGGGTAGCCAAGCGCGCGATCTTTTTCCAGGAAAAACGGCGCCACGTGAAGAATATGTCGTGGATCACGCTGGATTCCGGGGATGCGCTGTCCGGGACGATCCTCTCCGACATCTTTAAAGGCTATGCCGATGTTGAAGCGATGAACCAGCTGGGCTACGACGCAATGTGCCTCGGCGTTCACGACTTCGACTATGGCGTGGATGTGCTGCGCCAGCGCATCAGCGAGGCCAAGTTCGTCGTGGTGTCCGCCAATGTGATTGACGCTGCCACCAGCCAGCCTTTCACCACGCCGTATTTCATCCTTGAACGCGGTGGGATGCGCATTGCCATTGTGGGCTTGACCACCGGCAGCCTCGCCGAACAGGTGGCGCCGCAAAACTTCACCGGACTGCGGGTGGAAGATCCCATCGAAACAATAAAACGCCTGCTACCTGAGATTCAGGCGCAATCTGACGTAGTGATAGCGTTGACGCACCTTGGTGTGAATGAGGATATCCGCCTCGCCAGCGAAGTCCAGGCCATCGATGTCATTGTCGGCGGCATGAGCGAGTCTGAGCTGCACCTGCCGCTCCGTGTGGAGCGGACGATTATCGTGCATAGCGGTTCCTACGGAGCAAACGTGGGATTGTGCAAGCTGAGCTTTGACACGGCCACTGTCCCATGGAACCGCAAATGGCTGGATTGCTCGCTGGAACCCATGGGCGGCAAGTGGACCGAGAACTCGGAGTATCTAACCTGGCTGGCGGGTTTCCAGGAGCAACTGGACATCCAAATGGGCACGGTGCTGGGCACAAGCATGGCGCGGATGAGTTGCCTGCGCGTCAGTAGTTCCGAAACGCCGTTGGGTGATTATGTGTGCGACGCTTTACGGGAGAAGCTGGGAACGGATGTAGCGATATTGCCGGCGCATTTCTTCCAAAGCGATTTGCCGGAAGGACCGGTGTTGCTGAGCGATCTGTATAATGTCCTCCCCTTCCCTTATTACGCGCAAACACTGACCGTAACTGGCGGAGAACTAAAAGAAATCCTGGATGATGCCGCCATGCAAATCGGCCAGCCGGGTTTCCCGCAGGTCAGCGGCGTGAATTTCACGATTTACTACGGTAAAACAGTCAACTTGTCCATTAACGGGCAAGCGGTGGATCCTTTCAAGAGCTACACCGTGGCGACAGCCGACGCCGAAGCGATGGCCCGCCTTGGCTACGCCACGATGGCTAAAATCGACCAGCGCACCTATAGCGGTGTGCTGATCCGCGATATCGTCAAAGCCCAGCTGCAGTCAGGCCAGGTGGCGAGCGCATCAATTAACCCATCTGCACCGCGCATCGGTTTCATGGCGCGCGACCCCAACGCGCTGGCCTCCACACCTCCGACGACTGGCGCTCCGCCCGCGGATACTATGCCGCAGGCAACCGGTGAGACGACTACCGGAACGCAGCCTCCCGCCGGCGGTGACACCTATCCCGCCGGTGCTGGCACTGACACGGGACAACCGCCCATAACTCCCGGCGACGAGACGACACAACCCGGTGGTGGAGAACCACCGTCCGCTACCAGTGACACACCGCCGAGCGAAGGCGAAACGCCGCCTGGGACTTTCACTCAACCCGGTGCCGAAGAACAAGCGGCAAGCACACCTGAAGCGGAAGCCACTGAGGACGGCATGCAGCGCTTCGATCGCAACGGTGATCCGATCACCCAGCCGCCGGTGGTAATTGAGGATGAAGTACTGACCGATACCGGCAGTGACATCGAAACTGGCGGCGACGGCTCCACGGCCACCCCGCCCTCCACAAGCACTCCACCGGAAACTGGAACCTTACCTGGAGCGAGCACTGCTCAGACCGGCATCGTCATCGGCCAGAGCCAGACCAGCCAGGATGGAATCGCCTACCTGTTTAAACTCGAACGCATCGATAACAACTACCGCTATACGCTAGAAGTAACGAATTCGAGCAACGAGCCGGTTACGTTCTCCTTCCCCACCGGCGAACGGTTCGATTTTGAAGTGTACGACGGCACGGACTTTATCTGGAACAACAACCACGGCTGGTTCTTCGTCCAAAGCCAGCAGACTTATACCATCAGCCCAGGTGAAACGATGGAGCACACGGCAGACTGGCGGCGGGTCACTAATACCGGCACCGCCCTGCCCCCTGGTTCCTACCGCTTCAACGCTGTCTTTAAGCTGCAGGATGGCCCGGTGCGCTTGCAATTCGACGCCGTGCTGCCCAATTAAGCCTTGCCAGCTGTGCTGCTACAACAGGTCCTCTTCGCGGGAGCGCTGCTCTTCGTCATGAGCACCATCGACACGCTCGCCTATAGCGTACGGACCGCGGGCGTGCTGACCAAGCGTTTAGCGATCAGCATGGCGCTGTTCAATGTGCTGGTGATCGTCTCGCGCCTGGGCAACATGATTCAAGCGCCGATTATCGGGAACCTGCCGGACAAGGTGTTCCGCGGCGCTTACACAAGCTCTCAAGTGCTGGCGGGCTTGCGCATTGATGTGTGCTTCATCATCGCAGGCGTCGTCGTCGGCGGCATGCTCACGCCGTCGTTCATCAACCTCGCGCGGCGCGGCATCGCATTAGTTGAGGAGCATGGCAGCATGCCGGCGACAATTGTGTACGGCATGCGCCGTTTCTTCCGCCTGCCGCACTACCTGCGCTCTCCGCTACGGGTACATTTGCGCAGTTACTTAGATTTCCGCTGTATTCCGATACAGTTTCAAATCTGGAATGTCTTCGTCACCTGCTTTTATACGATTGGCGTGATGAGCACGGTGCTGGCCGCGAGCTGGGACCACAGCGTCTCAGGGACTGCGATCCTGCTGTCGGGCATCGTCAACGGCATAGCGACCATGCTGCTATTTCTAATCGTGGATCCCCCGGCAGCGGTGATTGTCGACCAGTGCATTAACGGCAAACGCCCTGAACGGCATGCCAAAACCATGAATCTCTACTTGATTTTGACGCGCCTGCTCGGCTGCTTGCTGGCGCTGGCGATGCTACCGCCGATGGGTCAATACGTACTAAATGCGGCGCATTTCGTGGACAGCTTGTTTCCTGCCCAAGGCCAGGCGGACGCTGTGAAAGCCGAGGGGCAGTGCACGGTGGAAGGCTTGGACTACCATCTGGGGATCAGCACCAACCACGGCGGTTACAAGCTTGCCCTAAGTATTTCCAATCCCGGCAGCGCGCCGCAAGTAATTGACTTCCCTTCTGGTGCGCGTGTTGAATTCACTCTGGAGGATGACAGTCAGCAAATCTGGTCATCCACCGAAGGATTGCGCTTCACCCAAGCGATTGAACATGAAGAACTTCTGCCTGGCGAAGAGCTGACCTACACCGCGGACTGGAGTTTGAAGGATGTACAGCTTCCTCCTGGCCCGCGACAATACTGGTTCGCTGCTAGAATCCTTACTATCGGACGGGATGTAACGCTAAGCGTGCCGGTCCATCTTGAAGGCGGAAGCGAGAAATAGCGATGTGCGATAACGACGGACAGTTGGAGCGTTTACCGCCGGTGATCCTGTACACGGTCCTCCAGGCGGTGAGGCGGTTCGAACCAGACCTCTATTCGCATATTTGCCGGACCTACCATTTGGATGCCGACCGCATCTTCGGCTTATTCACCGATGTCGAGGAAGTCGGAGCGGGCCAGCTCCCCAACATACTCGCCACGCTGCGCTCCCACCAGGCGTACCATGACATCATGTTTTTAGCGGGACGCAATGCACTGATGGCATGGGTCGCTGAGAAGCTGGTCAGCTTTGGCGGTATCAACCCACCGACAGCCAAGCTGCTGAGTTTTCTCAAGCAGCATTTTCCGGCATTCCTCGGTTTAGCCAGTTACAACCTGATGGCTAGAGGGACTATTCAGTTCGTCGAAGTACGCAATAGCCTGTTCGCCCGTGGTGTGGACCACCCCGAGCCCGTATGCGGCTTCTACACTGGCATGCTGGCGCAGGTGGCGCAGGAGCTTACTCATAAAACGCCCGTGGTAGTGGAAGTGCGCTGCCAGGCCGCCGATCCAGATGCGACATCCTGCATGTTCCAAGTCGCCCTTTAAGCCCGGTTTCCCCGGCTATAATCGGTGCATGGGCATATCCCCCGAGCAATTGTTGGCCACTGGCAGGCGGGTGCTGCGCACCGAAGCCGAGGCTGTGCAACGCCAAGCTGCAGATTTGACGGTTGACTTCGCGGCCGCCTGCGATTTGATCCTCGGCTGTAAAGGCCGCGTCATTGTCACCGGCATGGGTAAAAGCGGACACATCGGCCAGAAAATCGCAGCGAGCATGACTAGCACGGGCACAGCCGCCCATTTCCTTCATCCGGCGGAGGGCGTGCATGGCGACCTCGGCGTGATCATGCGCGGCGACTTGTTGCTGGCGATCTCGTTCAGCGGCGAAACCAGCGAGATCCTCGACCTGCTTGCGCCAGTCAAGCACATCGGAGCGCCGCTGATTGCCATCACGGGCAATCCCAGCAGCACGCTCGCGCGCAACGCGAACGTCACTCTAACCTTGAGCCCCGCCGAGGAAGCCGACCCGCATAACTTGGTGCCAACGACCTCGACCACGCTCACGCTGGCGCTGGGAGATGCGCTGACAGTCGCGCTCATGGAAGCCCGCGGCTTTTCTCCGGAAGATTTCGCCGTCTTCCATCCGCATGGCATGCTCGGCAAACGTTTGACACTGCATGTGCGCGACTTGCTGCGCGGTGATGAGACCAATCCGGTGGTCGGACCTGAGGCATCTTTCGCCGAGGCTCTTGAAGTGATTACCCGCTACATGCTCGGCGGAGTCAGCGTGGTCGATGTTGACGGCAAACTTGCTGGGATTATCACTGACGGCGACGTACGCCGCGCGATCCGGCGCTTCACGGTTGATGGAGCCTCGGTCCTGCAAGCGCTGCAGACGCGGGCCAGCCAAGTGATGAGCGC
>CAYXMN010000068.1:0-7684 GCA_964465955.1 uncultured Planctomycetales bacterium
AGCGAAGGCCTCGACGCGATTGAGCAAGTCTTAGCCTACGATGAACTTTCTGTCACAGCTAAGCTTGAGGCGAGGCTGTGGTTGATTGAGCGCTTGCTGAGCTCGGACATGCCAGAGGCAGCGGCTGCGCATTTGCAATTATTGGAACTGCCGGCGGATTCTGAACCGGACAAGCTGCTCGATCGGTTCACCGCCCTGCTTGGTGACACGCCACCTCCGGCAGCCCTACCCATTATTTCGCGCCTGGCTTTGGAGACGGGCCAATTCACCTTGGCATATTCCGCTGCCGCTGGATTGCCTCCGGGGGATCCGCAGCGCGCGAGTCTGTTGGAAGCGCTGGATGTATGGATTGTGTCGCAACCCGAGCCATCTCCTGCGCTACTCATGGTGCTGGCGAAAACCCAGCGCGATTTGCGTGAGGACCCACGTTCCGGATTCGAATCCGCCACAACGGCTAGCCTGCTCTCCGAAGGCGATCCGCAGCTCCAAGGTGACTACGCTGGCTGGGTGATTGCGCTAGCGCCGGAGGAAGTTCACCGGGAACGAGCGCGGCAAGCGACCTTCCTTACCGCCGGGGAAGAGCACCACGGGTTGTTGCCGACTGCCTTGACTGAAATTGAAGCACTGGCCGCAGTGCTGCCTGCGCCTCCACCGCGGGAGTTGCTGGAGTGGCTTGATGAACTCCGCGCTGTGGTCGACAAGGTCACTCCGGATGAAGCGCAGCAAGATTTACTGCTGCGCTGGACTAAGCTTTACTTGCATCTCGCCGCTGAGATCGGCGAGCAAGAACGCATCCAACACGTGTTGAGCACCGCAGCTGAGCTTATCGCCCCGGATGCCGCCTACACCTTAGTCACGGAAATGGGGCACACCTTGCCTCAAGCTACGCGGTTGCGCTTGGAATGCTCCACACTTGTCCGGCAGGGGCAGTGGCAGCAAGCGCTGGATATCGCCCTAGATCCAAGCAGCACCCCGCGCGATGCAGTGCCATTGGCGACATTGTGCGCCGAACTGCCAGACGAAGCGCTGTACCGGGCCGGTACAAGGCTGGCGGAGTATTACTCTCGCCACAATGACGCGGAGGGCCAGCTGCAGGTGATCCAGCAGCTCCAGGCGCGCTTTGGCAATGGCGGCGTCCACGCCAGCGATGCGGATAGTCTGCGCGGGTTCCTCGATGAGCAGCTGCAAGCGCTGTGCGAGCGATCATATCTCCCAGCCGTACGCTACCGCTTGGAACTAACCCAAGACGGCGACGCCTTGTCGCGCGCCCAGGATCTGCTGGCGCTGGCACGCCTTGGCGACAGCACGGCGCACCAAGATCTAGTCGAGTTGTTCCCCAGGCTAATCAATGCTGGCAACCAACCAAAACTACTTCGAGCGGTAGCTGAAGCAGTTGCTCAGAATAACGCCACCCAAAATCCCGAGGCGGCCATCAGGCAACTGGCAGAAGCGGGATTGGCGCTAGATGATCCCAACTGGGCCGTGCAAAAGATCCACGAGCTCGAGTTAAAAGCCAGTAGCGTGGAATCGCTTGAACTGACTGGCAAGCTGGCACTAAGTATTCAGGACTATGATGAAGCGCTGGGTATTGCTGACCGTTTGATTCTGCTGCAAGCGCCGTTGTCCGCTGAACCATTGGTGGCGCAAACCTTGAAAGATCAGCCGGAATCACCGCGCGCCTTGGCGCTGCACTTCAGCCTGCTCTTGCAAGAGGAGTGCCGGGATCTGCAGCAGGCCACCAGTGTGCTGCTGAAACTGGCCCAAGTCTACCAGCATAGCGGCCAAAACGCCTCAACGCTGCTTGCCCCCCTCGGCCGGCAGATAGATGCGGCGTTGGCGGACAGCCCGGAGGCCAGGCCGGCGCGCTACCTCAAGCTGGCCCATGCCGCGCTGACCGGGGATCAAAAGCGGGCGGCGCTGCTTGCCCAGGAAATGACGGAGGGTGAGGGCGCGGACAGCGCAGAATTAGTGGCGCTGTTCGAGCAGCTGGCCCTTGAAGACACTGAACTGCCCGCACCGTTGGTCATCGCCTGGGGTCAAGCGTTATTCGATGTTGGACGCTTGGGCGATGCCTTGGCCCGCTTGGCCGGCTTGCGCGACGCCGTGGGCAATTACCCTGAATACATCGCCTTGCTCGAGGAGCTCAAGGAGCACGGCGGGGGGCCTGGCGCAAGCATGCAGCTTGGTGAAGCTTACTTGCGCGTTCATCTCTGGCAGCGCAGCTCGGAGGAATACGCCGCTGCGCTCACCGAAGATCCTGCCTTAGCTGAGCCGATTCTCACGCAGTTGCGCCATCATGCCGCGCTTGATCCCAATCCGATGAAGTATCCGTTGCACGTCCTCGGCCTACGGGCTGTGGCATGCTCCGTGAGGACTGCCGACTGGGGCTGGGCGTTGTCCGCCTTGGCCTGGCTGAAAGGGCGCTGGTCGGCGGAGGAGCTGTACGAGCGGGCGCTGGAGTTGTGGCAAGCGCAAGAGCAGGTTGAGCTGGAAGCGGAGCTGCGGCTTGAGTTGCTCTTGAACCTGCAAAGCCTGGCTGTCAGCATTGGCGAGGTCAGTAAAGCGCTCGATTACCTGGAACAGGCGTGGGCGATCGCAGGTGAAACTGCGCCGCAACTGGTGGCGGCCCTCGCGGAATACGATGCCCATCACCTGCCGGACGCCCCTGAAATCCAATTCAAGCTGGCGCGGTTGCATTTCAACGCCGCATTGTCTGCGCGCAAAACGGAAGCTCTGCTTGTAGCTGCAGGCAAATTGGCGGAGTTTGGCGCAGAAGGGCGTGAATTCGCGCTGGCAGGACTGGAGGACTACAAAGCACTCACCGATAACCCATTAGCGATTACCATTGCGCGCTTACGGTTGTTTGATGCGAAAAGCCCGGAAGGGGCGGAAGCTTTTCTAGCGGAAGCTAAAGCGCTGGTGCTTGACCAATTGCCGCGCGAACAGGCGTTCAGCCTGGTGCAAACAGTGATCGAACTAACCCACGTGTTGCCAGGGAACACCGCACTCGCTGAATTGATGATGGAGCTGTTCACCCAACTCGGCGACTTCGCGCGTCTGTGGCAATTGGGCTTGAACCTGTTCTTGGATCCGCGGCTCGGTCCATTAGCGGTCCAAGCTTTGGAAACCACGGCGGCTGACGAGTTCGCGGTACAACAGCAGGTAGCCCTGGTGGAAGTTCATCACCGGCGAGGGGATTTCACCGCTGTGGGTAAAGCCCTAATGCAGCTTAGCTGGGGGAACATCGCGGCGTTTGGCCCGCAAGTGGAAGCGCTGGCGGAGTCCTTGCTGGCGACACCCGCGGCCACCGAAGCACGCCGCTGGTTGATTACTTGGTATCGCGAGCGCCATGAAGACACGCTGGCGGCGGATCATGTGGTATGGGCTCATGCGACGGGTGATCAGCAGCCGGCCGGATGGATCGAGGATGCCAAGGGCGGCGACCTGCTGTACCGGGCGGCCCTACTGCGCGAGCTGGCCGGGGACATGCCGGCCGCGAAGCGGGTGCTCGACCGGGCGCGCCGGGCAGGAGCGGCGGATGCCTCTATTCAAGCCGCGATCTGCATGCGACTGAGCGAACTGGCGGAAGCTGAAGGGAACTTAATCCAGGCCTGCGAGCTGGCGCAGGAAGCTTCCGCGGCGTTGCCCGGTGATGCGACCCTGTCACAATACGTCACCAAACTCGAACGCTCACAGGTTGAGAAGAAGATCTCCGCGGCGATGGAGAAGGATGACACCGCCGAGCGGACGCTGGAAGTGGCCAGGCTGTACCGGCAGCTAAAAGACTATGCCCAAGCCGTCAATGAACTGCAAAGCGGTTTAGGACGCGGCCAGTCGCAGCCCGCCTTATTCATCGAGCTCGCGGAGTGCTTCACTGAACGCGGAGATTTAAACCTAGCGCGCCGGGCGTTTAATGAGGTGTTGCGCCGGCTGGAGCAGGTTAACGATGTGGAAGCGAGCCTGCGCGCCCGCTATGGCTTGGCGGTCACCGAAGAGCGGCTGGGTAATCCTGAGGAAGCAATCCGCAACCTGGAGCAGATTCTAGTGATGCGCCAAAACTTCCGCGACAGCCGCGAATGGCTGAACCGCTTATACAACAAAGGCTCCGTGGCAAATGAAGCTAGTGCCAAGCAGAACATCCTCTCGGAAATCTTCAACCTGCTGGGCCAACCGGAGGACGACAATCCGCCCAAGGGCAGGGGGCGTTAACGATGGGGGATGATCGGATGCAACCGCGCATCGAAGCGCTGGAGGCGCGGGTCGCGGAGCTGGAGTTGAGGCTGAGAGCGTTAGGGGCTTGTGTGGATGAGTTAGCTTCGGCACTTGCCCTAAGCCGGGATGGCGCTGTCCGGTCCAGGGAGCGCAAGGATCCTGGGCTGGCCGGTGCGGCGATGGGCGGGATCGACGAGGAAGGGTTACCGCCCGGTCTGCGGCGGGTGATCGCGATGGTCCAAGACGGCCAGACGGCCAGCGCGCAGCGGGAGCTGTACAGCCTGCCTGAAACTGAGCTTAACAACCATCAGGATGTAGTTACATTAATCGCCACGGCCCTCTTCATTCAACGCGGTGATTTCCAGTCAGCCAAGAAGGTGTTGTCCAGCGCGGTGAAGGTTTCCGGCGATCAACGCTTGAGCAAGTTGCTAATGGTGATTGAGCAGCAGGCCTGCGATTAATTCAACCGGCCAGGATTTATTGACTAAATGGAGTGCTGCATAGACTGGCCCAGTCAGGCAGTTGCCACTGCTTACGCAGGAAGCTGCTGCTCCCCAGAAACTCCCCGGCAGGCCTGGCAAGTTGTTGCTCCACCAGATGCAGCAGTAGAACACAATCCGTGCGATCCATTGCTGAGTCCGTATATTCCAGGAGTGGGCGTTTAGCTAAGGCACGCCAGCGTTGCAGCCGCTCTGGATCAAACCGCGGCATTCCGCCTCCGGTTCGGGCATAATGCTCGTTGTAGGCTTGGCGGCCGATTAATCCGTCGCCCGTCGGCAGCAGGTGGACCGGTTCCGTCGCTTGCAAGCGCTCGCCGCTGATGGCGCACCTGCCCAGATCCAGCATCAGTCCATGCAGGCTGAGCAGCCTTAAGCAAAACACCGCGAGCGCACTGGGTAGTAGCTGGGCGGCTGGTTCGCTCCTCAGCAAGTTAACTACCAGCTGAAACATCGCCGTGTTCTGTTCGCTATCCCCCGAACTGACAGCCGCGCATTCAGTCATAAACCAACACAGCGCGGTATGGTGCAGACTAGTCTGCCAGGTTGGATGAGGGCGCATACGATGCACTCCCACGAGCACCGGCGGGCTGCCCCGGCCCCGCGCTAGTTCTAGGGATAACTCATCGCCGGGTTTGAGCAAGGGGGCCAGCTTGCTGGCGGGCTTGAGCAAGCCTTTGGCAGTTACCATGATCGCACCGTCGGCTGTATAAAAACGCACAAGCGCGTCTGTCTCATTACGCGGCGTTGTGCTGGCCCACAAGGCCGGCAGCGTGTTTCCCGACTGGTTCGAACCTGCCATGAATATACCTGTCTAGCGCGTAGTTTCAGCGCTGCAAACTGTATAATTCTATACTGCACATTATGGCGGGATTGCCGTCATCCAAGGAGCGCGCACTTGTTCAGAATCACCACGATTGCCGCATTGCTCACCTGCATCTTTGCCTTAGCGGGATGTGGAGGCCGTACTGTGGCGATATATCTTGACGGCCACACCAGTATCAATTCGGACTGGCGTGAGGGGCTGTCTTGGGATCCATTTGCACCGAGCGTAGAACTCAAGGACGTGCGCAGCGCGTTGGCGGATGCCGCTTGGCGCAGGATTGGCGAGTTCGAAGTCACTATGCTTGATGAAATGAATCTACCGCTTCCTGCTACCTTGGACCAGCTTGAACTAAACCTGAGCGATAGCACGCTGGAGCTGCGCAGCGGCGGCGAGATGGCGTATGCCGGGATCTACCTGCGGTATGATCCGGCCAGCGAGCACGTGGCCACCGTAGCCTGCGCAGCCGATGACCGGCTCGCACTGGCGGCGGATTTAGAGGCGGGCATTTACAGCATCGGCATCGGAGCCTTGGACGGCGACCTGCCGGCGGGCACCTGCCTAGCTCAGGTGACCTTTGCGGCTGGAGCGGCAACAGTCGTGCGCAAGCCTAGCTTCTCACAATCCGAGAGTAACGTGGTGCGCGATTTGACGATTGTTGATGGCGGTGATGAAACGGTGACCGTGAGCTGGAGCGAGCGCAACACCGGCGACTACGATCTTAATAGCGAAGTCAGCGCTTCAGATCTGGTGCGCATCGCGCAGCATTTCACGGAGCGCGTCATCGACGGCGATGCAAACTATGCCGTGCGCGAAGTAGTGGACGGGGATGAGAACACCGAGATTAACTCAGCGGATCTAGTTCCTATCGCGCAAAACCTGGGCAGCATGATTCAGGGCTACAACCTGTATCGCACGAACCTGGCAAGCGCGACTGAAGTGCCCGATCCCAACGCGAGCGCGCGGTGGACCAAGATTGAAAACACCGCGAATCCAAGCGGGCCTTCCGTGCCGCGCGATTTACCTGCGGGCCAGGACTTCCGCTTGGTGTATACCTTCCATGACGAGTGTGGAGCCGGCGATTACGGCTGGTTCGTGCGGGCGGTAGGACCCGGAAACACCGACAATACGTTTGGCCCGGTTTGCCCGGCGGAGACACTGACGGTGGACAGCACGCAGCCGCCCGAGGCCGCGCTGAGCTTGGAATTTGTCTCACCCGCGAGCGAATTCCTCACCTTGGATCAAGAGTTCTATGTGGCCGTCCGCGTTGACAACATCACCGGTTTGTCCTCAGTTAATGTGCGCCTGGAATATGATGCCTCGCTGCTTGAATTCCTGGATGGTACCGGCGAGTTTGATACCGACACCAACCTGCTCAGCAATTACCTTTTCCTGGCGGTGGATGATGTCGGCACCGCGGAATCACCGTATCAACTGCTCGGTTTCAACATTACCCAGAAACAGGGCACAGCGGCAGTGACCGGTAGCGGTGTGGTCGGGTACTTGCATTTCAAAGCAATTGCCGCCGGCACTAACTCTGCAGCGATCAGGTTCCCGCAGGCGACGACCTACCTGCTGCTCTGGGGTGAGCAGTACGGCGTGCCTGTGGCGACGCCTGGATTAGGCGGCGCGTTGTCTGTTAATATTTAACAGACACGGCTGATACGCCTGTGGTATCGGCAGTTTAACAGCAGCGGGTCAGCAACCACCCCAAACTTTAGCGGTGGTGCGGGAGGACGCAAATGGCGCTCACGGCAGTGTACACGGCACAGGATGAATTTCTGGCGCTCGCGCTCCGCGATATGCTCGCCGATGAAGGCATAGCTTGCATGTTGTTCAGCAACGAACTGCCAGGTTTCGGCGGGGTCACATTCCTAGACCGGGCGTGGGGTGAGGTACGGGTTGAAGAAGAAAACGCCGAGCGCGCCACGGAGCTGATCAGCGGCTTTTTAGGCTCTTTAGGCGAGTTGAGCGAAGCGGAAGTGTTGGGGGAGGAAGAGGAGGAGGAGTAGGAGCGGCACTCCAGCGCTCCCTTGACTGCGATGTGTAGCATGAAACGATGAAAGCGGAGATCAAGCGTAAGATGCGATTGAAGCTCATCAAGTGCTATAAAGGTCCGGATGATAACGGGGAGGGGTAGGGATGTTGTTCG
>CAYXMN010000068.1:7694-13425 GCA_964465955.1 uncultured Planctomycetales bacterium
ACAAATTGCTCCTCACCATCTAGACACTCCCAGAGATGATGCACTAGAGCGTCCAGACCAGCAATTCTACGATGCCTTAAAAGCAATGAGGGAATCCGGCTCAGGCCGAACAATGTAGCACAACCAGCAAGGGTAAGTGCAACTAGAACATCATGAGATTGTGGATTTTGAGTGTTAGTGAAAAATGTCCAGGAAAACGTAACTATCCCTATACTGCCAACGATCCAAGGGAGGAATCTGTACCACAAAGGCCAAAGTGGTAAAGGACGAGGAAGACCGAAGTACCAATCTAAATTAGTTCCTGCTTTCCAAATTCTATCAGCTAAATCGTTGGGCTTATATAGAGCCTGGAGTTGATTGTAAATCGAATACCTAATCAAGAACGGCTGGTAATCCTCCAAGTGTTCCTTAGGAGATAGCTCACCTTCGATCCTGTGAACTAATTCACTCTTTGCAAGTCGCTGACGGTAGTTGCTGTAAACTTGTTTCCAGAAGTATTCCGTCCAGTGTCCATAGATAACGATCAACAAGAACCAAGCTGTAAAAACCCAGATCGTGACCGTAACACTCATTGTTGATGAAATCGCTAGAACAACTAATAAAGTGAACGCTGTCCCAATTGGGAATCCGTTCGAAATACTTTCAATCCTTGATTCTGCTTGGCGTAACACTAAGTACAAGATATACTGGGGATGAGCTTCACGAAGTGCGTCTGCCGATTTGTAATGCTTGATTACAGCAGAATACTCTGCTTTGCTAGTTTTATTGAGCTCGTTCAATTCCCTACGTGAGTGTTTCTCAAATGCAAAAGCATTGATTATTGAACCCAGAGGAGATTGCAGTCCAAAGAGAATTACGATTACAACACTTGCTGCCAAAATGAGAGTAACTTTGAGGATAACTAATGGATCCTTAGCTATAAAGAATAGCAAAGCAATTGCTATCCCTACTGTACCAATGACTCTGGATGCAACTACCACATACTTAAGTAGTTTCAAATCTATACTTTTCGCTAGTAGGTTAAAAGGATCTATATTGTTGAAATTGTCACGGAGTATTTCGAAAGCTGATTGATGGTTGATATGTCTAGTATTCTCTATTATGGAAAAGCGGATCAGGTGAAGACTGTTATACCTTTGCTCTGCCAATGCCTCGCGCTTGCTGACGTACACAGAGTTGAAGAACCACAATCCAAAGCTGTAGTACAGGGAGAACACAGTGAAATAGACTGCGCTAATGATACATGCGGTAATGAGGTTTGCAGATGGATGTAACATGACAAGCAGCACTAATCCTCCCATTAAGAATGTCCAACACAACAACCACACAACACGCCAGAGCATTAGCCTGTGTTGGAAGAGACGCTTGAAACGTGGCAGCGCATCCAGAAATTCCTGAGGTGTTAGTTGCGAGTCTAGCTGTTGCCTTTGTTCCCCCATTTGTACCTTGCAAGATTATAGCGTCGAGTGGTGGCTTCTACCCCAGCTTCTGTCTAAGCCAGGAACTGGCGTAATCAAGCATGGTCACGGCGACGAGGATGATCAGGAATGCGGTTGAAGCTTGGCGGTACTGGAACATTTTGATGTACTGGTCCAGCATGAAGCCGATGCCACCCGCGCCGACGATGCCGAGGATGATGCTGGAGCGGATGTCGATGTCCCAGCGGTAGAGGCTGAACGCGAAGAACTGCGGCAGCACCTGCGGCATGATCCCAAGCCACACCACCAGCGTGTTGCTGGCGCCCGTGGCCTTGACCGCCTCCACTGGCGCGGGGTCCACGCTCTCGATCGCCTCAGAAAACAGCTTGCCCAGCATGCCGATGCCATGCAGCGCGATTGCCAGTACGCCGGGGAACGGCCCGGTGCCGACCATGAACACGAAGATGATCGCCAGCACGATCTGCGGGAACGCACGCAGCACGTTGAAGATTCCCCGGGTGACGTGGTAGACCGTGCGCCCGGCGGCGCTGCCATGGGTCAGGTTGCGCGCGGCGAGGAAGCTGAGTGGAAAGCTGAACAGCACGGCAAGCAGCGTGCCGACCAGCGCGATCATCACCGTCTCATTCATCGCGATGAGCAGCTTGGGCAGCGTGCCCAGCTTAGGCTTGTGCGTTAACGGGCTGATTTCGCGCTGCCCCTCCTCGTCAAGCACATGCCAGGAGAAGTCGGGGTGGCTCAGGTCGCCCATCACGCGCGCGATATCGGGGGCGCCTTCGATCAAGGTGTAGAGGTTGAACTCGGTCTTGTGGAAAGCGGTGGCGAGGTAGGCCAGGAACATGATTACCAGCGCCCACTTCACGCCCGTCGCGAGGTGGTCGCGCCAGGTGCGCTCCGGCTGCGGCGGGATGATCCGTTCGCTTGATCTTAACTGTGTGTTTGATGGATTCAACATCTGTACTATCTCATTGAATTTGCTCGATATAAGTAATGGACTGGATGGGTGTCTCGTAGTTTACGTCGTTCCTCGATAGTATCTACGTACCATTTCACAGCGCTGATCCCTAAGCCTAAAGCAGTTACTGCAGATGAAAATTCGGGGCTTATATTCATCAACGCAATTGATGCACTAGTCATAAGGGATGGAGCAGATACAGTAAGCACTGCATGTAGTCGTTTCACAAAAAAGGACTTCAAAGCTCGCTTGTACTCATTTATGGCATTGCGGACTTCAGCTGTACCATATAGTATAATATCAGCATATTCATTGCTCGATTCAACACTAGCTGCCTTAACGATGATATTTTGTATCATCTCACGAAATCTAATTCTTTCAGTATTTGTGCTATTGCGAAATGCAATAAGTTCTTCGCAACTCACATCCAACATCCTTTCTGAAGAAGGGAAGGGAACGTCAGCGGATATCATAGAATATGAATTACTAGTATTATAATCTTCATTATTAGTATATGAAGGCAAACAAGGTTGACTTAAAAATGCAAGGGATTCCATATATGTCTGTGGAACAAGATTAAGTCTTGAAACGAGTTCTTGAATCGTACTCGCAAATGACATCATAAACCAAATACGAGCATCGATCAATTTTTCAATTTCTGTATAAGGTACTTCTGTAGTCCTTTCTCTCAACAAAGGCAAAGGTTGTTGTAGAAATAAACGAACCAAAGTGTCTCTCATTTCACCGAAACATGAGACTGAATCGAACTCTTCAATATCCATAACAGGTGTTAACAGCTGACCAAATGCTTTAGAACGGATCAATTCAACAGCGTCATATAAGTATTTAGAGTTTAGTTTTCTGTTATAAATATCAGATAATGGTATAACATCATATAAATTTAGAATTCTTATTAGTCCACGTTCACATAAATAGTTGAGTTCTCTGTCATTGAAATCTCTCTTTGGGGTAAAAGAAATACAAGCAACGTTTTCCCAGTAGAGTAGCATTGCTTTGATATTTGCAGAAGCACCCTTGATTATGTCTGGATATACTAACGCTGAATTCATCATAGTTTTCTCAGATTGCATTGAAAAAAATGCTAGAAGTCGGCGAAGTGCTCACCGTACACCTCCTTGAGCAGCGGCTCCGTCAGCTCCGCCGGGACGCCCTCGAACACGACGCGCCCAGCCCGGAACGCCACGATGCGGTCGGCATACTCCTTTGCCAGCGCGACGGAATGCAGGTTCGCCACCATGGCGATGCCATCCTCGCGGCAAATCTGCACGGCATAGTCCAGCACGATGCGCGCGGTGGCGGGGTCGAGGCTGGACACCGGCTCATCGGCCAGCAGCACTGCGGGTTCCTGGCACAGCGCGCGCGCGATGGCCACGCGCTGCTGCTGCCCACCGGACAGCTCGCTGGGCTTCTTGCGCCACTGGTCGAGGATTTCCACGCGCTGCAGGCTGCGTAGGGCGAGCTGACGTTCGGCGTCACTGAAGCGGAAGCACAGCCCGCGCCAGGCGGGGACTTGCCCCGCGCGGCCGATCAGCACGTTGCCCAGCACGCTGACGCGCGGCACCAGCCCGAAGCTCTGGAAGATCATCCCGGTGTGGCGGCGCACGTGGCGCGCGCGGGCGGCGCTGGCCTGCACCGGCTCGCCTTGGAAGAGCACTTCGCCGTCAGTGGGCGTAAGCAGGCCGTTGAGGCAGCGCAACAGCGTGCTCTTGCCCGCGCCGCTCTTGCCAATTACAGCGACTACCTCGCCGGGGGCGACAGAGAAGTCCACGGACTCGAGGGCGCGCATGCCGCCGGGATACGTCAGCCCGAGCTTGCGTGTCTCAACCACCGGCGCGGTTTCAGTGCGTGCCACCGGCGAGGATTATAGTGGCTGGCGCTAAGCCGCATCTAGGCTGCGGTTGAACGGCGAGCTTGGTTGGCGCGCCGGCTCGTAATTAGCAAGTACGCTCCAAACAGGATCGCGCCGCATAATGCGCCAGCCAGATGGGCGATGAAGCTTGTCGACCAGAACACCCGCCAGCCTGCGCCAGCGTACAGCGAGAACAAACTATCGCCGTACCATCCCGCAAATGCAGCACACATCACACCCGCCACCGCCACTTGGACCGCTAACCTAAGCCAGCGCCGCCAAGCAACAGGGCGGACGAGTGGCAGCATGGCGGATAAGTTCGCACGTGGAGCGAGGAGCCAGGCCGCCCAAACGCCGTTGACCGCCCCGCTTGCGCCAACCGCTGCACCAGCGTAATCGGAGTGTGCCAGCACTATGATGAGTTGCGCGGCGATCCCGCCAGCAAAGTAAAGCAGCAGGAACTTCGACCAGCCAAGGATCCGCTCAAGTCCGAGCGCGACAGCCAAGAGGATGGCCATGTTCGCCAGCCAGTGGGTCCAACTCGCATGCATGAACATGCCAGTGAAAACTCCGAGCAAAGCGGGGAGTCGCGTGCCTGGTAGCAAGCCGCCATGGGCGATGAGACTTGGGCAGCAGCCAAATTGCTCGCGCGCTCCGTCGATACCGCCAGGGCCCAGAAGCTCCCAGACGAAGACGGCCAGAGTGATCAGCGCGAGGCTGAATGCAGCCCAGGGCAGTGTTGGCTTATGACGCATCGGGTTACAAGTCTAATTGCTGAACACCACAGGCGGAAATCAGCAGTAAGGCAAGCAGTTTATCGTGGCGCAGCAGTCGACCTCCCTTTACATGTGTAGGTGTAATGCAATATATACAGCGCGTCTTGCGATTGGGTAGCAAGCAAAAGAAAATGGCGGCAAAAGCGCCGCCACTTATTCATGACTTTGATTCTCGTCGCGGCACGAGGCCGCCGGTTCACTTAATACCAGAACATCGGATCCTTCTTCAGTACATCGCGGGCGATGATGTTCTTCTGGATCTCGTTCGTGCCCTCGTAAATGCGCGTGATGCGGATGTCGCGGTAATAGCGTTCGACGTCGTATTCCTTGCAGTAGCCGTAACCGCCGTGGAGCTGCAACGCACGGTCGATCACCTTCTGCGCCGTCTCGGTGCAGAACAGCTTGATCATCGCGGCTTGCGTCGCGATGTCCTTGTGCTGGTCTTTCTCGCTGGCGACGCGGTAGACCATGCAGCGCATAGCATACACGTCCGCCGCCATCTCGGCGATGTACCACTGCAGGCCCTGGAAGTCGCCGATAGCTTTGTCGGGGTCCCACGCAGGGTCATCAGTCAGTACGATGGCGTCCAGATTGATCCCGCCGCCCTGCTTGTTGGTCATTCTTAGCGTGTGCTCGCCGTCGGGCAGCTCGATCTGGGCCCACTCATTGTCGCGGCCGGCGGCGATCCAGCTTT